>CALUGX010000036.1 GCA_944320285.1 uncultured Prevotella sp.
CTGCCGCTTCTCTACGGCGAAGGTCGAGGGTATCAACAACAAAATCAAAGTGCTTAAAAGGAACGCATACGGCTTCAGGGACGACAAGTATTTCAAACTAAGGCTGTTTGCACTGCATGATTCTAACATACACCTGAACTGCGGATGAACCATAAAAACACAGCATACGGCAATATCGCAAAACAATAAAAACATCGCATAAAACGGTATAAACATTAAATTTTGATACATCATATATCTCTTTGATTATCAATATGTTATCAATAGTATGGCAAAAGGCCATAAAACACACGGCAAAACGTACCCTTTCATCTTGCAAAACGGCACATATTACAAGGCAATACATGGCATTTCACACAACCCGAAATATTGACGCGAACCACAATCGACAACAAGCCCACCCGCCAACAGTGAAAAATTATACATATAAATGGAATAAAATCAATGGTGGTTAAAAAAAAAACAGTAATTTTGCACAATAATTATAAATTATAAACGACATTGATAGAGAAACACATCGTACTTGAAGACATCGATCCCGTAGTGTTATATGGGGTGGGAAATTCTTATCTCCAGATAATCAAGGCGTTATACCCCAAACTCAGAATTGTAGCACGTGACAACGTGATGCGTGTACTCGGCGATGAGGAACAGATGGCGATATTCGAGGAAAACATAGAGAAGCTGAGGAAACACGTGCTGAAATACAACTCTATCAATGAAGAAGACATTATTAATATAATAAAAGGTCGTAAGACTAAAGAAGACTCTGCGAAAGATGTTGTGGTGTATAACATATCGGGAAGACCCATAAAAAGCCGCAGCGAAAACCAGCAAAGACTGATAGATGCGTATGAAAAGACCGACATGGTGTTTGCCATTGGTCCGGCCGGTACAGGGAAGACCTACCTTAGTATAGCCCTCGCAGTGAAAGCGCTAAAGGAGAAAATGGCGAAAAAGATAATACTAAGCCGCCCTGCAGTGGAGGCCGGTGAAAAGCTCGGTTTCCTGCCTGGCGACATGAAAGAGAAGATTGACCCCTATCTGCAACCTCTCTATGACGCCCTCGAAGATATGCTTCCGGCAGTAAAACTGCAAGACCTGATTGAGAAAAACGTCATCCAGATAGCCCCGCTTGCGTTCATGAGAGGACGCACGCTGAACGACGCCATTGTGATACTTGACGAGGCACAGAACACTACAACTGCCCAAATAAAAATGTTCCTCACAAGAATGGGATGGAATACAAAGATGATAATCACCGGCGATTTGACGCAAGTGGACCTGCCTCACGGCACACAAAGCGGACTGCGGCGCGCCATTGACATACTGAAAGACGTTGATGGTATCTCGATTATACGTTTGAACGGGGAAGACATCGTAAGGCATAAACTCGTGACACGCATAGTGCAAGCTTTTGACAAAGCCGACAGTGAGCAACAAAATACAGTCACAACAAATAAAAAAGAAATAAAATAACAATAAAACCGCCGTAAGACGCTCAGTGAAAAGCCGTCTGAGGCAGCCGTAAAATACAACGACAATGAAAGCATTAACAAAAACAGACTTCCATTTTGATGGACAAAAGAGCGTTTACCACGGAAAGGTGCGCGACGTTTACAACATCAACGACGACATCATCGTCATGATTGCGACCGACAGGATTTCGGCATTCGACGTAATCCTGCCCAAGGGAATACCCTTCAAGGGACAAGTGCTGAACCAAATCGCAGCCAAATTCCTCGACCAGACAAAGGACATCTGCCCCAACTGGAAACTCGCCACACCCGACCCGATGGTTACTGTTGGACTGAAATGTGAAGGCTTCCGCGTCGAAATGATAATCCGCTCGATACTGACAGGCTCTGCATGGCGTGAATACCAAAAAGGCTGCCGTGAACTTTGCGGAGTGAAACTGCCTGACGGAATGAGGGAAAACCAGCGTTTCCCCGAACCCATCATAACCCCGACCACCAAAGCAGACGAAGGCCACGACTTGAACATCTCGAAGGAGGAAATCATTGCCCAAGGCATCGTAAGCAAGGAGGACTACGAGGTCATGGAAGACTATACCCGCAAGATTTTCGCCCGCGGACAAGAGATTGCAGCCAAGCACGGTCTCATACTCGTTGACACAAAATACGAGTTCGGCAAGCGCGACGGCAAGGTTTACCTCATCGACGAAGTACATACCCCCGACAGCAGCCGCTATTTCTACGCTGACGGATACGAAGAGAAGTTCGAGAAAGGTGAACCGCAACGCCAACTTTCAAAAGAATTTGTGCGCCAGTGGCTCATCGAACACAACTTCATGAACGAGCCGGGACAGGTTATGCCTGAAATAACCGACGAATACGCCGAAAGCGTAAGCGAGCGTTACATCGAACTGTTCGAGCACATTACGGGTGATAAGTTCGACAAGGCGACCGAGGAAGGCGACATCGCCGCACGCATTGAGAAGAACGTTAAAGAGTATCTTAAAACCATCTGATAATAATTTAAAATTGAGAGTTAAGAATTGAAAATCATGATTACCTTTGCCTTATGAAAAAGGCATTACGCAGAAAAACAAATCATAATTTTTAAATTCTTAATTCTCAACTTCAATTACGATATGGCCTACAAGCAGGAGACTATAACGCCTTACGGTAACGGGATGGAAAAGAGCAAACAGGTGGAAACGATGTTCGACAACATCGCCCACTCATACGATTTGCTAAACCACCGCCTTTCTTTCTGGATAGACATTATCTGGAGGAAGACTGCCATAAGACAACTGGCTCCCTATAAGCCATCGGCCATACTTGACATTGCAACAGGCACTGGCGACTTTGCCATAATGTCTGCGAAGCGGTTACATCCGAATAAAGTAGTCGGTGTTGACATATCCGAAGGTATGATGCTCATCGGTATGGAAAAAGCCCGAAACGAGAGGTTGGACAATATAATATCTTTCAAAAAAGATGATTGCGAAAACCTCTCTTTCCCAGACAACAGCTTTGACGCAATAACGACAGCTTTCGGCATAAGAAACTTCCAGAACCTCGACAAATGCCTAAAAGAGATGTGCCGAGTACTGAAAACTGGCGGAAAGATGAGTGTTCTGGAACTTAGCCGGCCATTACGTTTCCCTATGAAACAACTGTTTTGGCTTTATTCACACACTCTGCTGCCGGTTTACGGAAAGCTGGTGTCAAGGGACACTGAAGCATACAAATATCTAATATCCACCATAGAGTCTTTTCCGCAAGGTGAAGAAATGGTCGGAATATTCAAGAAAGCCGGATTTACTGAAGCTAAGTTCAAACGTCTTACGTTTGGCATCTGCACTTGTTATTTCGCGACAAAATAAACAAAACATTATGGATAAATACGGACTGATAGGCTATCCGCTGGGCCACTCGTTCTCAATCAGCTATTTCAATGAGAAATTCGAGAACGAAAACATTGACGCGGAATACATCAACTTCGAGATACCGACAATAGACGAGCTGCCGGAAATATTGGCATCCAACCCTGAATTGAAGGGACTGAACGTCACCATTCCTTATAAAGAAAAGGTGATCAGCTTCCTTGATACAGTAAGTCCGGAAGCCAGGGCCATAGGAGCCGTCAATGTGATACGTGTGGAACACAAGGGCAACGACACCATCCTAAAAGGCTACAACAGCGATGTCATAGGCTTCACGAAAAGCATCGAGCCTCTACTTGAACGATTTCACAAGAAAGCGTTGATACTGGGAACAGGTGGAGCGTCAAAGGCCATTAATTACGGACTTAAGTCACTTGGACTTGAGACGGTGTTCGTCAGCCGCTATGAACGCCCCGGAACAATACAGTATGAAAAGATTACGCCAGATGTTGTAAGGGAATACAATGTCATCATAAACTGCACCCCGTGCGGTATGTACCCACATATAGACGAATGTCCACTATTGCCATACGAGGCAATGGATAGCAAAAACCTGCTCTACGACCTGCTCTATAACCCCGACCAGACACTATTCATGAAAAAAGGAGCTGAACATGGGGCAACGGTTAAGAACGGTTTAGAAATGCTTTTGCTGCAAGCGTTCGCAAGCTGGGAATTCTGGAACGGCACGTCAGCAGACAAATAACAAGATACAAACAGACAAGTTGTCAACAGACAAACAACAAGGCAATCTGCCTATGTTTACCCGCCACTGTGGACTTAGTAACTAATGAACAACTTGCAATAAAAAAGAACAGTAATGGATACAAGCAACCGATATATGATGCGCGGCGTATCGGCCGCAAAGGAAGACGTACACAACGCCATCAAGAACATCGATAAAGGCATATTTCCGCAGGCTTTCTGTAAAATCATACCTGACATTCTCGGTGGAGACCCGGAATATTGCAATATCATGCACGCCGACGGAGCCGGCACGAAATCATCATTGGCGTACACATATTGGAAAGAAACGGGCGACTTGAGCGTATGGAAAGGCATTGCTCAAGACGCATTGATAATGAACACGGACGATTTGCTCTGTGTCGGAGCCGTTGACAACATATTGGTGTCGAGCACAATAGGCCGCAACAAAATGCTTGTGCCGGGCGAAGTAATCTCTGCAATCATCAACGGAACGGATGAGTTGCTGGCCTCAATGCGTGACATGGGTATCGGCATCTACGCCACCGGCGGTGAGACTGCCGACGTTGGCGACCTCGTCAGGACAATCATTGTCGATTCCACAGTTACGTGCAGGATGAGACGGAGCGATGTTATCAATAACGCTAACATACGTCCGGGTGACATTATTGTCGGTCTTGCATCATTCGGACAAGCTACTTACGAGAATCGTTACAACGGCGGTATGGGCAGCAACGGTCTCACCAGCGCACGCCACGACGTATTCTCGAAGTACATTGCACAAAAATACCCAGAGAGCTACGACCATGCTGTGCCTGAAGAACTTGTCTACAGCGGCAATTACAAGCTCACGGATACCATATCCGACGCCCCTGTCAACATTGGTCAATTAGTCCTTTCACCCACCCGTACCTATGCTCCTGTAATAAAAAAGATTCTCGACGAGTTGCGTTCTGAAATTCACGGAATGGTGCATTGCACCGGTGGCGCACAGACAAAGGTGCTCCATTTCGTAGGCGATAACTGTCGCGTGGTAAAAGACAATATGTTCCCTGTGCCTCCGTTGTTCAGGATAATAAAAGAACAAAGCGGCACTGACTGGCAAGAAATGTACAAAGTGTTCAATATGGGACACCGCATGGAAATCTACGTCAGCCCAGAAACGGCCGATAAGGTGATAGCCATAAGCAAGAGCTTTAACATCGACGCCCAAATAATAGGTTACATAGAGGAAGGCAAAAAGAGCCTGATGATAAAGTCTGAGTTTGGAGAATTTAATTATTAATTCTATCTTAACAGTAGCTAAGAAGTTCTGTAGTTAAGGAGTAAAGACATATAAATGCACAGACAACACAATATTTGTCTTAACTCCTTAACCGCACAAACTCCTTAATTATGTCACATAAATAATTTAATCAATGCCTGACAACAACAGCATACTTGAGAAACTTGAAGGTCTTGAAAGCCGTTACGAGGAAATATCAACACTCATTACCGACCCTGCTGTTATTTCTGACCAGGAGCGGTATGTGCGATTGACACGAGAGTATAAAGACCTTGATGACATAATGAAAGCACGCAAAAAATACATTGCGTGCCTAAACTCTATAAAAGAAGCCAAAGACATACTGGCAAACGAAAGCGACCCGGATCTTAAAGAGATGGCACGCGAAGAACTACAGGTCAACGAAGAGCTGCAACCGAAGATTGAGGAAGAAATCAAGTTGGCACTTGTGCCAAAAGATCCTGAGGACGCAAAGAACGTACAGATGGAAATCCGTGCAGGCACTGGCGGCGACGAGGCTGCGCTTTTTGCCGGCGACCTGTTCCAGATGTACAAGAAGTTCTGTGACACAATGGGCTGGACACTCTCTGTAACAAGCGTTAGCGAGGGCGCAGTAGGTGGTTACAAGGAAATAGACTTCGCCGTGAGCGGCGACAATGTTTACGGCACATTGAAATACGAGTCTGGCGTACACCGTGTGCAAAGAGTGCCGGCTACCGAGACTCAAGGCCGTATGCACACTAGTGCGGCAACCGTAGCAGTGTTGCCTGAAGCTGACAAGTTCGAGGTGAACATCAATGAGGGCGACATCAAGTGGGACACGTTCCGAAGTTCAGGAGCCGGCGGACAGAACGTCAACAAGGTGGAGTCCGGCGTACGTCTGCGCTACCCGTGGAAGAACCCCAACACAGGCGAGGTGGAGGAGATACTTATAGAGTGCACCGAGACACGTGACCAGCCGAAAAACAAGGAACGCGCTCTGTCGCGTCTGCGCACTTTCATCTACGACCGCGAGCACCAGAAATACATCGACGACATAGCAAGTCGACGCAAGACACTCGTCTCAACGGGCGACCGCAGCGCAAAGATACGCACATACAACTTCCAACAGGGCCGCGTCACCGACCATCGTATTGGCTACACCACTCACGACCTGCAAGGTTTTCTCAGCGGCGACATCAAAGACATGATTGACGCTCTGACTGTAGCCGAGAATGCCGAAAGGATGAAAGAAGCGGAATTATAGTTTTATAAGGAGTTAAGACAAAGGCTTCGCAATTATATCTTTATCGAAAATAAAAACGACAATGGCATTGTCTTACCCCCTTGATTACATAACTTCTGAGCTCCACAACTAAATAAAATGAATTATGACCCGACAACAACTTATCGAACAGATTTTCGCGAAGAAAAGTTTTCTTTGCGTAGGCCTTGACACCGATATCAAGAAGATACCGACACACCTGCTCGGTAACGAAGACCCAATCTTCGATTTTAACAAAGCCATCATTGATGCCACCGCCGATTACTGCGTGGCCTACAAGCCCAACCTCGCCTTCTACGAGTGTATGGGCACTAAGGGCATTGCCTCGTTCGAGCGTACGGTGAAATACTTGAAAGAGAAATACCCCAACCACTTCATCATAGCCGACGCCAAGCGTGGCGACATAGGCAACACGTCGGCGATGTACGCCCGCACGTTCTTCGAGGAGTACGACATCGACGCACTCACCGTTGCGCCGTATATGGGTGAAGACAGCGTTACGCCTTTCCTCGGATATAGCGACAAGTGGGTGATTCTGCTGGCACTGACGAGCAACAAAGGCTCGCACGACTTCCAGCTCACCGAAGACAAAGACGGCGAACGCCTCTTTGAAAAAGTAATCCGTAAATCGCAGGCCTGGGCCGGCGACGACCGCATGATGTACGTTGTAGGAGCCACCCAAGGCGAAATGTTCAAGGACATCCGTGCCGTGGCACCCACGCACTTCCTTCTCGTGCCGGGCGTAGGCGCACAAGGAGGAAGCCTGCAAGAGGTGTGTCGCTACGGCATGACTAATGATTGTGGACTACTTGTTAACAGCAGCCGAGGCATAATCTACGCTTCCGCCGGCATCGACTTTGCCGAGGTGGCAGCTGTCAAGGCCAAAGAACTGCAAGCGGAAATGGCTGCAGAACTCGACAAAATACAATGCTAAAAACAATAACAAACAAAAAAACAACCGCCTATATGGTTCACGGCAACCTTGTAGGCGGTTGTTCTTTATGTAAGCAATCTGCCGTCAGATATTACAAACTGATTTCCGTTGACGCCTCTATACGCGTGTTATTTTAAAATAAAAAGCCCGCAGGACGCAAATACACAAATCTGTGATGTGCAAGTGTAATCGTCTGGATATCAACTCGTTATATTCTTTTCAGTAATTTTGTGTATCAAAAGCATTCCTTAAAAGGCACTGCAATGGCCTTTTTAATTAGTAAAAGCCGTCAATTCAATATGTAATGACGGCTTTTACTACTAGTAATGACGGCTTTTACCTCCCCAAAAGATGCCCTTTTATATCCTCGTTTGCCGTCATTGACATCCTCAATGACGGCAAACAGCGGTCAAAAACACCTACAAACGCCGCTTTGCCAACCTATTTCAACGAAATTACCATACAAAACAGAAATAGACAAATGACAAAAAAGCCCGTTTTACGTTGACAAACGCCAATTATGAAATTCAAGAATTCTCTACGTTCATTGCATATCAGATGTTACTTGAAGCCGAAAAAATATTCAATAGAGCATTCCATAACCTTCGACTATAACTCTACCACCGCCTGACCGGACGGAACGCTTAACGTCGGTACGACCTTACATACACCAACGGACAGTCTATAAAGGAAATTTACGCAACCTTTGCGTGCAACGGTGTTAGATAATAAGACTGCCTAAAAACACAAATAGTTGTAACTTACATTTGCCATTTATGGAAAAGATGTTAATTTTGCAAAATCCAAAAATAACGATGAAAAGAAAAATAAAGGCAAATGCTTGACAACGTAATAAACAAGATAAAAGGCCATCCGCATATCGCGGAAGGCACCACTTACTCAATACTGTTCACCATCGGCGCGTGCCATCTGCTGAACGACATGATACAGTCGGTAATCCCTGCACTTTACCCGCTGCTGAAAGACAAGTTCAGCTTCACTTTCGCCCAGATAGGCATCATCACGTTAGTGTTCCAATTAACGTCGTCAGTGTTCCAACCGTTCGTTGGCAACTACGCCGACCGACATCCACAACCATACTCGCTGGCCTTGGGGATGTGTTTCACGCTCACCGGACTGCTGGCATTAGCTTTTGCGCCGGGCTTTGCGCCAATACTGCTGTCGGTTGCTTTGATTGGCTGCGGCTCGTCAGTGTTCCATCCCGAATCATCGCGCGTGGCACAGCTTGCGTCGGGCGGCAGAAAGAGCTTTGCGCAGTCAATATTTCAGGTAGGAGGCAATGGCGGCAGTGCCATTGGTCCGTTGTTGGCTGCTCTAATCGTGATACCATTCGGGCAACACGCCGTGGCATGGTTTGCCTTGGCAGCATTGCTCGCCGCACTGCTGCTGACGCGCGTCGGAGCATGGTACAGCATGGTGCTGACGAAGATAAAGGCACAGACAGGCAAAAGGCGTGCCGGAGAGTGCAATCTCCCGGAAAGGACGGTGCGCGTGGCGTTGGCAATTTTAGTGCTGATGATATTCTCAAAATATTTCTTCAACGCCTGCATGACGAGCTATTTCACGTTTTACCTTATCGACAAGTTCGGCGTGTCGGTGCAGGCGTCGCAATTCTGTCTGTTCGCCTATCTTGCGGCCTTTGCCATAGGCACGCTTGCGGGCGGCATCCTCGGCGACCGCTACGGACGTAAATACGTGATACTCTTTTCAATCCTTGGTGCGGCTCCTTTCACCCTCGCCCTGCCCTACCTCGGACTATGGGGCACGGTGGCGATGTCTGTAATGACAGGCCTGATAATAGCATCTGCATTTTCGGCGATAGTAGTTTACGCCACCGACCTGAAACCTGATAAAGTGGGAATGATTGCCGGCGTGTTCTTCGGTCTGATGTTTGGGTTGGGCGGTATAGGCTCAGCGTTTTTCGGCTGGTTGGCCGACATAACGAGCATTGAGTTTGTATTCAAAGTGAGTACGTGGCTACCGTTGCTCGGCATCGTGGCGATATTCCTTCCGAATATAAAAAGTGAAAAAGTGGAAAGATAAAACATTGGAATTTAGTAGGGAGCGAAGTTTCCTTGAGCAAAGCGAAAAACTACTTTAACTTCTTTAACTACTGATGAATGGGAGCTTTGCGGACATTCATAAAAAATAAAGTAAATGAACGACAGTAAGATAATCAGCGACCCAATATTTGGATTTATCAAGATACCGCGCGGACTGCTACTGCGAATCGTGGAACATCCGCTGATGCAAAGGTTGACAAGGATAAAACAGTTAGGGCTTACATCGATGGTGTACCCCTCGGCACAGCACACAAGATTTCAACACTCTATTGGTGCTTTCCACTTAATGAGCGAGGCCATCACATCACTTACGCAGAAGGGGAACTTTATTTTCGACAGCGAGGAGGAAGCAGTGGAGGCTGCCATCCTGATGCACGACATCGGACACGGCCCGTTCTCCCATGTGCTTGAACACACCCTTGTAAACAGCATAAGCCATGAAGAAATATCGCTGCTGATGATGGAACAAATCAACCGCGAGGTAAAAGGCGAACTAAACCTCGCACTCAAGATATTCAAAAACGAATATCCCAAGAAATTCCTACACCAGCTAATCAGCAGTCAGTTGGACATGGACCGCTTAGACTACCTGCGCCGCGACAGTTTCTTCACCGGCGTCACCGAGGGCAACATAGGCTGCGCAAGGATAATAAAGATGCTTGACGTGCACGATGACAACTTAGTGGTTAACTCAAAAGGCTTGTATTCAATCGAGAACTACCTGATGGCCAGGCGTCTGATGTACTGGCAGGTGTACCTGCACAAGACGACCGTATCAAGCGAAAAGGTGCTCGTAAACGCTCTGCTGCGCGCCAAGCAACTGGCCCGCGAGGGTTGTGACATCTTCGCCACACCGTGCCTGCACTATTTCCTCTACAACGACGTTACGGCCGAGACGTTCAAGGCCGACGACAAGGCACAACACTACTACTCGCTGCTCGACGATAACGACATCTGGAGCGCGCTGAAAGTTTGGATGGATAACAAGGACAAAATATTGTCAACCCTTTCTGCCGACATCATCAATCGAAACCTGTTCAAGGTGGAAATATCAGTCACACCAATAGAAGAAGAACGCATCGAGGAGACCGCACGGAAACTTGCCGGCCAATTCAACGTAAGCAGCGACGAGGCCCGCAAATACCTTATGAGCGTTGATACGATACAAAAAGATATGTACGACGTCAACGATGACAGAATTACAATCCTGTTCAAAGATGACACGTTAAAAGATATTAGCGAAGCGTCTGAAGTAATGAACATATCCCTACTTTCCAAAAAAATTCGCAAATATTATTTATGTTACCAACGTTTTTGAATAAAATTATTTATCTTTGCATCTATTAAATGTAATTACATTGCAATGGAATTTACGGCAAAACAAATAGCAAGTTTCATAGAAGGCAAAGTTGAGGGTGACGAGAATGCCAAGATACACACCTTCGCAAAGATAGAAGAAGGGGTGCCGGGAGCGATTTCGTTCCTATCAAATCCCAAATACACACATTATATTTACGATACACAGTCAAGCGTTGTGCTTGTCAACGAAGACTTTGTGCTTGAAAAGCCCGTAAATGCGACCCTCATAAGGGTAAAGAACGCTTACGAGTGCGTAGCCAAGCTGTTGCAGGTATATCAGGCGGCGCTACCAAAGAAAAGCGGCGTGAGCAAAGCCGCTTTCATTTCGGAGAGCGCAAAGATTGGAAAAGATTGCTACATCGGTGCATTTGCTTACATCGGAGACAATGTTGAGATTGGCGACGGCACGCTTATTCACCCGCACGCTGTAATAGAAGATGGAGTGAAAATTGGCGAAAACTGCCAGATTTATCCCAACGTCACCATATACCAAGGATGCAAACTTGGCAGCAAAGTGACTATACACGCAGGCTCGGTGATAGGCGCAGACGGCTTCGGCTTTGCCCCAAATACCGAAGGATACGACAAGATACCACAAATTGGCATCGTAACGATTGAAGACGATGTAGAGATAGGTGCAAACACGTGTGTTGACCGCTCAACTATGGGAACCACGATAATACGCAAAGGAGTGAAACTGGACAATCTTGTACAGATAGCCCACAACGTAGAAGTAGGTGAGAACACGGTGATGTCGGCACAAGTAGGCGTGGCAGGCAGCACAAAGATAGGCAAATGGTGTATGTTTGGCGGTCAAGTTGGTATATCAGGGCACATCAACATCGGTGATAAGACATTCCTTGGAGCACAATCAGGCGTGCCAGGCAATATCAAAGGCAACGAGACGCTTATCGGCACACCGCCAATGGCGCCTAAGGCTTACTTTAAGTCAATAGCCATAACACGCAAGTTGCCAGAGATTTACAAGCAGCTTAACGAGCTACAGAAACAAGTTGAAGAATTAAAACAGACAATAAATAATAAATAACGGAAATGTCAAAACAGAATACACTGAAAGGCAGCTTCGCCCTTTGCGGGAAAGGCTTGCACACGGGATTGAACTTGACAATAACATTCAACCCCGCAGCAGAAAACACTGGATACAAAATACAAAGGATTGACTTAGACGGACAACCCGTAATCGATGCAATAGCAGAAAACGTGGTTGATACCCAGCGTGGGACAGTACTTGGTAAAGGTGAGGTGAAAATTTCAACAGTAGAACACGCCCTTGCCGCTTTATATGCGCTCGGAATAGACAACTGTCTCATACAAGTGAACGGGCCGGAATTCCCGATTCTTGACGGCTCTGCCGCACAATACATCAGTAAGATACAGGAAATAGGCATAGAGGAGCAAAATGCCCCGAAAGACTATTACGTAATACGCAACAAGATTGAAGTAAAAGACCCTGAGACTGGTTCCTGCATAACGATATTGCCTGACGAAGAATTTAGCCTTACGGCCATGTGTTCTTTTGACTCAAAATTCATTAACAGTCAGTTCGCAACACTTGACCACATTGAAGACTTTGCCGAGGAAATAGCCCCGGCGCGTACATTCGTATTCGTAAGAGACATTGAACCCCTGCTTCGCGCCAACCTGATAAAAGGCGGAGATATGGATAACGCCATCGTGATATACGAAAGGCAGATCTCACAAGAGCAACTTGACAAGCTGGCTGATTTCCTTAGCGTACCACGCCTAGACGCCACGAAATTAGGTTATATCCAGCATAAGCCGTTGGTATGGGAGAATGAATGCACACGCCACAAATTGCTTGACATTGTTGGAGACATGGCCTTGATAGGCAAGCCCATAAAAGGACGTATCATCGCAACAAAACCCGGCCATACAATCAACAACAAATTTGCAAGACTGATGCGCCGCGAAATACGTAAGCATGAGATCCAAGCTCCGATATACAACTGTAACGAAGCACCTATCATGGACGTTAACCGCATACGCGAACTTCTGCCCCACCGCTATCCGATGCAGCTGGTAGACAAGGTAATAGCTTTAGGGCCGAGCAGCATTGTCGGAGTTAAGAACGTCACAAGCAACGAACCGTTCTTTCAAGGGCATTTTCCACAAGAACCCGTT
Organism: uncultured Prevotella sp.; assembly: GCA_944320285.1. Lineage (GTDB taxonomy): Bacteria > Bacteroidota > Bacteroidia > Bacteroidales > Bacteroidaceae > Prevotella. Next base: position 13,207 of record CALUGX010000036.1, read on the forward strand.
ATGCCGGGGGTACTTCAGGTAGAGGCTATGGCTCAATGTGGAGGGCTGCTCGTGCTCAACACAGTAGAAGAGCCAGAAAGATGGTCTACGTATTTTATGAAGATAGACAGCGTAAAATTCCGCCAGAAGGTTGTGCCAGGCGATACCCTGTTGTTCAAGGTGGATCTTCTAGCCCCTGTACGTCACGGGGTTTCATCAATGAAAGGCTATGTGTTCGTAGGCGACAAAGTTGTATCAGAAGCCACGTTCACAGCCCAGATTGTAAAGAATAAATAACACCTATTATAATATAAGGGCAGATTATAAGTCTGCCCTTATCAAATTTTGTACAAACATGAACCAAATCAGCCCACTTGCATACGTTCACCCCGACGCGAAATTGGGTGACAACAATATTATCGGCCCGTTTTGCTATATTGACAAAAACACTATCATTGGAGACAATAATGTATTCCAGAACAGTGTAACAATAAATTACGGAGCACGCATTGGTAATGGCAATGAGATAATGCCGGGTGCAAGCATAAGCACTAAACCGCAAGATCTCAAATTCAAAGGAGAGGACACAACGTGTGAAATTGGCGACAATAACAGCATACGCGAAAGTGTCACCATATCAAGAGGTACTGCATCGAAAGGCACGACAATGGTTGGCTCAAACAACCTGTTGATGGAAAATGTACACATTGCACATGATTGCGTTGTTGGCAACGGATGTATCATTGGTAATTCAACCAAGTTTGGCGGCGAAGTGACAGTTGACGATAATGCAATAATTAGCGCCGAAGTACTTTGCCATCAGTTCTGTCACATCGGCGGCTACGTAATGATACAAGGCGGATGCCGCTTCAGTCAAGACATTCCGCCGTTCATAATCGCAGGGAAAGAGCCCACACGCTATTGCGGCATCAATCTTGTAGGGTTACGCCGTAGAGGTTTCAACAATGAACTGATTAACAACATCCACGAGGCATACCGCTTGCTATATTCAAAAGGCGTACTCAAGGAAGGCATAGAAGAAATACGCAAGAACTTGCCGGCAAGCAATGAAATAAATTATATCATCGACTTTGTTGAAAGCTCGAAACGAGGGATTATAAGGTAAACCCGTCCGTGCTTATGAAGACACTGATAGTCATCGTAGGGCCTACCGGGGTCGGCAAGACATCTCTATGTTTAAACATTGCTGAAAGGTTTGATACATACATAATCAACGCAGACTCAAGGCAGATTTTCAAGGAGATACCAGTTGGCACAGCTGCTCCAACAACAGAAGAAAAAAAACGCGTGAAACATTTCTTCGTAGGCAAGCTATGTATCAATGACTATTATAACGCATCGATGTTCGAGAACGATGTCATCAAATTATTGAATGACTTATTCTCAAATAAAGATTACATGATAATGTCAGGCGGTAGCATGATGTACGTCGATGCCGTATGTAACGGCATCGACGACATACCGTCAGTTGACGAAGGAATCCGAAGACAAGTAAAACTAACGTATGAAACGGAAGGGCTTGGCGTCATAAAAGACAGGTTGAAAGAACTCGACCCGGAATATTTCAGAGTTGTAGACCAAAATAATCCGAAACGCCTCGTACATGCATTGGAAATTTGCCTATCCACAGGAAAAACATACACTTCTTTCAGGACACACAAAAAAAAAGAAAGACCGTTCAGGATTATCAAAATCGGGCTCAACCGTGAACGCGAGGAATTATATTCAAGGATTGACGAGAGAGTTGACGCAATGATTGCCGGCGGACTTATTGAAGAAGCCTGGCAAGTGTACCCATACAGGACTTTGAATGCCTTAAACACTGTTGGTTACAAAGAGCTTTTCGGTTATTTTGACGGGAAATACACTCTTGACGAAGCTATTTTCAAAATAAAAAGTAACACACATAAATACTGTCGCAAACAACTAACATGGTTCAAGCGTGACAATGAAATCCACTGGTTCGCACCCGACAATATTGAAGAAATCATAAATTACATCAACAGATTCAAGTAAAATATAGCTTTTTCATTACATTTGCACGTAAAATAGCACAAACATATTATGTTCCAGAAAATCAAAAACTCATACGCAGGGAGACTCATTAGCTGGTGCCTGCGCAAAATAAAAGCCTTCTGGCGATGGTACAAAGGGTTGTACGTCGGCAGCAAATGGTACAAGAAGACACTGGTTGCCATTGTTTCGCTTATTGTAGCGTTCTTTGCGTATTTGGGAATGGTTGACATCAACTTCCTGTGGCTGTTCGGTAAGTCGCCAGGTTTTTCACAGATAAAGAAACCAACAACGAGCGAGGCTTCAGAGATATACAGTGCCGACGGGGTGATGATAGGAAAATATTTCAGCGAGAACCGTACCCCTGTGAAATACGAAGAAGTCAACCCTGTGTTCTGGAAAGCCCTGATTGACACCGAGGACGAACGCTTCTACAAACACCGAGGCGTTGATCCCATCGGAATGTTCGCCGTACTGAAGGATGTTATCGTCAGTCATGAAGCACGCGGTGCATCAACTATCACACAACAGTTGGCGAAAAATATGTTCCGCGTAAGAACGCAATACTCTACCGGTCTGCTTGGCAAAATACCGGGAGTACGCATACTCGTAATGAAGAGTAAAGAGTGGATCATCGCCACAAAACTTGAGATGCTGTACGACAAGCAGGAAATATTGACCATGTACGCTAACACGGTAGACTTTGGTTCAAACGCATACGGCATCAAGACAGCCTGCAAGACATACTTCAACACGACCCCAGCGGAAATGACGGCTGAACAAGCTGCCGTGCTGGTTGGTATGCTGAAGGCTACAACGTACTACAACCCAATATCACACCCGGATAACAGCCTGCAACGCCGAAACACTGTGCTGCATAATATGATGACACACAAGGATCTGACAAAGGCCGAATTCGACTCTATCAGCGCATTACCAATAAAGCTGAATTACAATGTTGAGAGCAATTACGACGGTCAGGCCAAATATTTTCGCGAGGCCGTGGCTAATTACTTAGAAAACTGGTGCGATGAGAACGGTTACGACTTGTACAGCAGCGGTCTGAAAATCTACACTACTATAGACACCCGTATGCAGAAGTACGCCGAAGAAGCGGCGAGAAAGCAAATGAGGCTGGTGCAACGCAACTTCGACAGGCACTGGAGTGGCCAAGACCCGTGGCGCGATGAGAACCACCAGGTGATACCCCACTTCATAGAAGATATCGCCAAGAGACAACCGGCATACAAAATGTTGTTACAGAAATTCCCCAACGAACCGGACTCTGTGACATACTATCTCAACAAGCCTCACAAAGTAAAGGTGTTCGACTACGAGAAGGGCACAATCGAGAAGGAAATGAGCACGATGGACTCGATACGCTACATGGTGAAGTTCATGCACTGTTCGTTCGTTGCTATGGAGCCACAAACAGGAGCGGTGAAGGCATGGGTGGGCGACATCGACTTCAATTCATGGAAATATGACAAAGTCACAGCCATGCGTCAACCCGGATCTACATTCAAGCTTTTCGTTTACACAGAGGCCATGAACCAAGGTCTCACGCCATGCGACAAACGGCGAGACGAATACATCCGTATGGAAGTGTACGACAAACGCAAGCATGAGATGACTACATGGACGCCCACCAACGCTAACGGTCGCTTTTCAGGCGACTCTATTCCGCTGAAAGGGGCCTTCGCCAGGAGTATAAACTCCGTGGCTGTAAGGCTTGGACAGGAGATGGGAATAAAGAACATAGCCAAAACAGCTCATGATATGGGCATAAACAGCCCGCTCGACGAACAGCCGTCACTGGCCTTGGGCTCATCAGACGTCAACCTTCTCGAAATGGTCAACGCATACTGCACCATAGCCAACGACGGCAAGCACGTAGAGCCGGTGCTCGTAACGAGAATTGTAGACAAAGATGGCAACGAGGTGTACGCCGCACCCACCGAAGAGAAGCAGGTGATACCATACAAGAGTGCATTCTTCATGCAACAACTGCTCATGGGCGGAATGCGCGAACCAGGCGGAACGTCGCAAAGCCTCTGGGGTTACGTCAACAAGGCTCAGGACACTGACTTTGGTGGAAAGACCGGAACATCCAACAATCACTCTGACGCATGGTTCATGGGTGTCAGCCCCAACATCGTGGTCGGCGCATGGGTTGGCGGCGAATACCGCAGCATACATTTCCGAACTGGTGCACTCGGCCAAGGTAGCCGCACAGCTCTTCCGATATGCGGATATTTCCTACAGTCGCTCATGGGCGACCCGCAGTTCAAACATTACCACGGACGCTTCAACAAGCCACAAGACGACGATATAACGCGAAATATGTACCTCTGTGACAGCTATTATCCCGTAAAGAAAGACACGGCTCTCGTTGACAGCACGGCCCTCGCCGCCGACTCCATCATCGTGATGGACGAGCAGGGCAACCCCGTGAAAGTGCCAAAAACTGCCGAAAACAACGACGGAGACGGCGAAAGTCAAGCTCCAGCGCAGAGTGGCGACGGCAGCAAACACAAAAAAAACAACAAACCCCATGAAGAAGTAATCAGGTTTGAAGACCTGTAAGGAGGCAGCCCCTCCCAGCCTAAAGCCCCTCCCAGCCTAAAGCCCCTCCAAACCTCCCCAAGGGGAGATTTTAGTTAGCTTTGCAAATAAGGCTCCTCCCCTTGGGGAGGCCGGGAGGGGCTGCCTTCCTTCCATCCCAATATGCTCGACACCGATAACAAAGAGCTGCAACAGGCATTGCAGATAATAGAGTTCACTCGCCGCTCGCTTTTCCTCACGGGAAAGGCCGGTACTGGTAAATCTACTTTTCTACGCCACATCTGCGCCAACACAAAGAAAAAACATATAATACTCGCTCCCACCGGCATAGCTGCCATTAATGCCGGAGGCTCCACGCTGCACAGCTTCTTCAAGTTGCCATTTCATCCTCTGCTGCCCGACGACACACGCTACTCCGTGCGCAACATACGCAACACCTTGAAGTACAACGCCGAGAAGCGTAAAATACTGCGCGAGGTGGAACTTATCGTCATCGACGAGATAAGCATGGTGCGCGCCGACATCATCGACTTCATCGATAAGATACTGCGCATCTACTCCCGCAATATGCGCCAGCCCTTCGGCGGCAAGCAACTCCTGCTCGTGGGCGACGTCTACCAGCTAGAACCTGTCGTTAGGGAAGATGAGCGGCGTATGCTCCACCCCTACTACCCCACCTCGTTTTTCTTCGGCGCCCATGTATGGCGCGAGATGCGCCTTGTGAGCATAGAGCTGCACAAGGTCTACCGCCAGAACGACCCGGCGTTTATCAACATTCTCGACCACATACGCAAAGGCGATACCGGCTCCGCCGACCTGCGAGCCATAAACAGTCGCGTAGGCCAGCAGCTCGATACCGGGGACGGCGGTCTCGCCATAACCCTCTCCACCCGCCGCGACACCGCCAGCTACATCAACGAGCAACGCCTCATGCAGCTCCCCGGCGAACCTGTAGTGTTCCACGGCGAAGTGAATGGCGAGTTTCCCGAAAGCAGCCTGCCCACGCCCGCAGAGCTCGAAGTGAAGCCCGGCGCACAGATAATCTTCATCAAGAACGACTCCGACCGCCGCTGGGTAAACGGCACGCTCGGCGTCATCGAAGGCATCGACGCTGAAAACGGCGTGATATACGTCATCACGGAAGACGGCCTTGAACACGACGTGCGGCGCGAACGGTGGAGTAATATGCGGTACACGTTCAACGAGAAGGAAAAGAAAATCGAAGAGGAAGAAATCGGCAGCTATGTGCAGTTCCCAATACGCTTAGCCTGGGCCATAACAATACACAAGAGCCAGGGGCTCACCTTCCGCCGCGCCAACATCGACTTTACGGGCGGTGTCTTCGCAGGCGGCCAGGCATACGTGGCCCTCTCGCGCTGCACGTCGCTCGCGGGTCTCAGTCTCACGGCCCCTGTAAAGCGTGAAGACATCTTCGTTAGGCAGGAGATAATACAATTCGCCCGCACATATAACGACACCTCGCTCATCAACGGCGCTCTCCGCGAATCGGCCGCCGACCGTGAATACCGCGACGCCGCCCGCGCCTTCGACCGCGGCGACTTCGGCGCCTGCCTCGACGCCTTCTTCCGCGCCATACACCACCGTTACGACATCGAGAAGCCCGCTCCGCGCCGTCTCATACGCCGTAAGCTCGGCATAATCAACACCCTGCGCCGCGAGAACGACCGACTAAAGCGCGAGCGCGACAAGCAGCGGAAGCTGCTCAAGCGCCTCGCAGCCGAATACACCCTCATGGGCAAAGAATGCGAACGCGAACACATGGCCGACGCAGCAGCCGCCAACTACCGCAAGGCTCTCGAATTATGCCCCGACGCCCCCGAAGCAAAACGGCGGCTGAAAAAGTTGAAAGGCAGCCCCTCCTAACCTAAAAGCCCCTCCCAGCCTAAAGCCCCTCCCAGCCTCCCCAAGGGGAGATTTTAGTTAGCTTTGCAAATAAGGCTCCTCCCCTTGGGGAGGCTGGGAGGGGCTTTAGGCTGGGAGGGGCTTTTTTTGGTTCATCCGCAGTTTGGGTGTATAGTGCTAAATGCTTGACATTCAGTCTTTTACACAAATAATGCAATTCGTAATC
>CALUGX010000037.1 GCA_944320285.1 uncultured Prevotella sp.
TGAGCGGCAAACGGGACTCGGACCCGCGACCTCAACCTTGGCAAGGTTGCGCTCTACCAACTGAGCTATTGCCGCCTAAATGTTATGCAAAGATAAGCGTATTTCTCGAAAAAGCAAATTAATTTACACATTTTAATATAATGAGCCTTAAATAGTGGGGATTTAGTTGCTTACGGAGAGTACGCCTTGCGGTCCTGTCGTTCGTGCGTTGCGGTATTGCATCATGGGGGCTCCTCCGTCGCCGGCCGACACGATGCCGCCGTTGTTCATGTCATATTTGCGGTGGCAGCTGCCACATTCGGCCGTGCCGTCGGAGTTTATCGTCAGGCTGTAGCGTGGCAGGTTTGTGTTTTTGTAGCAGTTTGGGCACTGGCTGTCGTAGGCGTAGAACGTGGCGGGATTGTTAAGGTTGCCGTAGCCTACGATAATTCCTGTCTCGTTATAGACGCCCAGCTCCACGGTGCGTTGCTTGTCTATGGCATTGCGTACCACCCTGTCTGTCAGCCCTTGGTTTGATGTGAAAGTGTAATAGTCTTCGCCGGATGTCGTGATACGGCAGAAGATGCCCGGTGACATCGGGTTCATTGCTGAGGCGAGGGCGGTGCTGCGCGGCCCGTTGTTCTCGAAGATGAAGTAGCAGCGGTTGGTGGAAAATTCATAGTCCGTGTCGCCGCACGACGTGAACAGCGCGAGAAGCGCTAATATAAATAAGGTGTAACGTCTCATCTTTTTGCTTGGTAAATAGGACAAATAAGGCCTGTGGGGCCGATAGGGCTGATGCTCCGGAGCGGGAACGCCGCTGGCATCACCTGCCCAACAGCTTTTTCTCTGCCTCTTCTACTTTGTCAAACGTGAAACCGTCGATTATATTGCCCATCAAGGCGTTGATTTCGTCGTTGCAGAGGTTGCCGATTGAGCCTTCGTGGGTGTGGTGAATGTCCTTGCATGGCTTGAAGCGGCCTGCCTCTATGTCCAGTCCCACCTTCTTGTATGCGTCGCGGAAAGGCATACCTTTGGCCGCGAGGCGGTTTACTTCCTCTACGGAGAACATCAGGTCATAGCGCGGGTCGTCGAGTATGTGCTCGTTCACTTCCATCTTGTTGATGATGTATGCCGCCATTTGCAGGCAGTCTTTCAGTTCGCCGAAGGCCGGCAGGAACTCTTCCTTTATTATCTGCAGGTCGCGGAAGTAGCCCGACGGCAGGTTGTTCATAATCATTGTCACCTGCATGGGCAGTGCCTGCAACTTGTTGCTCTTGGCACGGATGAGCTCGAACACGTCGGGGTTCTTCTTGTGCGGCATGATGCTGCTGCCCGTGGTGCACTCCTTCGGCAGCTTGACGAACGAGAAGTTCTGGCTGTTGAACAGGCAGGCGTCGAACGCCATCTTTGCCAGCGTGCCGGCTACGGAGGCCATTGCGAAGGCCGTGTTGCGCTCGGTCTTGCCGCGTCCCATCTGTGCGTACACCACGTTATAGTCCATCGTGTCGAAGCCCAGCAGCTCGGTGGTCATTGTCCTGTTGAGCGGGAACGACGAGCCGTAGCCCGCCGCGCTGCCCAGTGGGTTGCGGTTAGCCATACGCCATGCTGCTTGGAGGAACAGCATATCGTCGGCCAGGCTCTCGGCGTAAGCCCCGAACCACAGGCCGAATGAGCTTGGCATGGCCACTTGCAGGTGGGTGTAGCCGGGCATGAGCACGTTCTTATACTGTTCGCTTTTCTGCAAAAGTTCGTCGAACAATGTTTTCACAAGTTCTACGATTTCCCTTATCTCGTTGCGGATGAACAGTTTTAGGTCAACCATCACCTGGTCGTTTCTTGACCGTCCGCTGTGTATCCTCTTGCCCATGTCGCCGAGTGTGCGCGTCAGCATCAGCTCCACTTGCGAGTGGACGTCCTCTATGCCGTCTTCTATGACGAACTCGCCGCGCTCGCACGCAGCGTAGATGTCTTTCAGCGCGGCAAGCAGTTGCACCAGTTCGTCCTTTTCAAGCAGTCCGATTGACTCCAGCATTGTGATGTGTGCCATACTGCCGAGCACGTCGTACTTGGCCAGATACATATCCATCTCGCGGTCGCGCCCCACGGTGAAGCGTTCAATTTCTTTGTTTACCTCGAAGTTCTTTTCCCAGAGTTTTGTTGACATAATATTTTTTTAGTAGTTAGAGTAGTTAAAGTCGTTAGAGGTAGTGAAAGTGGTTAATGACAAATGCTTTGTAGCCAAATGAGAGAATGTACAGCTCTGTTTGCCGTATGGTTTGCGGCATAGTTGCAGGGCAATTGTCTTTAACCACTTTCACTACCTCTAACTCCTTTCGCTACCGTAATTAATACGGCAGCATTGCCAGTGCGTCGGCTATCTTGTCAACGCCGTCTTGCAGCTTGTTACCTATCAGCGGTTTCAGCATCAGCGGTATGTCGGCCTTCACCGTCACGCGCATCTTGCACGTGGTGTCGGTCACGGGCAACAGTTGCACCCAAAGGTTGAACGGTACGGGCGAGTTCTCCGTCTCGAACTTGATGCACTTCGGCTCGTCCCTGTCTACAATCCTCAGTTTTATGCTGCCCACGGGTGCCACGTTGACACTAACCGAGTCGCGGTCGAACGCCAAGTCCTTCACCTGGTCGGCCGGGATGCGGTCTTTTATTCTCTCTATGTTGTTCAGGTCGCTAAGCGTGTTGTACACCGCCGTCTGCGGATGCGGTATTTGCTTAACGCCGCTTTCGTATTTACTCATTGCTAAAAGAAGATAAGCCCCTCTCATCCTCTCCGGTGGGGAGGGGCTGTGTTACTTTATGTATTTAATGATACCGATGCGAACTTCAAGCTCCTCCCCACCGGGGAGGGTGGGCGAGGCTGCTTATTTGTTCCAGTTTGCCGGGTCCTTGCGCCACTCGTGCAGCAGTTCCACATCCTTTTCGGTGATGTATCCCGTAGCGGCTGCTTCCTCTACCACGTGCTCATAGTCGGTCAGGGTGACGAGCGTCACGCCGGCGTCTTCAAACGCCTTCTTTGCCACAGGGAAGCCGTAGGTGTATGAAGCCACCATGCCTGCCACCTCGAAGCCCGCTGCGCGCAGGGCTTCTACTGCCTTCAGACTGCTGCCGCCGGTGGAAATCAAGTCCTCGATTACCACCACCTTCGCACCCTCCGGCAGTTCACCCTCTATGAGGTTGCCCATACCGTGATCCTTGGCCTTGCTGCGCACGTAGGCGAACGGCAGGCCCAGTTCGTCGGCCACGAGCGCGCCTTGCGCTATCGCTCCCGTTGCCACGCCGGCCACGGCGGTAGCTTCGGGGAAGTGCTCAAGCACGGCGTGCGCAAGCTCCAGCTTCACGAAGCCGCGCAGGTCGGGATAAGACAGCGTTTTGCGGTTGTCGCAGTAGAAGGGCGACTTCCATCCCGAAGCCCACGTGAAGGGGTTGTCGGGTTGCAGTTTTATGGCCTTTATTTTCAGCAGTTTTGATGCCAATGCTCTTTTCAGTGTGTCCATGTCAGTGAAATTTATATACCTTATTTATTATTACGTTCGTATTATGCTTTTTCCGCAATGTGATTAATTTTTGCAAAGTTACGTTTTTTGGCGTTTACGGCAAAATAAATCATGTTGTTTTTGGCTTTTGCGGCGTCCGTTTGGGGCTTGTATGGCAATGTTTATACACGCCTTTGTAACGTGCTGATATTCAACGCCTTTGCAAAAGGGCGCAAAACGGCGGCTGAAAGGTGCCCTTTTGCAGTCTGAAAGGTGCCCTTTTGCATCGTAATTTGTATCCTCCGGCATTCTGCTTGTCCGCTGTAAGTCGCGCTTGTGATTGTTTCCGGATATTTAACCGTGTATATTCTTAAAATCTGTTTACACTTGTGCGGTCTTTATTTGTTTGTTGTAAACAAAGGTTAAAACTATGTCTTTTATTGCATTTTTCTGCTGAAAAACTTGCAAGTAACGTGATATTGCCTTACATTTGCAGTGTACTACAACAATAGTACACTGCTAAACAGCAAAACGGAAACGACAATATTGACAAATTAAAGACTTTAACGATTATGGAAACAATTATCACAGCCGCCACAATCATGGCAATGTACCTTAACTCAACGGGTAACCTTAACTCGCCGTACTGCTATAACGCAGACGTTGAAAACGGTCAAGTAAAGACCATGTACGTGTACGACAAGCACGGCGACTACCTTAGCGGTAAATACGAATACCGCTACGCTTACGACGCCGCAGGGCGCGTGGTCTCAAAGGTGGTGATGGCTCGCAGCATGGCCACGGGTCGCATGGCACCCAAGTGCCGTTACGACTTTGCCTATACGCACGGCGGCTACACTATGGAGCGCAGCCTCTGGAGCAGCCGCCGCAGGGCTTTCGACCCGGCTGACAGCCGCACTTGCTACTCCGCCGAGGGTGACGGCCTCATGTCTGTCACGTCTTACGAGCTTTCAGCCGACGGCTTCGCCCCCGTGCTCGTTGACAACGTGCTGGCCATAGTGCCCGCCGGCGGGGAGATGATGGCGGGTTTTTAGGAGTTAAAGTAGTTAAGGGAGTAAAAGGAGTTAAAGACAATAGTCTTGATGGCAGTCTTACTTCTTTATACTCTCTCTCCCGAACAACCGGCAAGGGTAATGTCTTTAACTCCTTTTACTCTCTTAACTCCTTTAACTTCCAAAACAAGAATAATATCAAAACAAGAATAAAATGATACACATCGAAAATCTGAAATACAAGTACCAGGGCGCAAGGCAATACGTCTTCGACGGCTTCAACCTCGACCTTGAGGACAACAACATCTACGGACTGCTGGGCAAGAACGGCACGGGCAAGTCAACCCTGCTTTATCTTATCAGCGGACTGCTGCGCCGTACGGCCGGCACTGTCACCGTTGACGGCGTTGACACGCAGCTCCACCGGGCCGCCACGCTTGAGGAAATCTTCCTTGTCCCCGAAGAGTTCGACCTCGCCCCGATGACGCTCGACGCCTACGTCAAGCTCAACGAGCCGTTCTATCCGCGCTTCAGCCGTAATGTGCTTGAGAGTTGCCTGCGCGACTTCGAGCTGACACCCGACATCCATCTGAAGGAACTCTCTATGGGCCAGAAGAAGAAAGTGTACATGAGCTTTGCGCTGGCGGCCAACACCAAGCTGCTGCTCATGGACGAGCCTACCAACGGGTTGGACATTCCCTCGAAGAGCCAGTTCCGCCGCGTGGTGGCAAACAACATGGACGAAGGCCGTACGCTCATAATATCCACCCACCAGGTGCACGACGTGGAGTCGCTGCTCGACCACATTGTCATGCTCGACCGCTCTGAAATTCTCCTCGACGCCTCCGTCGCTGACATCTGCGAGAAGTACAACTTCGAGTTCCGCTCGCTCGGCGAACCTTCTGACGACGTGCTCTACGCCGAGCCGTCGGTGCAGGGCAACGCCGTCATCACGCGCAAGCGAGAGGGCGACGAGGATACGCAGCTTAATCTCGAACTGCTCTTCAATGCCGTGACGAAGAGGGTGATATAGTCCCTCAGGCAACCGACCAACCTGACACTCACCCCAACCCTCCCTAAGGGAGGGGCTTGATATGCCTTGAAGGTTATGTGTCAAGCCTATGGTCGGCACCGGGTTATCTGCCTTATAAGCCCCGTTCGTCCTATCAGTCTTATCAACCAAACAACAACATCGCCACTTCTCCTCCCCTCCGGGGAGGCCGGGAGGGGCTACAACAACAATCAACCATGACCAACTTCAATATACAACGCTTTGGCCGCACGCTCGTATGGTCGGCCAATATGACGCGCAAAGAGATAATCACCAACGCCGCCGCCATGTTCTTTGCCATGTGCGTGCCCTTTGCTGTGGAAGTCCTTTCCCACCGCGATGCCTCCGTTTGGGCCTCTGCCGCCGGCCTTCAGATGGCAGTGCAGGTGAACCTTGCCATCTATCTTGTCGTTTCAATGATCGGCGGATGCTGGATATTCAACAACATGAAGACCAAGGAGAGCCGCACGTCGTTCAAGATGCTGCCCGCCACCGACCTTGAGAAGTTCGCCGTCCGCGCCCTTTACGTCACCCTTGTCTGGTGGCTCATGGGGCTCGTGGCATATTGCGCGGCCGAGGTTTTTCGCCTGCTTCTCTGCCTGATAGTGGGCGCCGACCCCGTGACGTGCTCCATCCCGGAGTTCTTCGGGCTCGTTTTCGGCTTCGGAGAGCATGAACGTGTGTTTATCAACGGCGGCGACGCCGCTACCGCCGCGGCAATTTTCGCCCTGGCTTACGCCTGGAGTTTCTGGGTGCACTCGCTCTACATTCTCGGCGGCGCATTGTTCCGCCGCCGCCAGTTTGTGCTCACCACGATGGTGCATTTTGTCCTGATGCTCGTCTTCACGCCTATGATTGTCAATTTTGTAGACAACGTAGACAACGAGGTTGCCTGCCTTTGGGCGTCCACGTGGGCGTGGTTGGGCGCCGCAGTGTTCGCCGCCGCGGGCGTGATTGACTGGTGGTTGTCTTACAGGATATTCCGCCGTATGCAGATAATCAACAACAAGTGGGTGAACCTGTAAGGTTGAATGAAGAGTGAAAAGTGAAGACGCCAAACGGCTGCATAGGTAATGGCTTTAATTTCTTTAACTTCTCTAACTTCTGTAACTTCCGATACAAAAAAGCATTGTGCAATGACTGATTTCGATATAAGACGTTTCGCGCGGGTGGCCCGCTGGCAGTGCCGCATGAGCCTGAAGAGCGCGCTGTCGTTCGCCTCCGGCCTGTCGTTCGGCTACCTCTTCCCCATGCTCGGATGGCTGTATCCCGCGTTGAAGGGGGCGAAAGGGGCTACCGCCGACCGCCTGATACACTCCGTGGAGATGTGTACGCTGGTTTATATGATAGTGCTCGTCATCGCCGGCACATGGATTTTCGCCGACATGAAGACAAAGGAGCAGCGCACGGCGGTGAAGATGCTGCCCGCCACGGATTTGGAGAAGTTCATAGTGAGGTGGCTGGGCATTACTTTGGGCGCGCTGGTCTTGGGCCTCGCGGCTTACTGCGTGGCCGACGTGTTGCGCATGGTGACGTGCTTGGTTGTGGGCGTTGACTATGTGGGGTGCACCATACCGGACTTTCTGCGGATGTTCTTCACCAATGCCGAGGTAGGCCTGATAACGGCAGGCCAAAGACCGGAGTTTATTTCGGGGGTGTACTTTTCGGCCGTAAGCTGGTGTGTGTGGGCGCAGTCTTTGTACGTGCTCGGCGGCACGCTGCTGTGCCGTTACCGTTTCGCCGTCACTTCGGCGGTGCACGTAGTGCTGTTCGTGGCTTTTGCAGTGGTGGTAAGCAGCGCGTCGGTAGACGTGGAGGCGACCGCCGTGAACGCAGGAAACAACGCTGCGTTTTACGCCGTAGGCACGGTGCTCACGGCTGTTGCGGTGGTGAACTGGTGGCTCTCTTACAAGATATTCAGGCGGATGCAGGTGATTAACAACAAATGGATTAATTTATGAACTTTACGACAGAAAAAGCGATTTACGTACAGATAGCCGACCGGCTGTGCGACGAGATACTCACGGGGAAGTTTGCCGACGACGAGCGCATACCCTCGGTGCGCGAATATGCCGTGCTTTTGGAGGTGAACACCAACACCGCCGTGAAGTCATACGACCTCTTGGAACAGCAAGGCGTGATATATAAGAAGCGCGGATTGGGCTACTTTGTCACCGCCGGCGCCAAAGACAAAATCCTTGAGGAACGCCGCCGCGAGTTCATGGATACGCGCCTTCCGGAGATGTTCCGCCAGATGCGGATGCTCGGAATAGGGATAGAGGAAGTGGAAAAGGAGTGGAAAAAACAACCGCAAGCAAATAGATGAAACCCACCCCAACCCTCCCGAAGGGAGGGGGCTTGATATGCTTTGTCGGTAGCATATTGCGGCAAAAATGGGTGTCGGTTGGCATAAAATGACTGCAAGTTGCAACATTTACCGTTAATTTAACGTCTAATAATAAATAAGAATTTGAATATTGCATCCACAAAAGCATTCCAATCTCCCTCCCTTCGGGAGGGTTGGGGTGGGTGTTTAGGCCTTTTTGTTTGGTAATAAATCAACAAATCGCCCCACAAAAGCATTCTAAGCTCCCTCCCTTCGGGAGGGTTGGGGTGGGTGTTAAGGTCTTTTTGGCCGGGTGTTTAATACTTACACATTTATGATTCATCTTCGCGACATAAACAAAACTTACGACAACGGCCAGCCGTTGCACGTGCTCAAGGGCATAAACCTCGACATTGAAAAGGGCGAGTTCGTCTCGATAATGGGCGCGTCAGGTTCGGGCAAGTCTACCTTATTAAATATATTAGGCATCCTTGACAGCTATGATACGGGCGAATATTGGCTTAACGACACGCTCATAAAGAACCTCTCGGAGACGCGCGCGGCCGAATACCGCAACAGGATGATAGGCTTCATCTTCCAGTCGTTCAACCTGATATCGTTCAAGACGGCTGTCGAGAACGTAGAGCTGCCGCTATTTTACCAAGGCGTGCGCCGCAAGCAGCGTCACCGCATGGCTATGGAGTACCTCGAACGCTTAGGCCTGAAAGAATGGGCGGGCCATTACCCCAACGAGATGTCGGGCGGACAGAAGCAGCGCGTGGCCATAGCCCGCGCCCTGATAACCCGCCCGCAAATCATCCTCGCCGACGAACCTACGGGCGCGCTCGACTCGAAGACCAGCGTGGAGGTGATGAAGCTGCTGAAGCAGCTCAACGAACAGGACGGCATGACGATAGTGGTGGTGACCCACGAGAGCGGCGTTGCCAACGAGACCAACAAGATAATACATATCCGCGACGGCGTTATAGGGGCGATAGAGGAGAACTTCGACCACCACGCATCACCCTTCGGCAGTGGGGGAGTGATGAAGTAAGCAGCCCCTCCCGGCCTCCCCGTGGGGGAGGAGCAAGGCTACCTGAAAGCAATCAGGAGTATCCCCGGCGTGGAGGTCGGGTGGGGTTGTCTTGCAAAAGGTATCCTTTCGGCCTGTAAAAGATGCCCTTTTAGCGTGCAAAAGGATACCTTTTGCAAGGCGAAACATAATCTCTTGATTATCAATATATTACAAAACGAGGCAGAAAGCGATGGAATTTATGGATTATACAACCAAGAATAACCGGCAACGCAAACTTAACACCTCCCCACGGGGAGGCCGGGAGGGGGCTTTATGAGGGATGTATTCGTAGAAATTTACAGCACGATGAAGCGCAACAAGCTGCGCACAGCTCTTACGGGCTTTGCCGTGGCGTGGGGCATCTTCATGCTTATCTTCCTGTTGGGAGCGGGCAACGGGCTTATTAACGCCATGACGTTGCAGAGCGACCAGTTCCTCGACAACTCGATGGCTGTGGGCGGCGGGCGCACGTCTAAGCCCTACGACGGTCTGCAAGAGGGGCGCTCCATCGAGCTTACAGACAAGGACATGGCCGTGACGGGCAACAACTTCCCGGCCAACGTGAACGAGACGGGCGGCACGTATGACGTGGACGGACTGACGCTGAGCCACGGAGCAAACTACGTCAGCAGTACTCTCACAGGCGTTTATCCCAACGAGATAAAGATTAACAAGAAGGAAATGCTCTACGGGCGCTTCATCAACGACATCGACATCAGGCAGAAGCGCAAGGTGATTGTGCTTGGCGAGGACGACGCCCGCGAACTGCTGCCCGCCGGCACGGAGCGGTTGGTAGGCCGCTACGTCGATGTTGACAGCGTGGCCTTCCGCGTTGTGGGCGTCTACAAGGCCGACCGCAGCGGCATGAACACGTCGGCTTACACGGCATTCACCACCCTGCGCGCCATATATAATAAAGGTGACAAGGTTGGCACGATACTCTTCTCGTTCAAAGGGCTTGACACCCAGGAGGCCAACGACGCCTTCGAGGAGCAATACCGCGCCCGCCTGAACTCCAATCACCGCGCCGCCCCCGACGACGAACGCTCCGTGTGGATATGGAACCGCTTTACGCAGAACCTCCAGATGAACACCGGCATAGGCATCATACGCACGGCCCTCTGGGTGGTAGGGCTCTTTACGCTGCTCAGCGGGATAGTCGGCGTCAGCAACATCATGCTCATCACCGTCAAGGAACGCACCCGCGAGTTCGGCATACGCAAGGCCATAGGCGCCAAGCCGTCGTCAATCCTGCGCCTGATTATCATAGAGAGCGTGGTGATCACCACCTTCTTCGGCTACATCGGCATGGTGTTGGGCGTGGCGGCCAACGAGTATATGGACGCCACGATAGGCCGCATGAAAGTGAACAGCGGCCTGTTCGAGGCCACGATGTTCTACAACCCCACCGTCGGCATCGACGTCTGCGTGGCCGCCACGGTAGTTATGGTGGTAGCCGGCACACTCGCCGGCCTCGTGCCCGCACGCAAGGCGGCGCGCGTCAGGCCGATAGAGGCGTTGAGGGCGGAGTGAAACATAATTCATAATTAACAATTCATAATTCATAATTGGGCTGACGCCACGGGTGTTCACAGGTCTCCCAGACCTCTCATCTCTCCCTGTCCTCCCCAAAAAACAATATCCAATGAAATTCGACATCGACCGTTTTCGTGAGATACTTGACACCCTTACGCGCAACAAGAGCCGCAGCCTGCTTACCGGCTTCGGCGTTTTCTGGGGCGTGTTCATGCTCGTGACCCTGCTGGGCGGCGGCCAGGGACTGAAAGAGTTGTTGCAAAACAACTTCGAGGGCTTCGCCACTAACTCGGCCATCATCTTCGCACGGCCTACCACCAAGCCTTACGCCGGCTTCCGCAAGGACCGTAAGTGGAGCATGGTTTACGCCGACGTGGAGCGGCTCAGACACCAAGTGCCTGAGCTTGAGACCGTCTCGCCGGTGCTGTCACACTGGGGCGGCAGTGCGACTTACGACGACCGCAAGACCAACTGCACGATGAAGGGCCTGCTGCCCGACTACCGTAAGGTTGAGGCTCCGCAGATATACTATGGCCGTTACCTCAATGAGATGGACGTAAAGCAGGCCCGCAAGGTGTGCGTCATAGGCAAGCGCGTTTACAAAGAGCTGTTTCCCGGAGGCGGAGACCCCTGCGGTCGGCGCATCTGCGTTGACAATATCTATTACGATGTGGTAGGCGTGGATTACAGCGCGGGCAACATGAGCATTAACGGACGTAACGAGACGTCCGTCATCGTGCCCCTGACGATAATGCAAAAGGCCTATAACCTCGGCGACAGCGTTCACCTCGTGTGCGTCACGGCTAAGCCCGGCATCACGATGAACAGCATCACCCAGAAGATGCGCACAGTGATAGCGCAGGCCCATAAGGTAGACCCGACCGACGAGAAAGCCGTGACGGTGTTCAACACGGAGGTGCTTTTCGGTATGCTCGACAACCTTTTCAGCGGCGTTAACTTCCTCGTCCTTCTCGTCGGCATCGGCACCCTGCTGGCCGGGGCGATAGGTGTGAGCAACATAATGATGGTGACCGTGCGTGAGCGCACTACCGAGATAGGCATCCGCCGCGCCATAGGCGCCACGCCGAAGAACATTCTCGGCCAGGTGATTGCCGAGAGCATGATACTCACTGCGGTAGCCGGTATGGGCGGGATAATGTTCGCCGTCATGGTGCTTGAGATGCTTGAGCTTGGCAATACGGCCGACGGAATCGTCGCGGCACACTTCCAGGTGCGCTTCTGGACGGTTGCCGGGGCAACGGCTCTGCTCGCCTTGCTCGGCGTCTTGGCCGGACTCGCCCCCGCGATGAGGGCGATGAAGATAAAGCCCGTTGACGCTATGAGGGACGAATGAATTAAGGATGAAGAATTAAGAGTTAAGAAAAATGCCATTGAAGGTGGCCTCTTGCTCATTAATTCAAAGTTCTTAATCACTCAAAACATATTTTCTTAACTCTTAATCCTTAACTCTTAATTCCAAAAATGGAAAGATATGAAGAAGTATTTGAAAATCATCCTTGCGGCGTTAGTTGCCCTTATGTTCGTTGGGACGTTCGTGTTCCTCTACATGAAGTCGAAGCCGCAGCCTGTCGTCTATGACGAGTTTACGGTCAAAACGGCCGACATCAGCAAGACCACAGTCGTCACCGGTACGATAGAACCGCGCGACGAGGTGGAAGTGAAGCCGCAGATAAGCGGCATCATAACCGAAATCTACAAGGAGGCCGGTGACAAGGTTGAGGCCGGCGAGGTGATTGCCAAGGTGAAAGTAATCCCCGACATGGGGCAGCTAAGCTCCGCCGAGAGCCGCGTGAGGCTTGCCGACATCAACCTGAAGCAGGCGGAGGTTAACCTCGACCGCGAGAAACAGTTGTATGAAAAGCAGCTTGTCAGCGCTGAAGAATATGACAACGTGCGCCAGGCTTACGACCAGGCACGCGAGGAGAAGCTGGCCGCAGTAGACGCATTGGAGGTTGTCCGCGACGGCGTTTCAAGCAGTAATGCCAGCGCGAGCAGCACGTTGATACGCTCGACGATAAGCGGGCTCATCCTCGACGTTCCCGTGAAGGTGGGCAACTCGGTGATACTCAGTAACACGTTCAATGACGGTACGACGATAGCAACCGTGGCCGACATGGGCGACCTTATCTTCAAGGGCAATATTGATGAGACGGAAGTGGGGCGGCTCGTCACCGGCATGGCGATGAAAATCACCATCGGCGCGCTTGAAAACTTGAAGTTTGACGCTTCGCTTGAATACATCTCGCCTAAGGCGACTGACAACAACGGGGCCAACCAATTTGAGATTAAGGCGGCGGTGAGCGTGCCCCAGGGCTGCGACATTCGTTCCGGATACAGTGCGAACGCTGAAATAGAGCTGGAAAGTGCCAAAGGCGTGCTGGCCGTACCTGAAAGTGCGATTGAGTTCAGCAGCGAAGACACATATGTGTACGTGGTGAAAGGCACTGGCGAGGAAAAGACTTACGAGCGGCGCAAGGTTGTCACGGGGCTTAGTGACGGTATCAACATCGAGATAAAGAGCGGTCTGAAAAAAGGTGAAAAGGTGAGAGGACCGCAGAAAGTGAAGGGTGAATAGGAAGCCCCACCCCAGCCCTTCTCATGGGGAGGGGGTAGGGCAAGGCCGTAGAAAACGTGTTGCAATCCATTCTGACGGGCACCCTTTACCTCTTTTCTACAATCATAAAGTCGAACAATGCCCCTCCCCCTTGGGGAGGTAGGGAGGGGCTTAAACCTCAAAACAATGTACCGCATAATATATACCTTGGCATTCCTGCTGGCTGCGATGGTCGTTTCGGCGCAGCGGCAGGGGGCGTGGACGCTGCGTGAGTGCATCGACTACGCATTGGAGAATAACATAACCGTTAAGCAACAGGACGTGACGAGACGGCAGGGCGAGGTGGAACTCAGCACGGCGAAGAACAGCCGGCTGCCCGACCTGAACGCTTCGGCGTCGCAAAACTGGTCGTTCGGGCGAGGGCTGACGTCTGAGAACACTTACTCTAACAAAAACACGAGCAGCACATCGCTCTCACTCGGTACGAGCGTACCGCTCTTCACAGGCCTGCGCATACCCCGCACGATAAAGCTGAACAAGCTGAACCTTGAGGCGGCCACGGCCGACTTGGCCAAGGCCCGCGACGACGTGAGCGTGCAGGTGGCTCAGGCTTACGTGCAGATACTTTACGACATGGAGCTGCGCGACGTGGCGCGGCGGCAGATAGAGATTGACTCGATGCACGTGGCGCGTCTCGCCGAGATGTTGCGCACGGGCAAGGCCAGCGGTGTGGAACTGGCACAGCAGGAGGCTGCGCTGGCCCAAAGTCGGCTGACATACACCCAGGCTGACAACGACTGCCGGCTGGCTGTGCTGTCGCTTGCCCAGCTGCTCGAACTGCCTTCGCCCGAAGGCTTCGCCATTGTGCGTCCTGACACGGCGGCGATAGATATGAGCGAAGGCCGCAGTCTGCCCGCACCTGACGAAATCTACCAGGAGGCGTTGGCCTTCAAGCCCGAAATCAGGGCCGAGATGCTACGCTTAAAGGGGGCCGAAGTGAACGTGAGCATAGCCAAGAGTGCGCTGTTGCCCACGCTGTCGCTCAACGCCGGACTTGGTTCAAACTATTACAAGACGAGCGGTTTCGACGCCGAGAGCTTCGGACGGCAGATGCGCAACAACTTCAGCCAGTACATAGGGCTTAGCCTGAACGTGCCGATATTCAACCGCCTGGAGACGCGCAACAGCATACGCGCCGCCCGCTTGAGCCGGGAAACGCAGCAGCTGCAATTAGAAAACGTGAAGAAGACGCTCTACAAGGAAATCCAACAGGCGTATTACAATGCCGTGGCCGCCTGCGCGCAGTACGCCAGCAGCCGTGAGGCTTCGCGCAGCAACAAGGCCGCCTTCGACTTGACATCGGCTAAATACGAATACGGCAAGGCCGGTATCACGGAGTTCAACGAGGCCAAAAACAACTGGTTGAAGGCCGAGAGCGACCTCGTGCGCGCCAAGTATGAATATATGTACAGCACCGGTCTGTTAGACTTTTACCGTGGAAAACCGATTGATTTTTAAATGAAAAGATAAAAACGAAAAGTGAAAAATCCAAATGTCATTGCCTTAATGATGCAAAGTTGGCATTTGGATTTTTCACTTTTCGCTGTTATTTTTTACTTTTCGTTTTTTCTTTTCACTCAACTTTCTCCTTGATGATACCCACCGAGGCGGCTCCGGCGATGAGCAGCACGCCCGCCACGAGCATCATGTTGCTCTGTACGCTGCCTACAAGACTGAGCACCACGCCGCCAAGGGCTGCGGCAATAATCTGCGGGATGCAGATTGTGCCGTTGAACAGGCCGAGGTATGCGCCCATGTGACTGCCGTCGAGAGCGTTGGTTACGATTGTGAAAGGCATCGCCAGCATGGCGGCCCATGCGCATCCGATGAGCAGGTAGGGCACGAACAGGACGTATTGGTTGCCGATGAAAGGCACCATGAGGAAGCCCGCACCGCCGAGAACGAGGCTCAGCGCATAAGCAAACTTACGGTTGGCGAAGCGCGGCAGCAGCATTGCCCAGCACACACTGCCGATGGCTTGTACGGCGAAGAGTATGCCCACCCAGTTGCCGGCGGCCTGGAAGCCCGCCGACTTCGGGTCGGTGGTGTGCCAGCACGTCTCGGCTATCGCGCCGTTGGTGTAGTTCCACATATACAGGAAGGCCGCCCAGCAGAAAAATTGCACCAGTCCGACCGTCCAGAACGCCGACGGAGCCTTGCGCAACAGCGTCAGCCAGTTAACCTTGTCCTCGTTTAGCGGCTTGGCGAGGCCGTGGTATTCGGCGTATTCCTTCGGCGGCATCTCCTTCACTTTCACCGATGTGTAGATGACGCAAAGGATGAGTATGGCCGCGCCGATGTAGAACGAGTAAATCACGGAGTCAGGTATCACGCCCTTGGGGGCAACGTTGCTGATGCCTATGAACGTGAAGAAGAACGGGAACACGTAGCCCACGAGCGAGCCTGCGTTGCAGAGGAAGCTCTGGATGGAGTAGGCCAAGGCCTTCTGTTTCTCGTTTACCATGTCGCCCACGAGCATCTTAAAGGGCTGCATGGCCATATTGATGCTCGTATCGAGGAACATCAGCGCAATGAGGCCGAACACCATTGCCGTTGACACAGCCATACCGAGCGAGCCTGCGTTGGGCAGCAGGCACATCACGGCGACGGCTACTAACGCGCCGATGAACAGGTAAGGGATGCGCCGGCCGAAGCGGCACCACGTCTTGTCGCTGAGCGTTCCGACTATGGGTTGCACTATGATGCCCATCAGCGGCGGCAGTATCCAGAAGTAACTAAGGCTGTGCGGGTCGGCGCCGAGCGTCGCGAAGATGCGGCTGATGTTAGCGCTTTGCAGGGCGTAGGCAATTTGCACGCCGAAAAAGCCGAAACTCAGATTCCAGAGTTTGGCAAAACTCAAGTCAGGTTTGTTCTTTAATCCGGTATTCATTGTTTAAGGTAATTAGTTTAATCAGACTAAACCCGCCCCCGCCCTCCCCAAGGGAGGGAGCTTGATATGTTTTCAAGGGTATGGTAAGACATGGTGCCCCGGCTCCCTCCCTTTGGGAGGGCAGGGGTGGGTATCATATTTTTTTCGTCGTTCCCCTCACTATCAGTTTTGTCCTAACGATGCGTTTAACAACCTTGTCAACCGGTGTGCGACCCTCCACTTTGCTGATGAGGATGTCAGCCGACAGCCTGCCCACCTCATAGCCGTTCTGCTCCACGGTGGTGAGCATCGGGTCGCAGGCCACGGCGCGCTGCCCGTTGGTGAAGCCGCAGACCGACACGTCGTCAGGCACGCGCAGCCCCATACGCTTGGCTGTGTACATTATGCCGATGGCCGTGTCGTCGTTGATGGCGAAGAATGCGTCCGGGCGGTTGTCGCTTTGCAGCACTGCGGGCGTTATCCGTTCGGCATCCTCGCGGTTGTCGCATAGCATTGTAGGGCAGTCGTCCGGGTTGATGCCGTGCTTCAGCAGGGCGTCGTGCCATCCGTTATACCTGTTTTTGGATATTTCTAACTTCATTGACGAGCCGTAGAATGCTATCTTCCTACAGCCCGTCTTTATCATGTATTCCACGGCGGAGAACGCCCCCGTGTAGTCGTCAACGGTCACGCGGCTTGCGTTTACTCCCGTGCAGATGCGGTCGTAGAATACGAGTGGCATATTGTTGTCGATTAGTTGCTGGAAGTGGTCGTACCTCATGGTCCCCTTGGCCTGGGCTACGATGATGCCGCACACTTTGTTCTCGCAGAACGACCGGCAGGTGTTAACCTCCCGCAGGTAGTCTTCGTCGCTCTGGGCCACCATCAGCCGGTAGCCGCAGCGCAGGGCTTCGTCTTCTATGCCGCTCAGTATCGACGAGAAATAGAAGTGGGTGAACTGCGGGATTATTACGCCGATAATCTTCATCGTTTTGCCGCCGCGCAGCGATTCGGCCATCAGGTTCGGGCTGAAGTTGTGCGACTTGGCATATTCCACAATCTCGTTGCGCCGTTTTTCGCTTATGCGCGGGTTACCTTTCAGGGCACGCGACACGGTTGCCACGGAAACTCCAAATTTCCTGGCGATGTCTTTCATAGTTATCGGTGCGTTCTTTTCAGGCATAGTGTCATCGTTTGCGCCGGCAAAATTAAATGATGCTTGCCTACGTTGTTGCCTATACCTTATATATAGTTAATATTTACTTGTGCAAACGGTTGCATACGACAGCTTTGCAAAAGGGCACCTTTTGCGGGATGAAAGGTGTCCTTTTATCGTCTAAAAGCTATCCTTTTGCAATGTAAAAGGGCACCTTTTGCAATTTTGTTTATATTTTTATGAATGTCCTCGATTGCCCAATCCTCTTTTCAGTGGACTTTATCAACAAGGCAAATGCCTTTAACTCCTTAGCGACCGCAGGGAGCGGTTAACTGCTTTAACTCCTTTAACTACTGATGAATGGGAGCAAAGCGGACATACATATATATATTTGATGCAGCCGTTTGCATACATTTATCCGAAAACTTAACATATTTGTAAATGCAGAAAGACGGCTTTTCAATATACACTGGGGCGCGGACAGAGAAAATCCACACCCCGGTGGTGTGTTTCAACCCTACCCGGTCATTAAACTTCAGCCTGATGACGTTTTTAATTACGGCACGGACGCACAAGCGGACGAGACGCCTGCACCGTGCGGCGACATTCCGCCATATTACATTCTAATGGCAGGTTAGTATCCCAATAACCCAATGTAAAATCATCATATTTATGAAAAAGACAACGATAATTGCACTGGCACTGAGCCTGTTGCCGCTGGCGGTATGGCACAGACGGCCAAGGACGACATCCACGTGAAGTTCATGCTCAACGGGCGCGAAACCTCCGTGCCTGTGGCTACGGATATGTTCCGTATTACAGATGGAGCGACGTGCGCAGCCATTATTATGGGGCTGCTTGACTGACGGATGCCTCTTTGCACGCAGGAAGGGCGCAAAACTTCATGTAAAACCGACTTTTTTGCAGGACGTTTTGCGTCCTTTGTAATCTGTTGGTTTACAGTCGGTTGCACAGTCTGCCACCGGATGCCGTCCGTATGGGCAGCCGTAGGGCTTCAGGGACTTCTGGGCGTGCCCCGGCCCGTCAGCGCGGCCGCTGCGGAAGATATTTACGTGCAAACGGTTGCATTGTTTATGTGACGCTTTCCAGTCAAAACAAAACTAAACTAATCATAAAACCTACTATATTTGCATTACTGAAAACTTAAACCTTAACCATAAATTTTGTTTAAATTAATGTAGATTTTGGCGTACCGTTGACTTTTATACATAATTATATATAATGTTAACTTTAAAAGTACAAATGATGAAGCAGTTAAAATTCAAGACCTCTTTTAGGATTTTGTCCCTCCTGTTGGGACTTTTCCTATCAGTGGGCGCCTTTGCGCAGAATGATGTCAAAGGCGTAGTCAAGGATGCTTCCGGAGAGCCGGTTATCGGCGCCACCATCCGAGTCGTAGGACAGGACGGCGGCACAATAACCGACTTTGACGGCAACTTCACCGTCAAGGCCGCTCCGGGAAGTAAGGTACAGGTGTCTTACATCGGTTACAAGACGGTGGAAGTGCCCGTATCGGCCAACATGGTTATCACGCTGGAAGACGACACCCAGTTGCTCTCCGACGTGGTTGTCATCGGTTACGGCCGCGCCAAGAAGGAGGACCTTACGGGTTCGGTGACAGCCATGAAGCCCGACGAGATGTCGAAGGGTATCACCAGCAGCGCGTCGGATATGCTCGTCGGCAAGATTGCCGGTGTTGACGTAATCACCAGCGGCGGTGCGCCGGGCGCAGGAGCGCAAATCCGTATCCGCGGCGGTTCGTCG
>CALUGX010000038.1 GCA_944320285.1 uncultured Prevotella sp.
GTGCGTTGATGCAATGGTTGAGCGATAACATCAAGTATCCTGTGATTGCCGCCGAGAACGGTGTTCAAGGACGCGTTATCGTGCAGTTCGTTGTCAGCAAGACTGGCTCTATTTCTGACGTTAAGGTTGTCCGTGGTGTAGACCCGTCGTTGGACAGGGAGGCCGTTCGCGTTGTAAGCCAGATGCCGAAGTGGACTCCTGGTAGACAGAACGGAACTACCGTGAACGTAAGGTACACTCTGCCTGTGACATTCAGGTTACAGTAATTCAAGCAAGATGAGAAAAGAACTATTCTACAGTTTAGTAGGATTTACACTGCTCTTAGGTTTTGTTTCGGCTTGTGCCGACAAACCTAAGAACGGTAGGACTGATACTTATTCGTCAGGAGCGATAACGTTCGCTTCTGACGAAAGTTTTAGCCCAATTATTGATGAGCAAATACAAGTGTTCGAGAGTATATATCGTGATGCCAAGTTGACGCCGATTTATACTAATGAACTTGACGCTGTCAATCTTCTTATGACTGACAGCATCCAGCTTGCGATAACTTCAAGGAATTTTACCAAGCAGGAGCTTGAGAACCTAAAAGCCCGTAATTATCTGCCTGTGGCCATACCGTTGGCTTATGACGGGCTGTCGCTTATCGTTAACAGGGAAAACACGGACTCGTGCATCTCCGTCAAGGACATTAAGCGGGTACTTAGCGGGCAGGCTAAGACTTGGGGCGACATCGTTCCTGGGTCGAAACGTGGTGAAATATTAGTGGTTTTCGATAACAGTAAGTCGAGCACAGTGCATTTCTGTGTTGACTCATTACTTTCAGGCAAGCCCATCAACAGCCCGAACATCGTGGCTGCAAAGACGAGCAAGGAAGTTATTGATTACGTAGAAGACACCCCTAATGCGATTGGCATAATCGGTTCAAACTGGTTGAATGACAAGCGCGACACGACGAACACCACCTTTAAGAAGAATATAACCGTAATGTCGGTAAGTAAATTTGACAAGGCTACCGAGATGAATAGCTGGAAACCTTACCAGGCATACTTGCTTGACGGGCGTTACCCGTTAGTAAGAACAATATATGCGTTGCTGAACGACCCAATTAACGGGCTGCCGTGGGGATTTGCCCACTTTATAGAGTCGCCCAAGGGGCAGCTTATAATATTTAAGTCTGGTTTGTTGCCCATGCGGGGCGATATAACCATTAGGTCTGTCAGTGTCAACGAATGACCGCGTGCAGCGGTGAGGAATGAAACTGTACGTTTGGTGAGAAAAAGTAATAGTGATTTTAATAAAAATACATACAGGATTATGAAAGCGATTAAATATTTATTGGCAGGAACTTTCGCTGCAATAGTGTCAGTTCCGTCTATGGCGCAGGATGTTCAGCCGCAGGTTGACGCCATAGCTAAGGTTATCAAGGCAAACAAGTCAAACCTTGCAGCTGTTGAAGACCAGGTTAAAGACTTTGTAAAGGAAAACAAAAAGAGTGCAGAAGCCTTGGCAGGACTTGGGCGTGCATACATGGAAGTCAAGGATACGGCTTCGGCACGCGAGTATGCAAACATGGCCATCGAGCGCGGCAAGGACGACAAGGGCAAGGCCTTGGCCTTCATCCTGCTTGGCGACTTGGCAGCCATAAGCAGCAATGAGGGGGGTAGTGCTGCCAGCCTTTACAACCAGGCAATACATTTCGACCCGACAAATCCTACGGGTTACATTAAGTATGCCGCTGTTTACCGCAAGGTAGACCCGGAAGGAGCAGTTGCAAAGCTCGAGGAGTTGCGCAAGATAGACCCTTCTTACCCTGTTGATGCCGAGGCTGCCCACTTCTTCTATGGTGCTCAAAAATTTGATAAGGCAGTTGAATATTACGGGAAGGTGGATTTGAACCAGTTGAAAGATAACTATCTTACAGAATATGCTCTTGCTGAATTGTTGTTGGGTAACTCTAAGAATAGTCTAAAAGTGGCTCTTTTTGGTGTGAGCAAGAACCCCCGCGATGCGGCTATGAACCGTATCACTTTCTATAATTATACTGACCTGAAGGACTATAAAAACGCCTTGAAATATGCAGACGCACTTTTCAATAACTCCGACAGTGCGAAGATTACTGCTCGTGACCATAGAAATTATGGTTACGCACTTATGGGTGATAGTGCATACGACAAGGCTATCGAGGAATTCAAGGAGGCCTTGGATATGGATGCTAACCTTAATGATGTCCGTAAGCAGATTTCTGATGCTTATCTCGCCATGAATGATTTTACTAATGGTTTGGCTTTTTATGAGAAATACCTATCTAATGTAGAAAAGAAATCAATTTCCGACCTTGACGGTTTGGCAAGTCTTTATGCACAACACGCTGCAGGTATAGATTCACTTAATGATGAGAAAATTAATGCCTTGAAGAAGGCGGATGAGGTGTATGCACAGATTGCTGAGGAATCCCCTGCCAACAGGATGTATGCAATGCGGATGCGTGCCCGCATGAACTCGCAGCTCGACCCCGAGAGCACGCAGGGGCTTGCCAAGCCTTATTATGAGGAGTACATCCAGCTTGCACAGACAGAGCATCCTGACAATCCGAAGCTCCTCATCGAGCCTTACTCATACCTTGGCTATTACTACATCGTCAAGGAAGACAACGCCCAGGCAAAGACATATTTCGAGAAAGTTAAGGAAATCGACCCGACCAATGCCACTGCAAACCAGGCTTTGAGCGTGTTGCAATAAGATCAATAGTCAAGTAAATACCAAACCGGGGAATGTCGCGACAGGCGTCATTCCCCGGTTTTCGTTGTGAAAGTCCCAAAACGTTACCTTTACATCATCGGCATCCTTATATATCCCTCCTGATCATATCCGCGCCGACACTTGTGGATACAGTCTATCAGCTGCTTTAACCGTGGATCTGTCGCCACCAATTTACCGAATTTACCATATTGATCATCATACCTGGCACGACTTCCCCGCGCAATTCTGCATTCAAAGTCTGCCGGCACAAGCATCGATGCACGTTCATTCAAATATTTATGAAACTCGGTAAGGAATATATTGACACCGGCCAAATCAAGATCCCCCCAATGAACATATTTGTTTTTTATACGCATCAGCCATTTAATAAGATCTTTACTTTGACCTTGAGGATAGCGTGAGACAAACAATAACTTAACATCCGTGTCTAAAGTCTCGGCAAAAAGTCTGCGTTGAGCCGCTATATCCTGAAATTCTCCGGATTTTCAATGCCTACGACAACGATATCGCGATTCAAGGGCGGCGTCGTCGTTACGCAAGAAGTCAAGCGACACCCTTGTCACATATTTGGGCTGTTTCTCCATCCACACCGGGGATGTCTGCGACAATACGGTCTTCACGTCGGTGTCGTCCTCTATCATAAACTGGTCCTTAAGATATTTCAGCTGGCGTATTTTCTTTACCAACACGCTTTGATACTCTATCTTGTGCAGACAGTCAATAATTTGACCGGTAACGGCTATGAGGCCGTGGGCCGATTCACGCAGCCCCGCCTTAACTTCACCGACCGTCTGTTTCATACCGTTGTCCATTGCGTTGGCAAAGAATACAGGCTGGCCGTCAATCACTTTCTCCGTCTGGCGGATCAACTCTTTTATCGTCTCCGCCTTTTTGTCAAAGTCCCGCAGTCGCAGTTCCTTAATCTTGAAGTCTGGCTCTTGCTTATAGGTATCGTCCACGTTGCGTTTCAGGTCTACCACGTTGCGGTGCGTAACCTTCTATATGCTTTTGAGCGTATGCCGTATTTCCCTTACAAGTTTTGATTTTCTGGCGGCGTTTTCAGCCATAAGATATGAGTCGATGCCGAGTTCCAGCTTGCTTATGTACGTCTGTACCGACGCCACATTGATGTCTTCGTTTACGGCCAACACCTCCTCGAAAAACCGTTGGTAAACATCTTCAAGTTCCAGCGCATCGTCCGTGCGCACAATCACTCCGTACTCAATGAGATGCTTCAGCCTTCTCTCATCTCCTCCAAGGGCTTCAAGGGCCTCGTCATATTTCAAGGCCACAGTCTTACGCTTACGGAACATATCGTTCAGCAAGCCGTCTCCCGCCGCAAGTGCGCGTGTCAACTCTTTTATCGAATGGAACGTTGCCATAGCATCGTCATTATATCTCACCAATACGAACGAGACGTAACCACATAATCATGATTATGCAAATATAGCGAAAGGTGAGTGCAAAAGAAAATGAAAAACAAAGTTTTTTATTTTTTGTATATCATAATTTGAATGCGCTGGCAATACGTTTCAAGCGTCTGTTTAACGACTTGTAACCCACACACCGACGCAAAGTTCCAATTCGCTGATAATCACCACGTTATAAAGAAACGGCAAAACGCATTGCAAAAGGACACCTTTTGCAGTGTAAAAGGTATCCTTTTACAGTCTGATATGTGCCCTTTTGCAGTGCGAAACGTGTCCTTTCGTAAATGTGCAGCAGCCATCCCTGACAAGGAAAGAATTGTGAAGGGAAACAAACCATGCCGACTATGCGCGGCTGGACGTCACCGCCTGGCACGGAAAAAGTCTTGCACCAACCGGCGGCAGTCGTCCTCAAGCACGCCCGCCGTCACCGTAGCCTTAGGGTGCAAGGCACCGGGAGCGTAGCGGGTGAAGCCACGCTTCTCGTCGGGCGCACCGTAGACCACGCGCCGCAGTTGCGCCCAGCCGATGGCACCGGCGCACATCACGCACGGCTCCACAGTGACATAGAGTGTGCAATCGGCAAGATACTTGCCGCCGAAGTAAGCCTCAGCCGACGTGATGGCCTGCATCTCGGCGTGTGCCGTCACGTCGCCGAGTGTCTCGGTTAGGTTATGCCCGCGCGCTATCACACGCCCGGCGCACACAACCACGGCACCTATCGGCACCTCGCCCGCCGCCCGCGCCGCCTCAGCTTCAGCCAAGGCCTTACGCATAAACTGTTCGTCAATCCGCTCCTGAGTGTCTTCCGTCCTGTCTGCCATAATCTTTTTTGTGCAAAAGTAAGCAGTTTCGCCTTAAACAACAGCAAGATGTTAAGGAAAAGTTGCATTCCATTCCACTTTTCCCACGTAATGCAAAGAATTAATATACTCCCCAACCGGCCATTTAACCGCCTAATATCTGTTTTTAGATTTACATCATGCCCCACAATCCATTTCCTCTTGCCGGCAGATTGCCTGAATTTTTGACACGCGTAATCCTCCACATGACGAAGATAGCAGAAGAACAAGCCGAAAGAGGCCAAAGAGAATATAAATATATGAATGTCCAATTATGTAAAAAGTTTAGATATGTTCAAAATAAGTAAACGTCTTTTGCTCCAGCTTAACCAAAAAGTTGTAATTTTGCAATGAGGAAAGAAATAAAAGAAAAAGACTATGGCTGAACACAACGACCGGGGACACTGGGGAGAACAGAAGGCCGCCGAATATTTGGAGCGCAAGGGATTCCGCATCCTATACAGGGACTGGCGCGACGGGCACCGCGACCTCGACATCGTGGCCATCGACACCGACCGGTTAGTCATAGTGGAAGTGAAAACGCGCAAAAACAACGCCTACATCGAGCCGGAACAGGCCGTTGACGGGCGCAAGATGCACAGCATTGCCACGGCTGCGGCAAAGTTCATAAGGACTCACCGCATCGAGTTTCCCCTGCGTTTCGACATTGTGGCCGTGACGGGGACGTCTGACGACAACTGCGAAATACACCACATCGAAGACGCCTTCAACCCAATGTGACGGCTTGTGACAACGTATGCAGACATTATTTTATGGAAAACATAAAGATAATACGCTTAGACGAAACCACGTCAACCAACCTTTACCTGCGCAACTACACGGGCGAAGAAGGCAGCCTGATGACCATCGCCACGGCTGAACACCAGACGGCAGGGCGCGGCCAGGGGCGCAACTCGTGGGAGAGCGAGGCGGGCAAGAACCTGCTGTTCAGCGTCAAGGTGCGCCCGCAGGGGCTGGCGGTGCGGCGGCAGTTTGTGATGCTTGAGGCAGGGGCGTTGGCCGTAAGCGAAGCCTTGTCTCAATACACAGCCGAGCTGACTGTGAAATGGCCCAACGACGTGTACTGGCGCGACATGAAAATCAGCGGCACGCTCTCTGAATGCACCATAAGCGGCGGGTTAGTCAGCGACTGCATCCTCGGCACAGGCATCAATGTGAACCAGCGCAAGTTCCTTTCTGATGCGCCAAATCCTGTGTCACTGTACAAAATCACGGGGCACGACGCCAGCCGTGACGATGTGCTCGGAAAATTCATCACACGCTTCACCGAATATCTCGCAGAGATAAACTCAGGACGGTACGACGGCATCCACAACCGCTATTGCGCCTCGCTCTACCGCCGCACAGGGCTGCACGCATACCGCGACAACGACGGCGAGTTCAAAGCCTCGATAGACGGTGTAGAGCCTGACGGCCGCTTGGTGCTCCGGCGAACCGACGGCGATGTGAAGAAATACCTGTTTAAAGAGGTGGAATATATAATACCGACCAAAGCCCTCCCAAAGTGCAGGATGTCAGTCAGCCGTGTATGAACATACTAAAACCGTACATAATACATTAATTCAACCCCATCCCAACTACGGCATACAAGCAACTTCCCTTTGAGATGGCCGGGATGGGAGCTAAATACACTTTTTATGACAAAATACAAACGTATCTTATTGAAGCTCAGCGGCGAGAGCTTGATGGGCAAACAGGGCTTCGGCATCGACCCGGAGCACCTTTCTGACTATGCAAGGCAGATAAAGGAAGTGCACAGCATGGGTGTGCAGATAGGCATCGTAATAGGCGGCGGCAACATATTCCGCGGCCTCAGCGGTGCAGGCAAGGGTTTCGACCGCGTGAAGGGCGACCAGATGGGTATGTGCGCCACGGTTATCAACTCGCTCGCACTTAGCTCCGCATTAGGAGCCTTGGGCGTAAAGAATAAAGTAATGACGGCCATCCGCATGGAACCTATAGGCGAGTTTTACAGCAAGTGGAAAGCCATCGAAGCTATGGAGGCCGGATACGTGTGCATATTCAGTGCCGGCACGGGGTCGCCTTATTTCACCACGGACACGGGGTCATCACTCCGAGGCATCGAAATCGAGGCCGATGTCATGCTCAAAGGCACGCGTGTTGACGGCATATATACCGCCGACCCTGAAAAAGACCCCACGGCTGTGAAGTTCAGCGACATCACTTACGACGAGATTTACACACGCGGGCTGAAAGTGATGGACCTCACCGCCACCACGATGTGCAAGGAAAACAACCTCCCGATTTACGTCTTCAATATGGATGTGGTGGGCAACCTAAAGCGCGTAATTGACGGCGAAGACATAGGCACGCTCGTGCATAACTGACGCTTGTAAAGTGACAATGATGCGAAATGCGGCAAATCGGATTGCGATTTGCCGCATTTCGCATCATAAAAAGCAACCAACCGGTAATCCGCTGACAAACAACAGATTATCAATCAATGGTTTTTACCCGAAAAATTGCTGTTCTTGATAAGATAATTTTTCACCTTCGCTGTTCACTCTTAACTTTAAATAGGTTTTCCCCTACTCTTTTTTAGGAGTTTTTCGCGCCGATTGTCAATGATAATGCGTAATTTTGCATAGGGTGAACAGCATACGGCGATTTGCAGACAAACGTGCACCACGCCGGTCTGCATCACCTGTTGACTAACAGGCTATCGAAAGGAGGCGGGTATGAACAGACATTTAATATTACCGTTGGCGGCTGCGATGCTGCTCTGCGGCTGCGGCACGTACACGGGCACGGGTGCCTTTTCAGGCGCAACGTTAGGTTCGGTTATCGGTTCGGCCGTCGGCGGCATCACGGGCGGTCCGCGCGGCAGCGACGTGGGCACGCTTATCGGTATGGCCGGAGGCGCGGTGGTTGGCGGCGCAATAGGCGCACAGGCCGACAAGCAACAGCAGGAACAACGTGAATACGAAGACGAACGCTTTGAGCGCAAATACCGCGAGCACCGCGAAGCGGCCACGGGCGGCAGCCATTACGACGGCTACGACTACGGCAGAGACTATGCCGCCGAGAGCGGCTTCGACCCCGCAGGGGGAGGCGATGACGTGCTTTACGACTTTCAAAGCTCTGAATACACGGGTGACTACACGGCTACGCACCCGACCGACGTCACCCCGACGGTGCGTTACGATGACCTGCGCGAACCGCAAAAGCCCACAAGACTGCCATTAGAAGTGCGCAACGCCCGCTTCGTTGACGGCAACAAAGACCACCGCCTGACAGCCGGCGAACTGAGCAAAGTCATCTTCGAGGTGTACAATGTGTCACGTAACGCCGTGGCAGACGTGCAGCCGATGGTGGTTGAAACTACCGGAAACAAACACGTTGCCGTATCGGGCACGGTTCACGTGGAACGTATCCTGCCGGGCAAGGGCATACGTTACACGGCAGTAGTAAAGGCCGGCAAGCGACTGAAAGACGGCACGCTCACATTCCGCATATATGCCGTCAGGGGCAACGGCGAGACGGTCTCGAACGTCAGCGAGTTCAACGTCAGGACAAGCAGGAAGTGAAGGGAGTTAAGAGTTAAGAATTAAGAAAATATGCTTTGCAAGTTTTTTATCCATTAGGAATTTTTTTCTTAATTCTTAACTCTCAATTCTTTATTATTTTATACTTTTGTATCATAATCACGTCTAAGGTAAAAAGATTAAGACAGTTTATTATGCTCAAGAACCTTGCTATATGTATGCTCACGGCGGCCGTGCTGTGCTCTTGCGGAGCATCGCGACGCATGACTTACGCAGGCGACACCGTTGGCGACAGTGTCGGTTACGCCACCATACTGCATGAAATACGCTTACAACCTTACGACAAAGTGTCCATCGTCGTAAGCAGCCGCGACCCACAATTGTCGGCACTGTTCAACCTGCCCGCAGTCTCCGGTTCCGTGACCGGTAACGACACGATAAACAGCGGCGGACTGCCGGTATATACAATCAACCGCGACGGCGACATTGACTTCCCCATACTTGGCCGTCTGCACGTAGCCGGACTGACACGCGACTCCCTGGCCCGATATGTCAAGCGGAGGCTGGCCGACGGACAACTATTGTCCGACGGCATTGTCACCGCAGAATATGAAAACCTCGGACTGTCCGTGCTCGGCGAGGTAAACCGCCCCGGACGCATAAGCATCAGGCGCGACTGTATCACCATTCTCGACGCCGTGAGCATGGCTGGCGACATCACACGGCGCGGCGACCGCCGCAAGGTGATGGTGATAAGGCGTGAAAACGGGCGCCAACTCACCTACACCGTCGATCTAACGTCTGGAGGCAGCCTGTACTCCTCGCCCGTGTTTTGCCTGCGGCAGAACGATGTTGTGTATGTAATGCCAAGGTAATCAACCGTAAAACCACGTAATCCTAATGATGATGGAAGAACAGAATACTATCCAACCAAGCGACGAACGCGACGTGGACGTAAGTATACGCGACATCCTGATATCGTGCCTCGGACACTGGCGGTGGTACGCAGCCACCGTGGTTGTGGCTCTCATAGCCGCAGCCTTGTACATCAAGATGAAACAGCCCGTCTACAACCGCTCGGCCTCGATAATGATACTCGAACGCAACGACAAGCCAACGGTGATAAACCAGCTGCTCAACGACTATATGGACTTTGGCTTTTATGCCGACAACACCAACGTCAACAACGTAATTGCGGCAATCAAGTCACCCGACGTGATGTATGAAGTCGTCACACGTCTTGGCCTCGATATATCTTACACTACGCCCGGCACATTTTATGACAAGACGCTTTACGGCAAGTCACTGCCCGTAAAAGTGACGTTCCACGACCTCGGCGACAACACCACGGCAACACTCCACCTTAGTCTGAAAAGCGACGGCAGTATGCAGATGTCCGACTTCGTGAAGGACGGCAAGGAACTCTCCTCGCCCGAATTAGCCTGCAAAGCAGGCAACACTGTCAAGACCCCGCTGGGGCGTTTGACGGTTGAACGCTGCCCTGGATATGCCGATGCTGTGGCCGACAACGACGAGATTGACGTGAATAAAACAACCACCCGCTCCGCAAGCGGACGCTTCTTGGGCGGGCTTTCGGTTGAAATCGGCGACAAGAAGTCTACCATCCTCGACCTGTCTTACAACGACGTGTCGGGCCATAGGGCCGAAGATATCCTATCGGCGGTCATAGACATATATAACAAAGTATGGGCTAAGAACCGCAATGAGGTGTCCGCCGGAGCCACACGCTTCCTTGACGAGCGTCTCTCTATTATCGAACGCGAGCTTGACAGCGTAGACACTGACATATCGAAATACAAAAGCAAGAACCTGATACCCGACGTAGAGAAGGCTTACAGCCTGTCAATGGAGCGATCAGACAAGAACTCCACAGCTCTGCTCAACCTCAACACACAGCTATCCGTGGCCGGCTACGTCCGCGACTTCATTGCCGCCCGCGCCAACACCAACCAGCTGATACCTGTCAACGTAGGACTTGACGATGACAAAATAGACGCCATTATAAACAGGTACAACGCCCTGCAACTTGAACGTAACAAGCTGATAACCAACAGCGGAGCATCCAATCCGCTAATCAAAGACATGGACAGCCAGCTCGCCCAGATGCGCCGTTCGGTGCTTAACTCCATCAACAACTACATGGTTTCGCTCTCGACACGCATCGGCCACTTGCGGAATTACGAACAGGAGACCAACATCGACATATCATCAAACCCCACACAGGCCAAGGTGCTGCTTTCTGTTGAGCGTCAGCAGAAGGTGAAAGAAGCCTTGTATCTTTTCCTTTTGCAAAAGCGGGAGGAAAACCAGTTGTCACAATCGTTTACCGCCGACAACACGCAAATCATCAAGTCGCCCACCGGAAGCGACGTTCCGCTCGCCCCAAAAAAGGGTATGGCCCTGCTGATAGCCCTTGTCATAGGACTGGCTTTGCCCACGGGCGTTGTATATCTGCTTGAGACCACCAACAACAAAGTGCGCGGACGCAAGGACGTAGAGGAGCAAGTCACGGCACCATTTGTCGGCGAAATACCTCTCGTCGAGGACGAACGCCGCAACCTGCCGCCCCTCCGCCATATAAAGGACAAAGACTACGGCATGGTGGTAGCACCCGGCAACCATAACATCCTCAATGAAGCGTTCCGCATAGTGCGTACAAACATCGAGTTCCTTTCAGTCGGAAAGGACGTGGCCGAAGTGCTAATGTTGACGTCATACAACAGCGGCAGCGGCAAGACTTTCCTCACATTGAACATAGCTTCGACGCTGACGTTCAAGGAAAAGCGCGTGCTCGTCATCGACTGCGACCTGCGCACGGCAGCCCTCTCGCGGTATACAGGCTGTCCGAAACCGGGCCTCAGCGACTATCTGGGACGGCATACTGACGACGTGGAAGCAATAGTTTACCCGTTTGACAAATGCCCCGGACTATACATATTGCCGTCGGGCACCATCCCGCCCAACCCTGTCGAACTGCTGGCGTCAGACCGTTTGCAGACACTTTTGACCGCATTGAGACCTCAATACGATTACATATTCCTTGATTGTCCACCCATTGACGCCGTTGCCGACACGTCGGTTGTGTCACGCCATGTGGATCGTTCACTGTTCGTTGTACGCGCCGGACGACTTGAAAGGGCTATGCTAGCCGACCTTGAGAAGTTATACCGCAGCGGCAGACTGAAAGACTTGGCCGTAATACTGAACGGGACAAGGTGCGCCGGGACGGCCTACACTTACCGATACGGCCGCAGTTACGGTTACGGAACGAGGAATACCAGATAACCAGCAATATTGATTTATCGGCCGGTTAATGTCCACCGGCCAAATAAAACCACCCCATACGTATGAAAAAGAAAATCATAATATCGGCAGCTGCCGTGCTGACAGTCCTCGTTATTGCCGTGTTCGGTGCAGCCTGGTATATGCTCGACTACGCCCTTACGCCACCGTCCGACCGTACGGACATTGTGAAACGCTACAAAAGGATGTACGCCGAATATCCTTATATGCGCCCGTGGGTTGACAGCCTGAAGTCGGCCAAAGCCTTACGTGACACATTTGTCACCATGACCGACGGTGAACGCCATCATGCCGTGTATGCTCGCGGCGACAGCGCGGCGGGCCGCACAGCGATACTTGTACACGGATACACTGACAGCCACGCCTCGATGCTGCCAATAGCGAAGATCTACGCCGATATGGGTTACAACATCCTGCTGCCAGATCTGCACGCACACGGCCTCAGCGACGGCAACGAAATACAGATGGGATGGGACGACCGTAATGACGTGATACGATGGATCGACGTGGCGGACAGCCTCTTTGCCACGGCGGAGGGCAAGCCGCAGATAGTGCTCCACGGTGTTTCGATGGGCGCGGCCACGGTAATGAACGTGGCGGGAGAGCCTCTGCCGGAAAGCGTAAGGTGCTTTGTTGAAGATTGCGGATATACAAGCGTGTGGGACGAATTCGCCCGACAGCTTGACGAGCAGTTCGGCTTGCCGCCGTTTCCCGTGCTTTACGCCGCCAGCGCACTGTGCCGTTTACGTTACGGATGGACGTTCGGCGAGGCCTCGCCGGTAAGCCAACTAAGCAAGAAAGAATGCCCGATGCTGTTCATCCACGGTTCGTCAGACGATTATGTGCCGTCGCCGATGGTGTTCAGCCTGTACAACGCAAACCCTGTCTACCCTGCGCACGGCGGCGAGTTCCATTATCCTAACGATATCTGGATAGCTCCCGGCAGCGGCCATGCGCGCTCGTTCCACGATTATCCGACAGAATACGCCGAACGTGTGGAACAGTTTGTCGGGAAGTTTATCGATTAAATATGTTCATTGGGGAGTCAGGAAGTTCCTTAACTCCTTTTTTTACTCACTAATTTCTTTTTAAAAGTCCCTTAACTCCTAAAAAGATATTCTCCACAGCCACGTCTTTTTTCATGGCTTCGGCCAAGTCCATGCCGTCAGGGGTTACGCTTACAACCTTGGAGAAACCTGCCTCTAACAGTTTCTCACCGTCAGCCACACACCCGGCCATCAGCCACACTGGCACGCCCTTGCGCCTCGCGCGGAGCATTACGCGCTGCGGCAGTTTGCCCATAAGCGTCTGACGGTCGGCGTGCCCCTCGCCCGTAATGACGCATTCCGCGCCACAGAGCATGGTGTCGAAGCCGCAAACATCGAGCAAAAGGTCTGCTCCGGAACGCATTTCCGCACCTAAATATTGCATGAAAGCATAGCCTAAACCGCCCGCCGCACCTGCCCCTGAAAGACAAGAACGGTCGAAACCGAAGTGGCTGGCCGACGCACGGGCGAACCTTGCGGCACGTTGTTCAAGCAATGGAAGCATTTCCGGCGTAGCACCCTTTTGCCGTGCGAACACCATCACGGCTCCGTCGTCACCGAGCAACGGGTTCATCACGTCGCACGCCAGCGTGAAGCGGCACTGCGACAAAGGCCCCTTAAGAGCGTCATCGATGGTTCCGCCGCGCGGAGCCAGTCCGTCAGTGATGGCGCGCAGCATACCTATGCCGGCGTCACTCGTGCCGCTGCCACCCAAGCCCACTATGAAATTGCGGCATCCGTGCTTAACGGCCGCAACCACGAGTTCGCCCACTCCGTAACTCGTAGCTCTAACAGGATTGCGCTCATCCTCACCCACGAGCGTCAACCCGCACGCCTGAGCCGCCTCTATCACCGCCGTACCGCCGGGTGCCACGCCATATTCCGCCCAACGGCGGCGCATCATCAAATCATGCACATAGGCCTTTACCATCTTTCCGCCAAGAGCTTTTGTAAACGCTGCGGCCATACCCTCGCCGCCGTCAGACACCTCAACGCACACCGCTTCAGCGTCCGTTACAGCATCATTCAGGGCTTCGGCCACAGCCCTACCCGCCTCGGCGGACGTCAGACAGCCCTTAAACGAGTCAATGGCTATTATGAACTTTCTTTTCATGCCGTTCTGTTTTTATACTGCAAATTTACGATTAATAAACATATATGCAAATCTAAAGGACATTCATCAACATATTCCAATATGTGCCAAACAAAAAAAAGCGGCGCGCCGTCACGACGCACCGCTTCCCGATAAACATAGTTGCTTTGATTACTTATTTACGACTTTCATTGACTTTACTTTGCTTCCGCTCTTCATCTTGACGATGTACACGCCCTTGGGCAACGACGTTACGTCTCCACCCATCTGCACGAGCTTCCCGTCAACAGAGTAAATCTCGCTTACGGTGTACTCCTCATCGTCGGCGGCCACGTTGACAATGCCTGTGGCGACAGACGATGCGCAGAGGTTCACGCTGCGCGTCATCTTCTGGTCGTCGGCTGACGCCTCGTCGTCGTTGGCCGACACCTTGAGCGCGGCCAAAGCTACGGCATTGTCTGACGGTGTAGCCAAAAGAATGTTACCGTCAAGCGTGACGTCCCAGCCTTCCGGGGTGTCGCTCTCTATGGTGAACCACGGGTTCTTGTCGTATCCCGCAAAGAGCTTAGTCAGGTCTACGCTTAGCGTTTCGCCGGGTTTCACGATGTAATTAGGCTCGGCAATCCAGTTGAGATACTGCTCAAGATTGGTGTATCCGAATGGCTCCTGCCAGTCGTTGTTGTCGGCCACGTCGGGGTTCGTACCCTTGGCCTCCTCCCACCAGTTAGGCATACCGTCCCGGTCGGTATCATAATCGGCGGCACGCACGGCTCCGCTGGTCGGGAAGTAGCCAAAGCCCTCTGAGTCGGTCTCGCGGTCTACCTGGCCCTTTATGCCTGAAACGCGGCCTACCGTACTTGTCGTCTTCGTCAGGGTCTCGTTCACCATGCGTGCGTCATGCTCGTCGAAGTAGGGCTGGTTGACACCCACGTCAGAGAGAACTGACTTATATGCAAGCTCGGCAGTCTGCACCGTGGCCAGTGACTCGTAGAACGGGGCGTCAACAAACACCGGATCGTACTTCTCTTGTGACGACGACCACTCTTCCTTATAAGTGTCTCCGTATTTGTCTTGAGTCCTTGTCCCGTCGAGTTCCTCGCGTATGTTGCCCGTCACATAATATTGCTGCGTGCCCTTGGCTGTGCCTTCTATCTGCGCACGGAGCAGCACTTTCTGCGATGTCGCGGGGCCCATCTTGTAGTAGTTGCCTACGAACTGGCCTTCATGCGTACCTCCGTCAGTGGCACGTCCGCCCCAGTTGTAGCATACGTTGTTGAAAATGTCGTTGGCGCCGGCGTATTCACCGTTGCTCATTCCGCCTCCCATACTCCAGTTACGGCCTTGGTTGTGGGCCAGGAGATTATGGTGGTAAGAACCGATTTGGCCTCCGATGGTGGCTGCATAACCGTGGTTTTTACCTTCTGCGTAGTTCGGATGGTCGGCAACGCCCAGGGCCTCGGAGATGAGCGTGCGTTGCAGGGTGATGTTCCAAGAGTTACGCGACGAGAAAGCCTCATCTATTGTCCAGCCCACAGAGCAGTGGTCCATGATTGAGTGGTTGTTTCCGGCCATGCCCATGCCGTCGAGTCCGCGCTCTGTGTCGCCGTTGTGGTAACCAAGACGGAGACGGACAAAGCGCGTGATACCGTCGTTAGCCACGCCGAGCGGTGAACTGCGGAACATTATACCCTTGCCGGGAGCTGTCTGTCCGGCGATTGTCACGTATGGATCTGAGCACGTAAGGCGCTCCTTGAGCTGTATTGTACCCTCAACGTCGAATATGATTGTACGCGGGCCTTTCACCTCCTTGATGCCGTAACGGAATGTTCCGGGAATGGGGCTTTCGGCTGCTTCGTCGTAGTCTTCAAGCGAAGTGACGTGGTAAACCACACCGCCGCGGCCTCCGATGGCGTAACGGCCGTAGCCCTCTGCACCGGGGAATGCGTCACGACGCGGGCGGAACGTCCACGTTTCACCCTGATAAGTTTTGCCATCGGCGTCAACTTCGTCAACGCGCCAGTAATAAGTATTATGCGTTGTCAGGTTTTCAGCCAAGTATTTCGGTTCTGTGGTCTCGGCCACAAGCGTCATGCCGTCAGCCGATGTGCCAAGATATACTTGATGTTTCACGGCGATGGCGGCAGCCGTCCATGTCAGTTCGGTAGAGCCGCCGTCGGCGTTGAAGTGCAGGTCTGCGTTCGCCGGTGTCGGGTCGAGTGCCGTAGTCTTAGGGTTGGGCTGGTCGAACACCAGACCGTTAAGATATATGCCGGAAGTAAGATATTCAACTCCTGCCTCAGGTTTTGATACGAACGATATGGTGACATCCTCGCCCTCGGTGACGTCGAACTCGATGTATGCTTGTGCGGCGGCCGACGGTGTCTCGGCGTCACAGGTCATCTTGATGCCTGTGAGCACGGTTGTGCCGTCAACGAGGACGTCAATCGGAGCCGTCTCGCCATCCTTGTTCCTCACACAGTTCATATAAGCCAGCATAGTGTGGTGGCCCGGAGCCATGCCTTTCAGTACTAAATTGATGGTAGCACTCTCACTGATAAGTTCCGGCGTGTTGCCGTCACCATCGTCACCGAGCACTGCCACGGCGTCACCTACGAGGCGTGCCTTGCGCTCGTCTGTCACGAGAGCCTTGTTCCACTGCGTGCGCAGCATACGGTTAACCGTGCCTTCAGGACCTACATTGATAACCACATCAAAACTGTCGGTTGCGTTGATACCCACGCGCATGACGTCATGTTGGGCTTGTGCCACGACCCACGACTGATAGCCGTCCTCTGTAACATCTTTCGGCTGACGGTTGCTTATGTCGAAGTCAACCTTATGTGCGTAGCTGAACATTGTCATTGTGCACAATGCTGACACTAAGAGAAATCTTTTCTTCATAAAGATTACGACTATTAAGGGTTAGTAAACTATCGTTAAAACGACGCAGACATAAATCCGAATGTAACCATACGGCACACGGTTAAACCAAAAATTACAGTCGTTACATCAGAAATTAAAGCGCATACAACCAATAATCAAGGCACAGCAAAACCCCGTTACGTAACATTTTGATAGTCAGACTATTAGCAAAAGGGCATCTTTCACCGTGCAAAAGGTGCCCTTTCACCA
The DNA here is from genome assembly GCA_944320285.1 of uncultured Prevotella sp. Lineage (GTDB taxonomy): Bacteria > Bacteroidota > Bacteroidia > Bacteroidales > Bacteroidaceae > Prevotella. The sequence continues at coordinate 17,152 of CALUGX010000038.1, forward strand.
TACAAAAGGTGCCCTTTTACAGTGCGATTTGTGCCCTTTTGCAACGCCGTTCGGCAAAACAGCAGATACCATCATTATGATGACATCCACAGTTCTGATATGTAACATAATTATTTTTACGAATATCCGCATTCACAAACGAGAATGCTACAAATATAGCGAAAGGTGAGTGCAAAAGAAAATGAAAAACAAAGTTTTTTATTTTTTTTGCCGAACCGTATCCTATATTCGTGAAACAAATATAAAGAAATTATCAGAAGTTAACAGACAATAGCTTAGCATTGATCCATTAACTTCTGATAACTCAATTTTACGACATCATCACCTGACTGCGACTTTATAATAAAGGCCTTTTATTCCTATGATATAAATGCCTGAACTTGGAACATTTACACTCTTGTCTGTGCCTTTATAAACCAAGCCACCGCCTATGGTAGTTATTGAAATCTCGTCGTCGGCAGATAACCCGGTAACGACTATCCGTCCGCTTTGCGCCACTATACGCACGCCTTCACAACCTACGGCGGCGATACCTGACGGCAATTCAACCGTAACGGAGCACGAGGCTGACAGCCCTGAACCGTCGTTCGCCGTCGCGGTTACTTCAGCAACACCTGTCCCAACGGCCGTAACAACACCGTCGGCATCTACGGTTGCCACGCCGTCATTGCTGCTCGTCCACGTTACAGACTTGTCCGTTGCGTCATCCGGCAAAACCGTTACCGACAACGCAAGGCTTTCGCCTGCATTCAGTGTGGCCGTGTTCCTGTCTAAAGAGATTGACGTTACAAGCGTCGGTTCTACCGTTATATCGATTGTAGCCGTCTGCCCGGCAGAGTTAGTGCAGGTTATCGTCGTCGTGCCCACACCTACCGCAGTGACAAGGCCGTTGACGTCTACCGTCGCAACGTTAGCGTTGCCCGTGCTCCAGCTTACGCTCTTGTCCGTCGCCGCATCCGGGGTAACGGTTGCGCGGAGCTGAACCGCACCGCCAACCTTCAGCGTCGTCTCGCCATCGGCGGTTATGCTTACGCCCTCGGCAGGGGTTGCGCCTACAGTGACACGGCACGTAGCCGTAACGCCTGAGCCATCAGCCGCAGTTGCCGTAATCAAGGCTTCCCCAAGAGACATTGCTGTAACAAGGCCGTCGGCACTGACCGTAGCCACACCTTCGTCACTTGACGACCACGTTACACCTTTATTCGTTGCCGTTTCGGGCATGACTGTTGCCGAAAGTCGGATTGTACCCGATACCTGCAACGCCGCCGTCTCGCGGTTCAACGTTATTGAGGACACAGGCGTGCGCTCAACCGTTATATCAATTGTAGCCGTCTGCCCGGCGGAATTCGTGCAGGTTATCGTCGTCGTGCCCACACCTACCGCAGTGACAAGGCCGTTGACGTCTACCGTCGCAACGTTAGCGTT
>CALUGX010000039.1 GCA_944320285.1 uncultured Prevotella sp.
ATCAAATGTAAAACGTTTTGTCGGCAGAAGGCCTTACCTTTGCCGCCGTTTACAGTAATAACGTAGAATAAAAGCAAGCAAAATGAATTGGCTCATATTGATTGTGGCGGGACTGTTCGAGACAGGTTTCGCCTTCTGTTTGGGAAAGATGAAGGGCACTGCCGGCATGGAGCACTGGCTGTGGTGCGCGGGTTTCTTGGTAAGTCTTGTCCTTAGCATGGTGCTTCTTGCAAGGGCCGTGCACACCATCCCCATCGGCACGGCATATCCCGTGTGGACGGGCATCGGCGCCGTTGGCACGGTGCTCGTTGGCATCCTCGTGTTCAAGGAACCGGCAACGTTCTGGCGGCTGTTCTTCATCGCCACGCTCATAGCGTCGGTTGTGGGGCTTAAGATGGCGCATTGAGGCGCGTGCCGGGGCACCTTTTTAAATACACAAAGCTGCGTGCCGCCTGGTTTTTAGCCTTGATAAAGGTTGCTGACTTATGCCAAACAGCCGTTAATTTTAATCTTCTTGATATACCCTTTCGGGTGTAATATAAAATATTTTTATTAATTTTATACCCTAAAAGGTATAATTAATATAAAGGTTTTGTATATTTGTACCCGATAGGGGTTAATTAGTGTGATGCCGGCATGGCGTCGTCAAGCGTAATTTATGGGAAATGAAGACTTGGCAATAGCCGCTTTCGTAAAGGAGATGCGCAAGAAGCATGGCCTTACCCAGGTAGACCTGGCCGATAAGTCGGGAGTGGGTCTGCGCTTCGTCCGCGAGCTTGAACAGGGCAAGCAGACGTTGCGCATGGACAAAATCAACCAGGTGTTGCGACTCTTTGGCCGCCAGGTGGGAGCGGTAGAGCCCCCTCCCGTCCTCCACGATGGGGAGGTGCGCGGTGGCCGTTAGCGGTTGTTGTTTGATAAATAGGAAAAATTCATAAATTTATTCCTCCTTACGGGGAGGGTAGGAGGGGCTTTATGAAACGTGCATTAGTATATCTTTACGACCGTCTTGCAGGCAGGTTGACCGAAGACGAGAACGGCTTTACCTTTGAGTATGACGCCGACTATCTCGCCTCCGGCGACGCCGAGGCCGTCAGCCTGACGCTTCCGTTAAGGGCGGAAGCCTACAGGGACACCGTGCTGTTTCCCTTCTTTGACGGTCTTATACCCGAAGGCTGGCTGCTCGGCATAGCCGAACGCAGCTGGAAAATAAACCAGCGCGACCGTATGTCGCTCCTCCTTGCGTGCTGCAAGGACTGCATCGGGGCGGTAAGCGTGGTGCCTGATACAAAAAACTGACACCCACCCCAACCCTCCCGAAGGGAGGGAGCTTGATTAGTCTTGCAATTTAAAACATTATATAGACAACCTAAAAAAACGACGCAAACCACCCCTTAAGCATACTAAACTCCCTCCCTTGGGGAGGGTTGGGGTGGGTGTCAGGTGTTGGGGTGTTTTAATGTTCAAAATGAAGTGCTTATATTGTTATAAAGACCTGAAAGAAGGGCAGACCGACTACCATCCGGCCTGTGCCCGCAAGTTTTTCGGCACGAAAGACGCGCCGAAGCTGCCCTACGTCCGTGCCCAGTTAGGCGACTTGGCACGCAAGGTTGTCCGTGCTCAGACCACCCTTACGGGCGTGCAGGCAAAGCTCTCGTTAGACATCGACCGAGGAGCGAGGAACGAGGACAGCCGCTTTACCATCGTCGGTCTGTGGGGACGGTTCATCCTGAAGCCGCAAACCAACACGTATCGCGCCCTGCCGGAGCTTGAAGACCTTACCATGCACCTGGCAGAGGCGGCGAAGATAACCACCGTGCCACACAGCCTGATACGCTTCAGTGACGGAGAGTTGTGCTACATCACGCGGCGCATCGACCGGCTGCCGGGCGGCGACAAGGTGCCGATGGAGGATATGTGCCAGCTTACAGAACGGCTTACCGAGTATAAATACAAGGGCTCTTATGAGCAAATAGCCAAGGCCATACGCCGGTACTCGTCAGCTCCACAGCTTGATGTTGTCAACTTCTGGGAGGTGGTGGTGTTCTCCTGGCTCACGGGTAACGCCGATATGCACCTCAAGAACTTCTCGCTCTACAATCTGGGGCACGGTGGCTACACACTCACTCCGGCCTATGATATGCTCTCTACAACGCTCGTGATGCCCGAAGATACCGAGGAGCTGGCCCTCACCCTTAACGGCAAGAAGCGTAAACTGCGCCGCTCCGACTTCATAAAGGCAATCACTGCATCGGGCGTTGACGAGAAAGTAATCGACAACATGGCTCGTCGCTTCGGCAAGGCCCTGCCTAAGTGGTTCGAGATGATAGACCGCTCGTTCCTTCCATCCGACCTTAGCCGCGCCTACAAGAACCTCATCCTGCGTCGGATAATTATGTTAAGGTGATGGCGTTAAAAATGTTTACATTGTTCATTTTCCCATTTTAACTTTTCAATTTCCACTTTTTATGCTATCTTTGCATAAATAACATAGACGAATAGGAGGAATAAAATATGCCTCAAATAAGTTTTTTCTACGGTATAATAATATTGATGAACTTTTCCGACCACGCACCGGCACATTTTCATGCCTGGTACAATGAATACAAAGTCATTGTAAGCATAAAAGACGGGGTGGTAAAAGGAGAAATGCCGGGAAGGGCGTTGAAAATGATATTAGAATGGCTGGAACTACATAGGGATGAGCTGCTTGCTAACTGGGAGAAGGCACAAACAGGCCGCCCACTTGATAAAATAGAGCCGTTAAAATGATATGAAGGAGGACAAGATTATGTTTACGGAAGTTGTAAAGGCTGAATATGTTGACGGCTATAAGGTGAGGCTATGGTTTAACAACAATGTCACCAAAGTTGTAGATTTAAAGTCTTCATTGAAAGGTGAAGTATTTGAACCATTGAAAGATTTGGACTTTTTCAAGCGGTTTACAATAAAATACAACACTTTGGAATGGGAGAACGGGGCGGATTTTGCTCCTGAATATTTGTTTGATTTGCCTGGTGCTTGAAATGTTTATAGGGATACGTTCCGCAGACATCTAATGCAGCCTGAAATAAAAATTACCCGCTATGGCACTGAACACTGACAAGAACCTGAAACTGTATTATTCCATCAAGGAAGTGGCCGAGATGATAGGCGTCCCGGAGTGTACGCTGCGCTTCTGGGAAAAAGAGATACCCATGCTGAAGCCCAAGACCACGGGCAACAACGTGCGTCAGTACACCGACGCCGACATTGAGAACATCAAGGCCGTGTATAACTTAGTGAAGGTGCGCGGCTTCAAGATAGCCGCCGCCCGCAAGATGCTGCGCGAGAACAGGCAGGGCGTTGACGACAACGCCCGCCTCATGGAGAGCCTTATCCGCGTGCGCGACGAACTGAAAGAGCTGAAGAAACATCTCGACTACCTGACGTAGGCTTTTACTTACAGGCAACCAACATTCCATAATACACCGACAGGACAGGCAAGGAGGTATGCAGACATAACGCATAACCTTCTTGCCCGTTTTGTTTTTTATAGGTTACTCGCTGTGGTGGAATACAGGCGACATAAAGTTGACTTTAACTTCCATTGTCTATTTAGAAACTGTTTTGATTTTTTACAGGATTGACATATTCTTTATTAAGAGACGCCCTTTGTCCGTGTTTTTAGCGTCTCGATAATACATCTAAAAACTTCGAACAAAAAAATTCAAAACAGTTTCTTAAATTCCATAAAAGTAATCTTTTGTAAGTTTTATGTAAATCTTTTTGAAATAATCAGAAAACTTGCTATCTTTGCTGCGTTGTCCTCTTTACGGAAGCCTCGAAGGTGGACGGGAGGGAACGACACATATATGACAAAGGCGTTTACTGCGCTTTGTACTTGACGCATAGAAATCTCGCAAGTTTCTGGTACAGTCAAGAACATGGCAACAGTGATGCCCTACGGGATGTGTTATGTGCGCGTCCTTCTGTCGGTGTACGCTCGTGCGCCGACGGATTGACGCTACATTCATATCAGGCGTGGGCTTCCGTGTTGCTCGTTCAACTGTACCGGGCAATGCGAGAGCCTCTATGCGTGGGACGAGTGACGGCGAGAACTCCCACGCTTTTTTGTATATGTACGTGAGCATCAACTTTAGTGTTCCTGTCTTTGGGTGTTTGCAGGATTGTTACAAACTGAAAGGAATATGAAACGGAAAAATATAATTCTCATATTGTTGGGAGTTTGGCTTTGTCTGCTTATAGCTATGGTTTTATGTGTCAACTTTTATGTTGACAAAAAGCGGATTAGACTACGTTCAGAACTTAGAGAAAACATTGAGAGTCTTTTTGAAGGACAATCAAGTGGTGGCACTTTTGTAACGAATGATGATGGATTTTTTGATGAGGCATTTAGTGGATACCCTGTACGGCACTATAAGAAAATAGCAATTCCATCCAAGCCAATAAAAAGTGATTCAGACCCTGAAATAAAAGAATTTATGACCAACAAATTGAAATTGGACGAAAAAGAATTAGCCAAAATTGATGAAAAAGAATATGACGACTGGAAACAAACTTATGGAGATTTGTCTTCTCTCTATGAACTTAATTGGGGAGATGAATACCCGAATGACAATGATGAGGGTTGGAATATAATCAGAATATATTATGGTGGTGCAGATGATGACATTATACAAACTAATGTCATTTTTCCATATAAAGTAGGTTTAAAGAAAACTGAATGGGGTAATTATTACACTGTAGAACAAGCTGTCAATGAAGCATTTGAGTTTTATACGACAAATCCAAACTCTGGGTTTTCTAATCGGTATCAAAAAGGTTCAAATAGCCGCATTTGGTCTAAAATATATGACAGCTGTAATGAATATTTTTCGATTGTTAAGAATGAAAAGTATGCCGGGTGGACAGCAGGAGTTCCTATTTATCATCCGAAGAATATGAGTTTTGAAAAGGTGCAGCGATTGTATCCATATGAAAATGGTTCGATGTACAATGGGTATTATATAGTCTTTATAGCAGCGACACAAACTACACATTATATGATAGCGGAAAACGAAAAGGCTGTTGCAACAGACAGGCAAAATCTTTTTATTGGGTGGGGAATTTGTATAACCATATTATCCATGTTATTTATTGTTCCTTTAACCATTAAGGAAAGAAGGGCAATTAAAGTAAAAAAAGAACCATTTTATAACAAACTTCTAAGATTTTGCAACCCTGCCATCTACATGAAAGATTATGACAAAGCAAAAGTGGAAGCGGCAAATGTTTTATATCAAAAATTGCAAAACACTTCATCTGAAGATGTTGAAGCCTTAAATGAAATTCAAGCGGAAGCAGTATCAAAACTTGGAATAAGTTTAATAGATAAAGAATTGTTGGAAGACTTGCTAAAAAAAGTACATCCTAAAAACTTCACAAAACCTTACGACGCAGAAAAAGTGGCTCTTGCAAGCGAACTATATTCTATCCTGCAAAAAGAAAATCTGACATACAATGAGTTTATAAACGTAGTTGAACAATCTAAAAAATTACAATCATGAAAAAACTTTTATTATTAATGCTGTTTGCATTGCAAGTGTCATTTGCAGCAATGGCACAAACTTTAGATGTTTGTTACAAGCCGTATGAAGGACATTCAATGACTGTGATAAAACCTACAATTAGTAACTTCATCAGTTTATTGTCTTTGAATGAAACTCAATTTGTAAGTACAATGAAACGTTACAAGTATTTTGAGGAAAATAGTAGTGGAAAATATCGATCATTCTGGAATGGAAGTTTAGATAATTTCACTTATGCAATGTGTGTGAACACTTATAGTTTTAACGTGATGCAAAACGAAATTCGGTTTATGGTAAGTCATGATATGGTATATCCTGCCGATGCTATGACCTCTTTATATCGTGGTCTTAAGCCTTATTTTAAAACATCTGGACTTGGAGCTGATGGAATACCGATTGATTTGTTCTCTTTCAAAAAAGACGGGTTTGTTTATTCCTTTTATATAAGAAATACAGGCTCTTTATTTGATGTTGTTGTAACTAAAGAAGCTGATTGAAAATAAAAAACGGGCAAGCAAGGAAGTATACCATATAAGTTTCTTGTTTGTCCGTTTTTATTTTACAATATTTCTTCTTATTTTATATTGACAAACTATTTTCATTCATCAGGAAGTCGTAAATGTTCATGATTACAACTCCATCGTCGTTTTGATAAGTGGGTGTGGGCGTGCCTACGATGACGTACTTCATAAAATTGTCATTGATTTTCAGCAACGGTTTTAGTTCTTGCTCCATTTTTTCTTGCGTAGGCATAGCGTATGCCGATTGAATGTAATATCTCTTGTAACCTTGGTTGCACACGAAGTCAACTTCAAGCATCGTGCGCTTGCGTTTCCCGTCAGTGTCCGGCTGAGTTACTGACAGCTGTCCTACGTCTACGGAAAATCCGCGAAGGCGAAGTTCGTTGTATATCATGTTCTCCAATAAATGCGTGAACTCCGTCTGGCGAAAGTTAAGCCGAGCATTACGAAGTCCCAAATCAGAAAAGTAGTATTTTGACGGGGTGTTAATGTATTTTTTCCCTTTTATGTCATACCTGACAGACTTTTCTATAAGGAAAGCATCTTGTAGCTGGTCGAGGTAAGTCTTTATCGTTTCTTGTGATAGCCGACTGTGCTTGACTGACATGAAGCTGTTTTCAAGTTTTGCAGGGTTTGTAAGTCCCCCTATGTTAGAGGCTATGAGGCTGATGAGTTCTTCAAGGTCATCATCTTTTTGTATGTCGTACCTCTCTTTTATGTCACGTAAGTAAACATGCGTGAACAGCCCTTTTAGGTATTCGCTTTTCTGCTCGACGCTATCCATCGCTACGACCTGCGGCATACCGCCATACATCATATATTCATAGAGCAATGTTTCGCGGTCTCCATTTTTAACTGATGAAAACTCACGGAAACTTAACGGGGTTATATGAATCTCGTCACCGCGACCTCTAAATTCGGTAATGACATCTTTTGAAAGAAACTTTGCATTGCTACCCGTCACGTAAATATCCGCATTGGGAACTTTGAGAAAGCTGTTGAGCACGTCTTCAAATTCGGGCACAAGTTGCACCTCGTCAAGCAAGACATAATACATATTGGTGTCAACAAGCTGCGCGTCTATGTAAGCTAACAGATTGTCGGGATTACGTAAAGACTGGTTACGTCGGTCTTCAAGGTCTACCTTTATTATATGGGTATCGTCAACACCATTTTCATGTAGGTGTTTTTGAAAAAGGTTGAACAGCAAATATGATTTTCCACACCTGCGCAAGCCTGTGATAACTTTTATCATCCCGTTGTGTTTACGGGCGATGATGCGGTTTAAGTGAATGTCTCTGTTGATTTCCATATTCGATATTTTTGTGCGATGTCACACTTTTATCGAATACAAAGATAGCGGTTTTTCATGGAAAAGCAAACTTTCATTCGATAAAAGTGTACAATGTCACACTTTTATCGAAAGTTAAATATTGTTTATTCTCCAATTATGGTGGCGACGAGGTGTCGTGATCCGCCGTAATTGCGGTACTCGCAGAGGTAGACGCCCTGCCATGTGCCGAGGTTGAGGCGGTGGTTGGTTATGGGGATGGTGAGGTTTACTCCTGAAAGGGTTGACTTGGCGTGTGCGGGCATATCGTCGTCGCCTTCGAGAGTGTGGGTGTAGTATGGTTGGCGTTCGGACACAATGCGGTTGAAGATGCTCTCCATGTCGGTACGCACGTCAGGGTCGGCGTTCTCGTTGATGGTAAGTCCGCAACTGGTATGTTTAACGAAGAGGTTTAGCAGGCCTGTTTTTGGCAACGGCGGCAGCTGGCTGATGATTTCGTCTGTCACGAGATGAAAACCGCGACGGCGCGGCTTGAGCGATATTTCTACTTGCGTAATCATGTTTTTATAATTAAGAATTAAGAGTTAAGAATTAAGAAAAATACTTTTTGATATTACGAACAAAGCATATTTTCTTAACTCTTAATTCTTAACTCTTAATTCATATTTGTTGTTTTCCAGTCTTTAAATACGTTCTCAATGGTTACTTCGGCGGCATCTTTTTTGGTGAGCTGCTTGCTCCACGGTGCACGTTCCGAAGTTTTCGCACCTTCGCCCGTGTTGTTATATTCACAGTAGCGTGCGGTTTGCTCGTTGGAAGCATTGTTCCAGTTGTGCCATCCTTGCGGTACGATATGGCTGCCGAGCGTACAGTTCATGAACAAGGTGTAAGCGTATGGGCGCCACGGGCGGCCGAGGAACACTTTGGTGACGCCGGGGGCGGCCGTTAGCGTGCAATGGTTGAAGACGTAACCATACTTAACGTCATGCGGCGTTGAGGCGGCTGTCACGTAAGAGTTGGCCTTACTGTGTATTGTGCAGTTTTCAAACCATGCGGTCGAGGGGCCGAAAATAAAGTCTGTCGTGCCCTCAATGTAGCAGTCCTTGAAATAGATGCGGGTGTTGCCAACGCCGGTGTAGATAGTGTCTTGGTTGCCAAGAAAGCGGCAGGTAATGAACGTGAGGCGGTCGCCCTCTGTGTGCAGGGCTACGGCCTGGCCGAGTTTTGCGGCGTTGTTCTCGATGGTGATGTTCTTAAACGTGATGTCGCTGCCTTCCACCTTCACTGTGTATGTGCGGAATGTACCCATCGGTTGGTTTGTTCCGATGAGGCGTATGTTGGCGTGGTCGTCGTAGGTTATGATTGTGTTCTCCTTGCTTTCACCGCAAATCTCGATGTTGGTGAGCCATGACGGGATTACGAGCTTTTCTTTGTAGACGCCGTTTTTGACGTAGATTACCTTGTGGTATTCCATGAAGGCGCGGCACACCTCTACGGCTTCGCCGATGGTACGGAACTGCCCTGTGCCGTCACGTGCAACGAACAGGGTGTCAGGGTTGTCGTAAGGATTGGCCGCATTGATGGTAACGGCGCAAATGAAGGTTAATAGTGTGATGATTATTTTTTTCATTGTCTTGGTTGTTTTTGACTATTGCGGGATAAATGGATGGACTGGGATATTAATGGAGAGCAGGAAAGGTGAACTTTTTTCAGGCTTGTTCCTGTTCTCTTTTTTAGACTACTTGCGTTATTTCCTGCAGTCCTTCTATCTTCTTCAATTTGTTGATGATGTTCTTCACGTCGTCACGGTCGTGGATGCGCAGCTCTAATGAGCCGTCGAAGATGCCTTCTTCGCATGATAGGGTGACTTTGTGAATGTTGACGTTCAGCTCTTCAGATATGACCTGCGTCACTTCATTGAGCATTCCGATACGGTCGATGCCTTTTAGTTCTATAGTGGCGTCAAAGAACAGTTGTTTGTGCATATCCCATTTGGCATCGAGGATGCGGTTGCCGAAACCGGCTTTGAGCTTCGCCGCAACAGGACACGAACGCTTGTGAATTTCGATGTGGTTCATTCCGTCGATGAAGCCGAGAGCGTCGTCTCCTGGTATGGGGTGGCAGCAGGACGGGAAGATGAATTGGTTGATGTTTTCATCGGTTATGTAGATTGGTTTCTTACGGTTGAAACCTTCTTTTACGATGAAGTAATTTCGCTTCTTGTCTTCGCTGTCTTTTTTCTTGTCACGACCTACGAAGGGCACAAACTTGCGCCAACTTGCCCCCTGTTTCTTTTTCTTACCCGTGATTTCGTCGATGTCTTTGTCGCCGAGAATTATGGTCTTCTCTCCAAGAGCCTTGAAAAGCATATCGGGCTTTTGTACCTCGTGGAAGTCGCACAGCTTGTCAATAATCGAAGAGCTTGGTTCGAGTGAATGCTTTTGCAAAAAGTTGTTGAGTATTTCTTCGCCTTTCTTCTGGGTTTCTTTAGCGTCACGGCGCAGTATGGCTTGTATCTTGCTCTTGGCTTTGGCAGTGGATACGAAGTTTATCCATGACTTTTGTACGTGTTGTGAGTTGGACGTGAGTATCTCTACCTGGTCGCCGCTTTGCAGTTTGTGGCTTAACGGTACAAGTTTGTGGTTTACTTTTGCACCAATGCAGTGGCTTCCGAGAAACGTGTGGATTTGGAAAGCGAAGTCAAGCGCAGTGCATCCCGCCGGCATTGTTTTTATTTCTCCTTTTGGTGTGAATACGAATATCTCCGATGCAAAGAGATTCAGCTTTATTGCATCGAGGAAGTCCATCGCATCGGGTTGCGGGTCGTCTAATATTTCTTTAATGGTTCGCAACCAGTTGTTCAGCTCGCCGTCGTCTTCAGCTATTTCGTCTTCGCCCTCTTTGTATTTCCAATGGGCTGCAAAGCCTTGCTCGGCTATCTCGTCCATACGGTCGGACCGTATTTGCACTTCAATCCAACGTCCCTGCTTGCTCATCAGTGTTACGTGCAATGCCTGGTATCCGTTCGCTTTCGGATGGTTAACCCAGTCGCGCAGGCGGTCGGGATGCGACTTGTAAATCTGGCTGATTGCAACATAAATGTTAAAGCATTCGTTTACCTCCTCTTCGCGCTTCTTGGGCTTGAAGATTATCCTGACGGCGAGTATGTCATAGATTTGGTCGAAGGTGACGTGCTTATTTTGCATCTTGTTCCAAATGGAGTAAGGACTTTTCACACGTGCTTTTATTTCATATTCAAGCCCCATCTTGTCGAGGGCTTCACGTATAGGCGCGGTGAACTCAGCGAACAGAGTGTCACGAGATGCCTGCGTATCGGCGAGCTGGTCTTCTATAGCTTTGTATGTGTCAGGGTGTTCGAACTTGAAACTCAAGTTTTCAAGCTCGGTTTTTATCTTGTTGAGACCGAGACGGTTGGCGAGCGGTGCATATATGTATAATGTCTCGCCGGCAATTTTGTATTGCTTGTTGGCCGGTTGGCTGGCCAATGTGCGCATATTGTGTAGGCGGTCACATATCTTGATTAAGATGACTCGTATGTCGTCGCTCATCGTCAGCAGCAGTTTCTTGAAGTTCTCGGCTTGTGCCGATGCCTGTTCGCCGAATATTCCGCCTGAAATCTTGGTGAGACCATCGACTATTTGCGCTATCTTATGGCCGAAAATGTTTTCAATGTCTTCAACCGTATAGTCAGTGTCTTCAACGACGTCGTGCAGCAGTGCGGCACTGATACTTGTAGAGCCGAGTCCCATTTCTGAACACGCTATCTGCGCTACGGCTATCGGGTGCATGATATATGGTTCTCCGGAAAGGCGCCTAACACCCTTATGGGCTTGTTTGGCAAAGTTGAAGGCCTTTGTTATCAGGTCAACTTTCTTGCGGTGGCGTGTATTCAGGTAACTGTCCAACAGGTGTTGGAATGCATCGTTCACTAACTTCTCTTCTGCGGCTTCCCGTATGCTGTCAGTATTGTTTCGTTCCTCCATATTCTCGTGCTTTTTGATATTAATAATAAGGTGCGGTAGATGTTGCAAATTATCATCTCACTCTGATTTTCTTTCCGGCCCGTATGTTGTTGCCTTTTATGCCGTTGAGCTGGCGCAACTTTTTCACCGTGGTGTGGTTACGCTCTGCTATTTCAGATAATGTGTCTCCTTTCCTTATAGTCACTCTTTTAACCCTCGAACGTCTTGAGCGTTTCTTGCGTGAATAAGTCTTCTTCTTTGCCGAGCTTTTGTTTGTATAGCTTGAATTTGTCGAGCTGGCAACTTCAACAAGCGACCTCCTCGTCAGCAGTGTTTCCGTTTTATAATTGAAAATAGAATCTTCATTGGCGATGAATGTGTTAGTGGCTGTAGCCGGCAGCCTGACAATCGACGGCTTGTTGCTTCCGTTTACGATGTCTCGGCGGTATTGCGGGTTGAGTGTCCTAAGTTCATCAATGTCTATGCCGCACACTTCGGCAATTTGCTTCAGGTGCACATCTTTGCTCACCATTATCGTGTCAGTCTTAGCCGGCAACTTGGTGCGCATTGGGCAGATGTTGTGTTCGCAGTAATAATTCATCACGTAGTTGGCGGCGATGAATGCTGGCACGTATCCCCTTGTCTCACGTGGCAGGTAAGGGTAAATCTTCCAATAGTCAGCTTCTCCACCGGAGCGGTGGATAGCTTTGTTTATGTTTTCCGGGCCACAGTTGTATGCTGCAATTACAAGGTTCCAATCACCGAAAATTTTATATAGGTCTTTCAGATATTGGGCGGCGGCGAACGATGATTTTATCGGATCGCGGCGCTCGTCTATGAGCGAATTGATTTCAAGTCCGTATTGTTTACCCGTCGCCACCATGAACTGCCACAGCCCTGCGGCTCCGGCGTGCGAAGTTGCTTGCGGATTGAGTGCCGACTCTATGACAGGCAGATATTTTAATTCCAACGGTAATCCGTAGGCCTCAAGCGCTTCTTCAAAAATGGGCGTATAAAAATTTGATGCGCCGAGCATATAGCTGACAGAGTGGCGCAGGCGGCCCGTATACCTGTCGATGAATTTCTGCACGATGTCGTTATACGGCATTTCCATGACATTGGGCAAACGGCTGAGTCTCTCAATGTACACTTCCTTCGGGTAAGACACATTCTCGTCTTTATAGTTGCAGTCGTTGTCCGGCTGAAGATACGTTTTCGAGTAATACAAGTTTAGAAGGCTGTCCACTTCATAGTTCATGGCCTCCGGCACGTCTATTATTTCTTCTTTTCCTTCATTGTCGGTCACGGTGATTTCCTCTTTCTCGTTTTGTGCCTGCGTCACGCAGTTACCGCAGAGAATTGTAGAGGCAATAATGATAAATAATCTTTTTCTCATAACAATGTATACAAAATCTATATTGATAAGTATTTGATTTTAGAATGTGATAAAGCATTGCAGCCCAAGCGACGACGACTTCAGCGGGTTAGCCGAGGTGCCGTTGTTGATAACTGCCGGCTGCACCCGCAGGCTGAGGTCTTTTGATATGTCAAATTCCGACAGCGAGGCGTCAACGTAAGCGTCTATTACAGACAAAGCGTAAACGCCGATGAGGATGAACACGCTAAGGTCGCGATATTTTCTATAATAGTCTTTGCGCCTTCTGAACAGGTCTTGATAGCGTTGCGTGTTCTCCGGTGTGATAGTGTTGCCGAGATGCAGGAACTCGTTGTAGCTCTGTGTGTTGGGGTCGTTATCCATGATGTCCATATACGCCTGTGAGTAGTCGTTGTACATCTGGTTATTCCACCTTATTGCATAAAGGCAACCGAGAAATCCACCATAAACAATCGGCAATTTCCAGTATTTCCTGTTATATATTTGTCCGGCGCCTGGTATCACTATTGCAAGCCACATTGCACGTTTGGCGTCGGGACGCCATGTGGCCCAGTCACGCTTTTCTTTTTTTCTCTTTCCGGGCTTTTTCTCAACGATACTGAGGCTGTCTGCATTGGCAGAGTCTATTGCGGCGACAATTTTTTTAAGCGAGTCGTCTACGCTTTCGTATGTTTTGCCCGCGACGTATGCGCTGTCTGCCCGTACAGAAGTTTTCAGGCTGTCGAGGTTTGCGCCACGACACGGTGTGAACACGGCCGCCACTGCCAAAACAGCCAAGGCTGTAGCCATTCTGGATATGAAAAGTCTGCTCTTTTTATCCACAACTGTCTACTGTTGTTCTTTCAGTTTGTTAAATATGTTCACTATCCGTTCCAAGTCTTTTTCATCATTGAACGGTATGTTTATCTTACCCTTGCCGGTTGCCGATACGGTAATCTGAACCTGAGTCCCTAACTGTTCGGCCAACCGCTGGCGCATGGCAGTCATATTTTCCGGCATCTGTTGTTTTGAAGCTATTTTCTTCTTACCGCTCACAATGTCTTCGCCGTTTTTCAGCTTCTGGGCCATTTCTTCCACTTTACGCACTGAATAGCCGTTCTTTTGTATTTCCTTGAACAGCTTTACTTGCAACGACGGACTGTCTATCGCTAACAATGCGCGGGCATGTCCCATGTCTATTTCCTTGTTTTGCAAGGCCATTTGCACCTGTGCGGGCAACTTCAGCAATCTTAGATAGTTGGCTATCGCCGTGCGGCTCTTACCCACTCGCTCCGACACTTTCTCTTGTGTCATGCCTGTGCTTGACATCAAATGTTCGTATGCTAAGGCTATTTCTATCGCGTTGAGGTCTTCGCGTTGTATGTTTTCAACGAGAGCCATCTCCATGACGTTCTCGTCTTTTATGGTCCTTATATAAGCCGGGATGGCTGCCAGGCCTGCCATTTGTGACGCGCGCCAACGGCGTTCGCCTGCAATAATCTGGTAACGTTCCTCGTCAACTTGCCTCAGTGTGATAGGTTGGATAATTCCTATTTCGCGTATGCTGTTGGCCAATTCCTGTAACGCCGTGGAATCAAACTCTCTTCGCGGCTGGTTGGGGTTGGCTTCTATTTGGCTTATTGGTATTTCGTTTATTGTGGAACTTCCCTGCGGACGCACCTCGTCTGTTGAAATCAACGCATCCAATCCGCGTCCCAAAGCATTTCCGTATCTTTTCTTTACTGCCATCGCTGTCTTATTGTTAGTGACAAGTTGCAAATGACAAGCAGACGGCTTGTCCTGTTTTATAATTTTGTCTGCTATATATTTGCTTTATCCTTGTCTGCTCGTTTGCTTCTAATTGTTTTTGTTTATGATTTCTTTCGCTAATGCCAGATGGTTTTTGCTGCCGGTTGAGTCGGCATCGTATAATATTACAGGCAGGCCGTGGCTTGGCGATTCGCTAAGTTTCACGTTGCGCTGGATTACAGTCTTGAACACGAGTTCTTGGAAGTGACGTTTTACCTCGTCATATATCTGGTTGGCCAATTTCAGACGGCTGTCATACATTGTAAGCAAAAAACCTTCTATTTCCAGTTTCGGGTTGAGCTTACTTTTTATTATTTTGATTGTATTGAGTAATTTGCTGATGCCCTCAAGGGCGAAATATTCACATTGCACGGGTATTATCACCGAGTTGGCCGCCGTCAGAGCGTTCACGGTGATAAGTCCGAGCGACGGAGAGCAGTCGATTAATATGAAGTCATAATCGTTTTTGATAGGCGCGAGCAAGTTTTTTATTACCTGTTCCCTGTGCTCGATGTTGAGCATTTCTATTTCCGCCCCGACAAGGTCGATGTGGCTCGGTATTATGTCAAGTCCGTCGATGTCGGTAGTGTATACCGCGTCACGCACGTCGGCGTTGTCAATGATACATTCGTATAAGGAACAGTCAATGTCCTTCGTGTTTACGCCAAGGCCGCTCGAAGCGTTAGCCTGTGGGTCGGCATCGATTACCAGAACCTTTTTTTCCAATGTGGCGAGCGAAGCTGCCAGGTTGATGGTCGTAGTTGTCTTGCCTACGCCGCCTTTTTGGTTTGCTAATGCGATAATTTTTCCCATTTTGATGATAAGTTAGTTGACAAGTTACAAGCAGGAAAGTGACAAGATTGCCGCCGTCTGCTGGTTTTCAAGGCAAAAATGTTTGTCCGCTTGTCACTTGTCTACTTGTCCACTTAAAAATTATTTTGCAAAAATACATATTTTATGTGAGAAATAGCTGGTTTAAACCTTTTTTCGTACTTTTGCGGTCGAAAGAAAATGATTTTTAATGAAAAAGATGAAACCGTTAATACTTATTTCAAATGATGATGGCTATCATGCCAAGGGCATCAATTCGTTGATTGACATGGTTTCCGACTTCGGCGACATCCTTGTTTGCGCTCCTGAGTCCGCCCGCTCAGGATTTTCAACTGCTTTTTCGGCTACAACTCCTTTGCGGCTCAAATTGCGCCGTGAACGTGAAGGGATGCAGATGTGGTCGTGCAACGGCACGCCTGTTGATTGTGTCAAACTTGCCCTTAGCGAACTTTGCGGCGGACGTAAGCCTGACTTGGTGATAGGCGGCATCAACCACGGTGATAATGCTTCTGTCAACTCTCACTATTCGGGTACGATGGGGGTAGTGCGCGAAGGGTGTATGAAATATATTCCCTCGGTAGCATTCTCACTCTGCGACCATGATGACAACGCAGATTTTGAGCCTTTGACAAAGTATGTAAAAGCCATTGTATCAGGAGTTTTACGTGACGGACTGCCAAAAGGCATCTGCCTGAACGTCAATTTTCCATTGGTTAAAGAATTTAAGGGCGTAAGAGTGTGTCGAATGGCAAGCGGTACGTGGGGCAACGAGGTTGTTCGCGCACATCATCCTCGTGGTTATGATTATTTCTGGCTTGTAGGTGAATACACCAATGACGAACCTGATTCCGAGGACACTGACAACTGGGCTTTGCGCCACGGGTACGTCGCCATAACGCCTACCACGATAGACGTTACCGCCTATGGGATGCTTGAAAAAATCAGGAATTTAATTCATGATTCATAAATTATGAACACCATCAGTTCTTCTACGATTATCAGAATAGGTGTAAATTTATGAGGCAAATGTCTTTAACTCCTTACCGGCCGTAGAGAGCGTAGTTTCCTTGAGCAAAGCGAAAAACTGCTTTAACTCCTGATGAATGGGAGCTTTGCGGACATTCATCTTAATGAATTATGAATTAAAAAATGAAATATTATATTATAGTAGGAGAGGCGAGCGGAGACCTCCACGCTTCACGCCTGATGCAGTCGTTGCGGAATGTTGACGGCAAAGCAGAGTTTCGCTTTTTCGGCGGAGATATGATGTCCGCCGTCGGCGGAACGCGCGTCAAGCATTACCGTGAATTGGCTTATATGGGCTTTGTGCCGGTACTGTTGCATTTGCGGACAATCTTCAGCAATATGGCACTTTGCAAGCGTGACATTGTGGCGTGGCAGCCGGACGTGTTGATACTTGTTGACTATCCCGGCTTTAATCTCTCCATAGCAAAGTTTGTTCACGCCAACACCTCAATACCCGTATATTATTACATCTCGCCGAAAATCTGGGCGTGGAAGGAGTACAGGATAAAAAACATCAGACGCGACGTCAGCGAGATGTTTTCAATCCTGCCGTTCGAGGTGCAGTTTTACGAGGGCAAGCACCATTTTCCAATACATTATGTAGGCAATCCGACAGCCGACGAAGTGACCGGATTTTTATCTTCTTACACTGAATCATTTGACTATTTTTGCCGTAAGAATGAACTTTCGGCCGACAAACCGGTGATAGCCTTGCTTGCCGGCAGCCGTCGCCAGGAAATCAAGGACAATTTGCCGGCAATGATTGAGGCCGCTTCACGCTATGCCGACAAATACCAGTTGGTTGTTGCCGGCGCGCCTTCCATCCCTCATGATTATTATGAAAAGTTCATTGCCGGCAGTAAAGTCAAGATAGTTTACGGCCAGACTTATCCCTTGCTTGCCCATTCGTGCGCCGCACTTGTGACAAGCGGCACGGCCACGCTTGAGACTGCACTGTTCGGTGTGCCGCAGGTCGTTTGCTATGAGACGCCCATCCCGAAGGTTATCGCATTCCTTCGCAAACACTTGATCAAGGTCCGTTACATCTCGCTTGTCAACCTGATAGCCGACAAAAGCGTTGTCACAGAACTCGTGGCCGACACGTTTTCAGTCGAGAACATCGCCCGCGAACTCGGCCGTCTGCTGCCCGGCGAACCGGCACGCACGGCAATGCTCGACGGCTACGCTGAAGTAAAGAAGCGCCTTGGAAAAGAAAACGCACCCGACAATGCCGCAAACATAATGGTAAAACTGTTATCCGGGAAATCCGGACAACAAGCATGAGAAATCATGAAGATATTGATTTTGAACGCAAGCCCAAGGCGTAGAGGCCATGTTTCTGGCATGTTGGACATTGTTAAGGACGCCGCAGAAGCCGGAGGAGCTGAGGTCAATGTAGTGCGCGTGGCTGACCTTAACGTGAAGCCGTGCACCGGTTGTATGTCATGCCGCAGCACGCTGAAATGTGCATTGCCCGAAGACGACGCGCAAAAAGTCCTTGAAATGATTGATAATGCCGACGCAATAGTAGTCGGTTCGCCGTGTTATTGGGGCAACATTCCGGGCGAACTGAAAGTGGTTTTCGACCGCATAGTCTACGGAATGATGGGCGAGAGCCGCCGCGGCATGCCCAAACCTCTGCACAAAGGCAAACGTGCGGCAATAATTGCCACATGTTCTACCCCCTGGCCTTTCAACAAATTATTCAGGCAAAGCCGCGGCGCAGTGAACGCTTTGCGCGAAATCCTGAAGTGGAGTGGCTTCAGAATTGTTGCGACCGTTGAGAAGGGAGGGACAAAGAACCACGCCGGACTGACCGAACGCGACAGACGCGCCTGCCTGAAAACCGCCAGAAAAATAACAAAGCGGTAACAGCGGCAAAGG
>CALUGX010000040.1 GCA_944320285.1 uncultured Prevotella sp.
AGAATTGAATGCCAGCAGCTTTGTGCAAATTAAAAAGAAAAGGTCTTCACCATTGAAGACCTCTCTTCCGTGATCCGTTTGGGGCTCGAACCCAAGACCCCAACATTAAAAGTGTTGTGCTCTACCAGCTGAGCTAACGGATCTCCATGCTGCCTTACGTTTTGTAAAGCGTGTGCAAAGGTATGACTTTTTTCTCAAATAACCAAATTATTCGTCTGTTTTTTCGTTTTTTTCTATTGTTTGTTCCTCTTCTTGTGGCATCATGGGGACGGCAGACACTGCTGCGGACTGTTCCGAGCCGCCTTCTTTAGTGACGTAACGCTTGTAATAAGCTATTATCAGCGTGGTGAGCGGCAGGGCCACAATGAGCCCTATGAAGCCTAACAGCGCGCCCCAGACGGAGAGCGAGAGGAGTATCACGGCGGGGTTGAGACTCATGGCCTTGCCCATTATCTTGGGTGTGAGCACCATGTCTGTGATGGCCTGCACTACTATGAACACAGCCGTGGCCGAGGCGAATATCACCCAGAAGTTCTGGCCCGTGTCGGCAGCCTTGAGCAGCGAGAGGAAAAGCATGGGGATGAAGGCTAAGCCGTGGACGTAGGGTATGAGACTCAAGATGCCCACGAGTATGCCGAGACCAATGGCCATAGGGAAGTCGATGATGGTGAAGCCGATGCAGAAGAGCACCCCGATGCACAGGGCCACGAGGCTCTGCCCTCGGATGTAGTTGTTCATCTCGCGCTCCACGTCGCCCATCAGTTCGGTCCAGAAGGGGCGGTTCTTTTGCGGGAACATTTTGATGAAGCCGGAGGCCAGTTTCTCGTAGTCAAGAAGTATGAAAAAGAGATAAAGCAGGGTGATGAGCGAGGCCACGACACTGATGATCACGCTGGCTGTCTGGCCTATGAACGAGAACACTTTGGGCATGGCGTTCCTTACGGCCTCGGCCACGTCTTCCTGCTTGAAGAAGTCGAGTATGCCGTCCTTGTTCTCGTTGATCCACTGCTGTATGGCCACGGGGAAATTGGCTATATGGGTCTTCTCATGCAGGTAGCTGGAAAGGATGCTGCAGAACTTGTCAAACTGTTCAAACATCGGAGGGATGATAAGGTAGAATATGCCGCCAATGACGGCCACGAGGAATACGAGCGACACTATTATAGAAAGTACGCGCGTGGGCACGCGAAGACGGTATTGCACAAACTTGACTATGGGATAGACCAGATAGGCCAGCAGCCACGCCACGAAGAACGGCAGCAGGACGCTGCCGAGGTAGTTGACAAGCAACAGTACGGCTATCACCACCAAGGCCGTCAACGCCCATCGGATGAACTTGTCGAATGTTATTTTCTCTTCGATTATCATTTGTTTGTTATTTTACGGTTTAAGTCTATCCGCCCCAAGGATACGGGACGGAACGGCATTGCAATGACGTTTCACGCCCGCCAACACGGAGCTTGCAACCTGTTGATTATCAACGACTTCGCAAAAGGTATCCTTTCAGCCTCTAAAAGGGCACCTTTTGCAAGGCGAAAGGGCATCTTTTACATTGCAAAAGGACACATATTGCATACGCACCGGCGGCCGGCTCACTTACGAGTCGTCTCCTCCTCCACAGCTTTGCGGTAACATTCGCGGCACAAAGGCTCGTATTCGCCTTGTTCGCCGAGCACCACGCGCTTGTCACCGGGCACGAGCCTGTGGCTGACATAGGCCAGCGCGCCGCACTTCACGCAGATGGCGTGCACCTTTGTCACTTCGTCGGCTATGGCGCACAACGCCGGTATGGGGCCGAAGGGCACGCCTCTGTAATCCATGTCGAGCCCGGCCACTATCACGCGCACGCCCCTGTTGGCCAGTTCATTGCACACGTAGACGAGCCCTTCGTCAAAGAACTGCGCCTCGTCGATGCCAACCACCTCGATGTCCGCCGACAGCAGGAGTATCGACGACGATGTTTCGACCGGCGTACAGGGTATCGAATGGCGATCGTGGCTTACCACGTCGAGCTCCGAATACCGCGTATCGATGGCCGGTTTGTAGATTTCCACACTTTGCCGGGCGAACTCGGCACGCTTCAAACGTCTTATCAGTTCCTCTGTCTTGCCCGAAAACATCGAGCCGCACACTACTTCAATTCTTCCTGGGCGGTGTGCCTCGCCTGACATATTGTTGTACATTGCGCCACAAATTTACAAATACGTTTTAAAAATTGCAAAGAAATACGCCAAATTTTTGCCGTAGTGGATTAAATGGTTATATTTGCATAAAATAAGCTGTGTCCGGCAATCAGAAAGTAAACTTCCGTTGCGCGTGCCGGCGTTATCGATGTTGCAGATTATGGGTTTACTGTATGTAGTGCCTACGCCGGTAGGCAATTTGGAAGACATGACGCTCAGGGCGGTGAAGGTGTTGAAGGAAGCCGACCTGATATTGGCCGAAGACACACGCACGTCGGGTGTCCTGCTTAAACATTTCGACATAAAGAACCGCCTAATGTCACACCATAAGTTCAACGAGCACGGCACGTCAGCCGCCGTCGTGGAACAGCTTAAGGCAGGTGCCACGGTAGCCCTGATAAGCGACGCCGGCACCCCCGGTATCAGCGACCCCGGCTTCTTCCTCGTGCGCGAGGCTGTAGCGGCCGGCGTAACGGTGCAATGCCTGCCTGGAGCCACGGCCTTCGTGCCGGCCTTGGTGTCGTCGGGCCTGCCCTGCGACAGATTCTGCTTCGAGGGCTTCCTGCCCCAGAAAAAAGGCAGGGCCACGCGCCTTGAACGCCTGAAAGAGGAGACGCGCACGATGATATTCTACGAGTCGCCCTACCGCGTGGTGAAAACCCTGCAACAGTTTGCCGAATACTTCGGCGGCGACCGCCGCGTAAGCGCCTGCCGCGAGATATCGAAAATCCACGAGGAGAGCGTGCGCGGCACGCTCGACGAAGTGATTGCCCACTTCAAGGAGACCGAACCGCGCGGCGAGTTCGTACTCATAGTGGAAGGAGCCGCCTCACGTAAGAATTGAAAAAGTAACAATAAAAAATCAAACAACGCCGTAAACGGCAAAACATCCACAAAAAAATCCATTAACGAACGGAACGTGATAGATTGCGGTCTCGCACATTACGAAAAGAGCCCCAATTTTGAAAACACTAAAAAGAATTAATATTAAAAACTGAATAACTATGAAGAAAGTATTGTTTATTGCGGCTTGTCTGCTGACTTTGGTCGCTTGTAACGACGGGAAGAACACCCCCGACCCGGCCCTGACGAGCCAACAGGACTCTTTGCAACGGATAATTGAGCAGAAAGACAACGAAATCAACGACATGATGGGGCTGCTCAACGAGGTTGAGGAAGGCTTTCGCCAGATTAACGAGGCCGAGAAGCGCGTAAGCGTAGCCAAAGACGGCGAGGGCGCAAGCAAGGCTCAGCAAATCCGCGAAAATATGCAATTCATACAGCAGCGTATGGCCGAGAACCGCGAACTCATCGCCAAACTGCGCCAGCAGGTGAAGAACGGCTCGGTGAAGAGCGCCGAGTTGCAGAAGACTATCAAGAACCTGACAAAGCAACTCGAAGACAAAGACCACCAGATAAAAGACCTCTACGCCCAACTTGAGGCCAAGGACATACACATCGAGGAGCTCGACCGCACCGTGACGACGCTCAACAAGAACGTCAACACACTGCAAGACGACAACGCCAAGAAAGCCAACACCATCAACGCACAGGACAAGCAACTCAACACGGCATGGTATGTCTTCGGCACGAAAAAAGAGCTGAAGGAACAAAACATACTCGTGGGCGGCAAGGTGTTGCAGTCGAACTTCAACAAGAGCTACTTCACCAAGGTAGACATCCGCGCCCTCAAAGCCCTGAAGCTCTACTCTAAGTCGGCCAAACTGCTGACAATGCACCCGTCGAGCAGCTACAAATTGGAGCGTGACGCGCAAGACCAGTATGTGCTGCACATCACTAACCCGCAAATATTCTGGAGCACGAGCAAGTACCTCGTAGTGCAAGTGAAATAACAGAATTATAAAAACGGGGCTTCTGCGTGCCGGCATATCCCAAAGCGGGATATGCCGGCTTTTTGTGTTTTTACCCCAACCGGCCATCAGGCATCAGCCAGACATTATGCCAATTCCGGGTAGGCTGCTTTTATTTCCGACGAAGACAAAACGGGCTATGGCGAAGCGTGGCGTGAAGCAATATGTCGTAAGAAACGTATAAACAGATGAAAAGGGTGCGTAACAAGGCAATATCATGTGCCAGGTTTGTGGGGCTACGCCGCTCATATTCCTTACAAACCCCATACAAAATATTAAAAACGCAACCACAGAAGAATGCGGTTTCGCAATAAAAAAAGAAATATTAACGCTTTAAAACGAAAAATGCACGTAAAAGTTTGGTCGTTTCGCAATAAGTATGTACTTTTGCACTCGCTTACGGAACGGGATGTAGCGCAGTTGGTTAGCGCACGCGTCTGGGGGGCGTGAGGTCGCTGGTTCGAGTCCAGTCATCCCGACAAAAATCGTAAAAATGTCAGGTTTCAGTGTAATACCGAAGTCTGACATTTTTTATTTCCACATATCTGATAATCCAAAACACAGGACAGTAAACGGCTTTACACTGAGGTAATGGGCGCAGCATCAGCCGCAGGCAATCATTTCCGGGCAACCTTATTTATCCAGTCGGCAATATCTTGCATCACTTCAGGCGACATTGTTTCCTCTATTTGAGCGTATTCCGTAGGCAGACCTGTGGTGCAGTGCTGGAAAAGATGGTTCAATTCCGGATATTCTTTTACTATGTTTACGGCGTTGGCGAGAGCCAGGCGGCGTATGGCCGAAAGGTTGTCAGCAGATATCACCTGCGCATCCTTGCCTCCGTTTACGGCCATCACGGGACATTTCACGGCGCGGATGTCGGCCGACGGGTCGTAACCAACAAAATGCTTCAGCCACGGTGTACATTGCGAAATAACGGTATTAAGGTTCTGCACGAGAGG
The DNA here is from genome assembly GCA_944320285.1 of uncultured Prevotella sp. GTDB lineage: Bacteria > Bacteroidota > Bacteroidia > Bacteroidales > Bacteroidaceae > Prevotella. The sequence continues at coordinate 5,017 of CALUGX010000040.1, forward strand.
TTCGGGAAGGTTTACGCCCGTCTGCCTTACGGCTGCTTGCACAGTGCTTTCGGGCTGCTCCATCGCACGGCCGTCCTCAATGGCGCCAAGCACACAGCCGAGGGCTTTGCAATAAGCCTCAACAAACTGTGATTGTATGCCTGAAGCAGCCAGCGCCAAGCGGTTTTGCCCTATCAACACACTGTCACCCTTGACTCCCGGCCCGGCCATACTGACGATGAAATCGGCCTTGCCCCGCGCCCCAAGCATAAATGCTATTGCGCCGCCTTCACTGTGGCCAAGCACGCCGGTACTGCCGAACCGACCCGTTTGCCGCACAAAACTGACAGCCGCCAGAGCGTCCTCCATATTGGTTTCGGTCGTCAACTCGCCAGTGTCACCCGTTGACTTGCCCGTTCCACGGTCGTCATAGCGTAAAGAGGCTATGCCGTTTCGTGCCAAGTGGTCGGCAAGTACAAGGAAAGGCTTGTGGTCAAACACCTCCTCGTCACGGTTCTGCTGCCCGCTCCCTGTAACCATTATGACTATGGGCGTATCGCTCTCCGCCATTTTTTCATACCCCACGGGATAAGTCAGCGTACCGCTAAATACAGCGCCGTCGGCCGTGTTGGTGAATGTCACCTCCTCGGTTGCGTAAGGATACGGCTCTTTGGGCGTCTGCGGACGGTTGCGCTCCACCTTTCCGGGCTTCATTTCGAGCGGAAACGACACCCCGCTTTGCGTAAGCGTACCCTTCAGCCGGCCGTCAGTCAGCCGGCCTTCATACGTCGCCATTATTGCCGCCACGCTGATTTTCACATCCACGCCGCCGCTGACGGTTATCTCTGCGGGTATGCCTTTCACCCCTTGGTCCGGGCTGTCAAGCGTACAGGAGAATGCCCCGGCGTCGCCTTTCGTGATGTTGAATACGATGTTCAGCTGCGTCCCCATGACGTTCAGCTTGCCTGTCCAACTGCCTTCCAAGGTCTGAGCCGAAGTTGCGAGGCGTAAAATCAAGGCCGAAATGAATGTTATGATTTTGCGCATTATAGTTTGTTGTTTGATGAAAACGCGGTTTATATGCAAAAATAACAAATAAACAGCAAACAAACAACCTTTACTTAAATAAAAATCCGATGTTTACAGATACTTAAAACCCCTGAAACAGCATTACGGTTTCAGGGGTTTCACAGTTTTATTATGTTCGTTGCCTCAGTTTGGCGGCATCATTCCGTGCGTTATTCTTAGCGCGTCACCCTAATCAAGAGCAAGGCTTTACTCTGCTCAAGGCCTGTTGTTTGGGCATCATAAATGTCAAACAGCTTTTTGTCCCCCTCGTAAACGGCAGCGAAATACATAGGAAGCTCCACAGCCTTGTGCCCGCTGATGTAACCGAACGCTGCAAAATTCTGCCAGAACAATATTCTAATGTTCTCATGAGTCTCTCCCCCGTATGTCAGTGAAGGTATATCAACAACGCCGTTAAACAACAGTGCGGCACCGTCTTGGGCTACGTTGTTGATAATATACGAACCGTAAATAGTCTGCGCAGGGCCGTTCTCGATGGCGTCTTTCAAGTCGCTGTAATTATCGGGGAACTCTTTTGCGAGCACACGGCCGGGTACATTGCTGATAGTGAAGGTTGAATCCATATTGAAACGGCCTATCACATTCATCACGGAGTCTGTCTTTTCCTCTATTGTCTCACCGTCAATTGCATCGTTATAGAAGTAGATTTTGTTTTCCAACTGCCAGTTGCCACCTGTGCTGCCAACGTAAGAACCCGATATTGTTGACCTGTAAGAATATTCAACTTCGGGATCAAGACCGTAGTTGTCGTCTCCGTTGATACATGAAACTAATGACATTGAGCCGCAAAGACACACGATAATGGCCAATAACTTGTTAAATGTTTTCATTACTTTAATGCTTTTTACTGATTTACTGTTAATAAAACACCACGCAAGACGAAAACCTTGCATCCATAGTAAAAAAATTACCGTTTCCCACGCAAATATGTTTCATCCCATGAGCCGTTGTCCCAGTCCGCCGTCAAAGGCTGTGGGCCTCGCCGTGGAGCAGGTTCATAAACTCCTGGCGGGTTTTGGCTTGATTGAACGCTCCGGAGAAATCGCTCGTCGTTGTAATGGCGTTCTGCTTTTCCACACCGCGCATCTGCATGCACATATGCTTAGCTTCCACAACGACCATGACGCCGAGCGGCTTTAGCGTTTCTTGTATGCAGTCCTTAATTTGCAGCGTCAGGCGTTCCTGCACTTGCAGCCTGTGGCTGTATATATCCACCACGCGTGCAATCTTGCTAAGGCCGGTTATGTAACCGTTAGGTATGTAAGCTACGTGTACCTTGCCGTAGAAAGGTATCATGTGATGTTCGCACAGAGAAAAGAAATCAATGTCCTTGACTATCACCATCTGGTTATATTTCTCTGCGAAAAGCGCGTCGAGCAGCACCTTGTGGGCGTCTTGCGTGTAACCGCGGGTAAGTATCTGCATGGCCTTCGCCACACGCATGGGCGTCTTGAGGAGGCCTTCGCGACCTGGGTCTTCGCCCAACAGCTTGATTATGCTTTCGTAGTGTGAGGCGAGGTCATCAAGTCCCTCGCGAAATTCTGTTTCGGGGTTCATCCTGGTTTATGTTTGTATATGTTTTACGTGCGCCGCGCAAACGCTCCCCGCCGCATATTAGCCAACTGCCAATCTGCGCCGACTTATACTCTGCGCCGCCTCGAATTATAAGTTGCAAGATTAATATCCTACTGTTATTTTGCCTTTTACGATACACGCCTGACGGTAGCCCATACCTTTGATTTCTTGCAACACGTCATTAGCTTCTTGGTAAGTGCGGAAGTTTCCTACGCGGCAAATCCACCGTGGAGAATAAAAATGTACGTAAATCGGCAGGTCAGGGAATCTCATTTTGATGGCATTGCCTATGCGTTCGGCCTTCTGCCTGTCAGCCCTTGAATTGCCACCGCTATACGCCTGTACGCGGTAGCCTGTGATCTTGCGCCCGCCGCGCATCACCTTTTTCGACGTGTCAACGGCCGGAGCTTCGCTTTCGGTGCTTTCCCTTGCCGCCGTTGCGCGGTTGGTGTGCGTAGTTTCGGGAGCCGCTTTGCTTGCTTTCTCACTGTGTGCAACTGCCTTAGTTTCCTTGGGTAGCGCCGGTTTTACCTTTTCCGGGACTGCCGGGGCGGGCTGGTTCCTCGTGAGTTTGGCGTTGTTAACCAATTCGTCGATTTCCGGACTTTGCGTCACGGTTACAGTCCCTTGCCCGTTTTTACTCGCCCTAAGTTCGTTAAGGAATGACTGCGCAGCAGACTGCTGAGCCCAACCTAATGCAAGAAGTAAGATGACGGCGAATTGTCTCATTGTTTTTTAGTTATTAATTATAATGTAAAACGAAATCAAAAGAGCATGGCCGGCGGCGCACTTACCGTCGCCGGCCTGCCTTTTGTCGTAGATGCTTTTATTTCCAAGCGTCGATGATGCCCTTGAAGTCGGCAGCTTTCAGTGAAGCTCCGCCGATGAGGCCACCGTCGATGTCGGGTTTGGCGAACAGTTCGGGGGCGTTGCTTGCCTTACAACTGCCACCGTAGAGTATAGTCGTGTCGTCGGCTACGGTCTTTCCGTACCTGTCAGCTATGATACTGCGGATGTATGCGTGTATCTCTTCTGCCTGGTCTGCCGTCGCAGTTTTGCCTGTCCCGATGGCCCAGATGGGCTCATAAGCTATGACAATGTTCTTGAACTCTTCCTCTGTGAGATTGAAAACGCTGCCTTCAAGCTCAGCCTTAACCACCTCGTTCTGCTTGCCGGCCTCTCTCTCTTCGAGGCTCTCACCGATACAGAAGATTACTTTCAGGCCGTTCTTCAGTGCGAGGAGTACCTTTTCCTTGAGTATTTCGGGAGTTTCTGCGTAATATCCGCGACGCTCCGAGTGACCGAGGATTACGTATTGTGCGCCCGTGCTCTTAACCATCTCGGCCGAAACCTCGCCCGTGTAAGCGCCCTTCTCCTTGTCGGCGCAGTTCTCGGCACCGAGAGCTATAATGTCTTGGTTGAGGAATTGTGCGATGCTTGCCAAGTGAATAAACGGCGTGCAGATGATGACGCCGCAGTTAGGCTTCTCGTTGGTGAGAGTGTCGTTGAGTTCCTTTGCAAGGGCGATGCCTTCTTGCAAATTCATGTTCATTTTCCAGTTACCTGCTACAATTTTCTTTCTCATTGTCTTTTTGCCTTTAAAAAATTGATATATTCTGTTAGAATGTTCTTTATTCCTTATCCATTGGCCGAACTTCCACGTGCGGTCGGCGAAAGCGAGGAGCATAAGCGGCAGGATGTACCACAACACTATTTTCGATACTTTGCCCGTCACCGTATGTTCGGGTATATGCCCGTACTCGGTATCTTCCAGCCCTGCTGAACTGTAGTTGAGTTTTGGCAGGTCGTTGTGGCTCCACTTCCCTATCACCGTGCCGTCTTTGATGAGCAGCAGTCCGGGATTGCTCCTTATTATTGTCTTGAGCGTTGTCTCGTCGGTGAGGTAGAAGTTGTATTCCGCCCCCGTTATGTCGCGCCAGTAAGCTATGGCGTCGTCGTTGCTCGCCGTAAGCGCGTAGAAGGGGTAGCCGTGGTCGCGGCAATATTCGTAGATACCGTCTATCTCGCCGAAGTTTGAGTCATCGGCCCGTTCCAAGTGCGGAGCCACAAGTATGAACGAATACCCCTTGCGGTTAAGCACGCTGTCCGTGATATCCTCGCCGCCGTCGGTGGTCTGTATCGAAAAGTCGTGTATCGGGGGGACGTATCCCTCTTTGATCTGCACCGTCTTGCTGTCGATGAACGTCCACGTGGAGTCAGGATAGTCGTCAAGGGTAAATTCCTTGCGCACCCCGTCCTTTTCAAGGATGAAGGTGGTCTCAAACTGAGGTTGCTCCGCCCCTTCAGGGATTTCCATGCCCTCGCGGATGTTAGCCCCTACATGATACGGGCGGAAGTCGAACGGCGGCAACGTGTACAGGCTGTAACTGCTCGAAACGAGGATGAACAGGACTGTATAATTCACTACAATCCACTGGTTAGAGCGGCTTATGAACCTCGGCATCATCAGCGGGCGCCTTGCCAGCACAACGGTTGCAGCCAGGAGCACAAGGTTTTTGTAGAATGTCTCCCAGTTAGTCAGCACCACGGCGTCGCCGAAGCAGCCGCAGTCCTTTATCGGGTCGGCAATGGCAAGCCAGAGCGTCAGGGGCGTCATCACGGCCATAAACAGCAACAGGAGCTTCGTAACCAACCTGCGTTGTATGGCGAACAGCAGCAGCACGCCGAGACAGAACTCCGCACCGCCCAACAACACCGACGCGCCGAGCGTAAGATAGTCGGGCAAGAGGCCCGCCAGCCCCGCAGCCTCGGCATAGTCTTGCAGCTTGTATTGCGTGCCTAACGGGTCTATCGCCTTGACGTATCCTGAAAAGATGAACGTCAGCGCGACTATGAAGCGGCACACATTGACCGCCACCCCTAAGGCTACCCTGCGTGCACTCATCCGCCGTAAGTGAGTTTTATAACGCCGAACACGGCATAATTGATGATATCCATATAGTTGGCATCGATGCCTTCTGACACGAGCGTGGCCCCTCCGAGGTCTTCAATTTCCTTGATGCGCTGTAGCTTCGTAAGGATGAAGTCGGTGTAACTGCTTACGCGCATAGATCTCCAGGCCTCGTCGTAGTCGTGGTTTTTCCTGAGCATCAGTTCCAAAGCACGGCCGGCAAACCCGTCATAGAGCTTCAGGGCCTCGTCTGCCGTCATGTCGGGCGCGTCGGTGAAGCCTCTTTCGAGCTGTATCAGGCCCACGATGCCGTAATTGACAATCGCAACGAACTCCGGCCTTATGCCCTCATCAACGAGCGATTCCTTCTTCACCTCTAAGCTACGTATGCGCTTGGCCTTGATGAACAGCTGGTCGGTGAGCGACGACGGGCGCAGTATGCGCCACGAGGGACCGTAGTCGTGCAACTTATTGGCGAACAGCTGACGGCACTCGGCCATCACTTCGCGAAACTGTCCTTCGGTTTTTTGTATGTCGTTTGCCATTTGTCTGGATTTCCGGTGCAAAGGTAGTGAATTTATATTAATATGGAAAAAACAGTAAGTTAAAGTAGTTAAAGGATGCAAAGGAGACAAATTTAGGAGTAAAGGAGTTATGTAGTTAACTCCTTACCTCCCTCTTTCTCACTCCTCCATCTTCTTTTTTATATATTTAATTTTGGCGCACTCCACATCGAAAACGGTCTTGAGCGAGTCGCGCTTCACACGCATCAGGTTCACCGCGCGCAGCTGTTCCACGGTGGCCGCACTCTTCTCGCGCAGCTTGTCCACCTGCGTCTTCAGCTCCTGATACTCCTTTTCCACGCGCTGCAACGCCGTGTCCGTGCGCTCCACAATGTCCTGAGCGCGCTTGAGCTCAGCCTCCTGGAAGAGGCGCAAGCCCTTTTTCCTGGCCTCCAAAGCGTCGGGGAAGTTCTTTCTTAGCGAGTCGATGGTGGCCGTGGCCTTAACGTAGTCGCCCTTGTCAAAAAACTGTTGGGCTTGCTCCAGCAATTTCCCCGCCTTCTTCTCCGTAGCGTTCTCACCGCAACCCGTGACAGCCAGCACTGCGCAAAAGGTCAGCATGGCCGTAAAATGTAATGCTTTCATAATTTGTATGGTAATATTTGTTAGTGACAAACTGTTTCTTCACCCTATTTTCCCTTTTCTTTCCGCTTGATGGTATGCTTTAGTTTCAACACCGCAAAGTTCAGTTCTATTTCAGTCTCCGTCTCGTTTGTCTGCATATCCTCGCCAAACAGGTCTGCCATTATATCGCCGCTTTTCTCCATCAGCGACTTTTGAGCGTATTTGTCGGGGGTTGCCGACAGCTCGCCTATGGTGCGCGACAACTCGCGCAACTTCGCGAAAGCCTCTATTATGGCGATAGTTGTCTCCGTTGCCCTCACGCTTTTCAGGATTGTCGCAAGCATATACAGTCCTTTTTCGGTAAAAGCCTTAGGCAGCGAAGGAGAAAACTTAATGTTTCCGAGGTTATCAAATTTTTTGATAACTTCCATTTTCTCCGCTTTATCAAGTTCAAAGATATATCCATCTGGAAACTTTTTCGGATTGTTCTTGACGGCTTGGTTTATTTCCCTGTCTCCACGCCGTAAAGCTCCGCCACGGCGAAATCGAGTATTACGTCCTGTCCGCGCAGAGTTACTATTTTGTCTTTTACTTCTTGGTATGGTATGATATTCATGCTTACGGTTTCAATTACTTTATGTGCAAAGATAGTGAAAAATATCCGTTTGCCAAGCGACAAGACGACTAAAATAAGCCGAAAAGCGGCCGGCTTCATAACTTATTGACACTCAATGCGTTACAAAAGGGCACCTTTTGCGCTGTAAAAGATGCCCTTTTGCATCCCCGTTTGTGCCCTTTCAGGACGCAAAAGATGCCCTTTTGCAAAACGACCTAACACAAGCCGACATCACGACGGTCAGCTTACGGTGGGCAACCGAAGCTCTCGCAAAAGCCGCTAAATGCAAATTTCTTAATCCTTAATTCTTAATTCTTAATTAATTAACGTAATTTTGCAGGCTGATTAAGATTTGATTACAAAATGAAGATGCTTTCCGATGCCGAGCTGGCGCAACTTTTAGATAAAGACATATTCCATAAAATATCAGAAACCGCCGACGCGCTGAGCCTTGAATGCTACGTCGTTGGCGGCTACGTGCGCGACCTGTTCCTCGAACGGCCGTCTAACGACATTGACGTGGTGGTTGTGGGCAGCGGCATCAGCATGGCCGAGGGGCTGAAAGAGAGGCTGGGAAAGACGGCCCACCTGTCAGTATTCCGCACGTTCGGCACGGCGCAGGTGAAATACAAAGGCCTTGAGGTGGAGTTTGTCGGCGCGCGCAAGGAAAGCTACAGTCACGACTCGCGCAAGCCCGTGGTGGAGGACGGCACGCTGGAGGACGACCAGAACCGGCGCGACTTCACCATAAACGCACTCGCCGTATGCCTGAACAAGGAGCGGTTCGGCGAGCTGGTAGATCCGTTCGACGGCCTGGCCGACCTTGAGGACGGCATCATACGCACACCGCTCGACCCTGACGTCACCTTCTCGGACGACCCCCTGCGTATGCTGCGCTGCATACGCTTCGCCGCACAACTGAAATTTTACATCGAGGACGAGACCTTCGACGCACTTTTGCGCAACGCCGACAGGATAAATATAATCAGCGGAGAGCGCGTAGAGGAGGAACTTAACAAGATAATGATGACGGAGGCGCCGAGCCGGGGCTTCGTTGACCTGTACCGCTGCGGGCTGCTGGCGCGCATAATGCCTGAGCTTACGGCCCTCGACATAGTGGAGACACGCAACGGAAGAGCGCACAAGAACAACTTTTACCACACGCTCGAAGTATTGGACAACGTAGCCCGGCGGTCTGACAACCTGTGGCTGCGCTGGGCCGCCCTGCTGCACGACATCGGAAAGCCTAAGACCAAGCGGTGGAGCAATGCGCAGGGCTGGACGTTCCACAACCATAACTTCGTGGGGGCGAAGATGGTGCCTGAAATATTCAGACGTCTGAAACTGCCGATGGACGCGAAAATGAAATACGTGAAAAAGCTCGTAGACCTGCATATGCGCCCTATCGTAATAGCCGACGAAGTGGTGACCGACAGTGCGGTGAGACGCCTTCTGAACGACGCCGGCGACGACATCGACGACCTGATGACGCTGTGCGAAGCCGATATAACGAGCAAGAACGAGGTGAGGAAAAAGCGTTTCCTTGAAAACTTCCGCATAGTGCGCTCAAAACTGCACGACCTTAAGGAAAAAGACTATAAACGCCTATTGCAGCCTTGCATCGACGGCACTGAGATAATGGAGATGTTCGGCCTGAAACCGTCGCGCGAGGTGGGCATCCTTAAACAGACGCTCAAGGACGCCGTGCTCGACAACCGTGTGCCAAACGAGCGCGAACCGCTGATGGCCTTGCTGATGCAGAAGGCCAAGGAAATGGGACTGGGGAGAATGAAGGGCGAAGAGTGAAGAATTAAGGATTTTACAGCTTTGCAAAAATAAAGAGTGAAGGGCGGAAACGGAGATGAGCCTGACTGTGCCGTCGCATTCTTCACTCTTCGTTACCAACTCTTCACCCAAACAGTCTAATAAAGTCTAAAGTCTGGTCTTTGTTTAATATCTTTAATTTAATGTTCGCTTTGCGCACATTAATTAGTAGTTAAAGAAGTTAAAGGAGTTAACGCTCCCTGCGGTCGCTAAGTAGTTAAAGACATTTGCTCAGCCAATTTCTACCTGTATGACAAATGGCAGGATAATTGCTTACATTTATGTATCTTTTACACGTGCAAAACTATAGATATTGTATGCCGAACCGCAGCACACCTTACGGCAAACCATATATTTTTAACCTTTATTTATAAAAAGCAGGACGCCCGCAACAATCCTACGTATCGCCAAATACATATAATCGGACAAAGCATTTGTCTTTAACTACTTTAACTTCTCTAACAACTCTAACTACTTTAACTACTAATAACCTCCCCTTTCAATGTTAAAAATGATAAAACACAAAATATAACAACACACCGTGCAACAGTTTGGCATAATATTGTCCGTATCTTTGCATACGCAACCTAAACAATAACGACATGAACGCAAACCTTTTAGGACGCTACGTCTGGCTGGTTGACATCCTGATGAGGCACAAACGGCTGACATTCAGCGAAATCAACCACCTGTGGCAGGAGAGCAGCCTCAACTACGGCGACGACCTGCCACTGCGCACATTCCACAACCACAGGAAGGCAATTAAGGACATCTTCGACATCTACATCAACTGTGACGCGAAAGACGGCTACCGGTACTTCATCGACGAACCTGAACGCCTGACGGGAAACAATTTCCGCAGTTGGCTCATCAGCTCGTATGCCACGCTCAACCAGATAAAGGCCGACAGCGGGCTCGAAGGGCGCATAATATACGAGGACATACCGTCAGGACACACGTGGCTGATGCCCATAGCCGACGCCATGCGCCGCAACCGCGTGCTCACGATAACCCACCGGGGCTTCGGCCGGCCGGAGCCTACTACGTTCGACATCGAGCCTTACTGCCTGAAAGTAGTGAAGCGGCGGTGGTACGTTGTGGCGCGAAGCCCGTATTATTCACAGCGCAACCGTGACAAGGGATGGCAGCCGGAAGACGTGTTCCTCGTGTATGCGCTCGACCGCATCAGCAACCTATACGAAAACGGCGAGACGTTCAAGGTGAACACCGACTTCGACATCGACCGCTATTTTGAGGGATGTTGCGGCGTCATTACGTCTGCCGAACCGGTGGAAAGTGTCGTGGTTCGCGCCTACGGCGGCTTCGCCGACTATCTGCGCACCCTGCCGCTGCATCCGTCTCAGCGTGAAACAGGCCGCGACGACAAGGGCGTATTGTTTGAATACCGCGTGAAACCGACATACGACTTTTACCAACTAATTCTCGCACAAGGGAACCAGATGGAATTGATCAGCCCCAAAAAAATGCGCATGGATATGGCGGCTTACGTAAAGACAATGGCCGACTTTTACACAAATAACAAAGAAAACAAATGAACAACGCGGGAAACGCAACGGGCGACAACTTCATAGCCATAGACTTCGAGACTGCCACGGGCAGCAGGGCATCGATATGCGAAGCCGGCATCTGCGTGGTGGACAGAGGGCGCGTGACAGAGACGCGCTCGTGGCTCATCCGTCCACAAGGCAACAGATACAGTCATTTCAATATTCAAATACACGGCATAAGGCCTGAAGACACCGCCGATGCACCAGAATTTCCACACGTGTGGGGAGAGATATGCAAATATCTTGACGACTGCCCCGTGCTCGTGGCGCACAACGCAGCATTCGACATCGGGTGCATACGCAGTTCCCTCGAACTGTACGACTTGCCAAAGCCCGATGTTACTTACTTCTGCACGTTGCGCGCCGCAAGGTGTCTGTACACATTTCCATGTAACAAACTTGACTATCTCTGTGAACAATTCGAGATACCTTACGGCCGGCACCACCGCGCCGGCGACGACGCCGAAATGTGTGCACGGCTGTTTCTGCGCGAAATGAAAGACGACGGATGGCACGGCCTTGACAATATGGACTATTGCAAGGGAAAACTTTGACTGCTAATCAGTGATTAATTAAAGGAGTTAACTCCTTAACTTCATAACTCCTTGTATCTACTTTAACTACTTTAACCACTTTAACTACTTTAACTACTTTTTTATCACTACCTTTGCAATGACTTAAGCAATACACAACGATGACAATCAACGAAGACACTATATGCGCCATAGCCACAGGCCGCGGCGGGGCAATCGGCATAGTCCGCGTGTCAGGACCCGAAGCCATTAAAACAACGGACAAAATATTCACACCGACCGACAAAAACGGCAAAACGCTGGCCGAAAGGCAACCGTACACAATAACGTTCGGCAAAATAACCGACGACGACGGCGAGACCGTAGACGACGTATTGGTGAGCCTGTTCCGCGCACCCCACTCTTACACTGGTGAAGACTCTACCGAAATATCATGCCACGGGTCGGCCTATGTCCTGCAACGTGTGATGCAGCTGCTCATAGCCCACGGCTGCCGCGCCGCCGGGCCGGGCGAGTTTACGCGCCGCGCCTTCCTCAACGGCAAGATGGACTTAAGCCAAGCCGAAGCCGTGGCCGACCTGATAGCCTCTACGTCGGCCGCCACTCACCGACTGGCCATAAACCAGATGCGCGGCGGCTTCAGCCGGGAACTGGCGCAGTTGCGCGACAAGATGCTAAGGCTGACGTCGCTGCTGGAACTCGAACTCGACTTCAGCGACCACGAAGAACTGGAGTTTGCCGACCGCACCGAGCTTGACTCCACCGCAGTGCAGATAGAGACGGCAATATCGAGACTCGCCTCGTCGTTCAGCGTTGGCAACGCCATAAAGAACGGTGTACCCGTGACCATCGTCGGCGAGACCAACGCCGGCAAGTCAACCCTGCTCAACGCCCTCGTGGGCGAAGACCGCGCCATCGTCAGCGACATACACGGCACAACGCGCGACGTAATAGAAGACACAGCCGACATCGGCGGCGTGACCTTCCGCTTCATCGACACTGCCGGCATACGCGACACCGACGACACCATCGAACGCCTCGGCATCGACCGCACATTCAAGAAAATCAGCCAGGCCGACATCGTAATCTGGATGCTCGACGCTGCCGACACCTCAAATAAATACAAAGAAACGGCCGAAAAAATCCTTCCCTTATGCCAAGGCAAGCAGCTCATCATTGTCTACAACAAAATCGACATTGCCCCACAACCCACAAACACCGCAGCCGCTGACATTGCCCCGCAAGCCCGCAAAATAGCAATCTCGGCTAAGCAAGGCACCAACATCGACCGCCTGCGCCAGATGCTCATAGAAGCCGCCGGACTGCCCGAAATATCGTCGGCAGACATCGTTGTTACCAATGTCCGCCACTACGAAGCCCTCACTCTCGCCCTCGACGACATCCGCCGCGTGCGCCAAGGCCTCGCCGACAACCTGCCCTCAGACCTCGTGGCGCAAGACCTCCGCGACTGCCTCCACCATCTCGCCGAAATAGTTGGCGGCGAAATAACTACCGAGGAGACGCTCCAAAACATCTTCACCCACTTTTGCATCGGAAAGTAAATATCTGATTATCAAATAGTTAAATTGATTATAATCGATTAATATGGCGCTCTTTACGGGCGCCTTTTTTGTTGCACAAGTATCGTTGATAATCGTTGCT
>CALUGX010000041.1 GCA_944320285.1 uncultured Prevotella sp.
CTGCTTGATTTTTTTATACCAGACAAAATGAAAAAGAGAGTGAATCAAATATTTCTCAATTTGATACACTCTCATTTGTTTCAGATTTTATCCCTCGATTATTTATACAACGGACCGAAATTCTTGCAAGCCCTGAAGTCAGCGCCTTCCTTATCCATGCCAAAAGCATTCCATGCAGCAGGGCGGAAAATCCGGTCGGCGTCAACGTTGTGCATACAAACCGGTATGCGCAACATCGAAGCAAGGGTGATAAGGTCGGCACCTATGTGTCCGTAAATTATAGAGCCGTGATTGGCTCCCCAGTTGTTCATTACCGAATAAACATCCTTGAATGCCGGTTTGTCACAAAGGCGCGGCACAAACCATGTGGTAGGCCATGTCGGGTCGGTACGCTTGTCGATTATCTTGTGTATTTCAGGATCAATGTCTACTGTCCATCCTTCAGCAAGCTGAAGCACAGGGCCAAGACCTTTGACAATATTTAACCTGGCCATAGTTACAGGCATACCGCCTTTTGACAGGAAGTTTGACGAGAAACCGCCGCCACGGAAGTAGTCACGGTTGGCCGGATACCAAGTAGTTGCGGCGAGGCAAGCCTCGACGTCGGCCTCCGTCATTTCCCAATGCGGCTTCATAACAGGATTACCGTCGGCGTCGCAGCAACGACCGGTTCCGTCAAGCGTAGTCGCTCCCGAATTTATAAGATGGATTATACCGCCTGAAGCACGTCCTGTAAGTTCTTTCCCCGTTACCCGCTTTACGGCCTCCGGGCTCCAATAAGTCCTGACATCAGAGAATATAGCGCTCCTGTTGGTAAGCAAGTGTTCAAGAAGCATTGTCAGACCGTTGCAGGTATCGTTCTCGGTTGCAACGACATAAGGCTCACGTATTCCGTTCCAATCAAACGAGGTATTAAGCATCGCTTCAGAGAAATCTCCATTCGGCTTGAAGTCTGTCCATTGCCTTTGCCCCTGGAAACCTCCGGCGATAGCGTTATGTCCGAGCGATTCTTCTTTAAATCCTGCATCAAGCAATTTCTCGTTGCCCGTCATCAAGTCGCGGATTATCATTGTCATCTTGGTGACAAACTCCCAGTCTGCATCCTTGCCGGCACGATCTTTTTTCTTGACATCCCTGTTTCCAATGTCTTCACCTTCATTAGGCACACAATATTTTTTTACCCATGCAATGGCCTTCTCATACTCGGCTTTGTCATATATCCCTTCTTCCATACGGCGGAGTATCTCTGTCATATCCACCTGCTCGGCACGGATGCCGAGATATTCCTGCATGAAGTCGGCATTGGCAATGCTGCCGGCTATGCCCATTGCTACATTTCCTACTGATAAATAAGACTTCCCGCGCATCGTAGCCACGGCTTGTGCCGCCCTCGCCCAACGTAAGATTTTCTCTGCCACGTCTGCCGGTATAGTGTTGTCTTCAAGGTCTTGCACGTCATGTCCATATATTCCGAATGCAGGCAACCCCTTCTGGGCGTGGGCAGCAAGCACCGCTGCAAGATAAACTGCGCCAGGACGTTCCGTCCCGTTGAAGCCCCAAACGGCCTTCGGCCAATATGGATGCATATCCATCGTCTCCGAACCATAACACCAGCAAGACGTCACCGAGATTGTGGAACCTACTCCACAACTCTCAAACTTCTCGGCGCAACGTGCCGCTTCGGCCACACGACCAATCGTACCGTCGGCCACAACGCACTCTACCGGTGAACCGTCACCGTTCTTCACATTCTTTGAAATAAGTTCAGCTACCGCATGGGCCAACATCATAGTCTTGTCTTCAAGACTTTCACGAATGCCTCCCTGACGTCCGTCTATAATCGGACGAATACCGATTTTAGGATAGTTTTTCATTTTATATTAGGTTGATAAATAGTAATTTGATATTTACAAAAAATATTAAAGTTAACGCAATGCAAATCTGCGCTTTAGTTGTGAAACACAACAAATCTTTTTTTGCAAAGATAGTAAAAATGCACACAGCACAAACATTGTTTTTTGACAAACAACATTAGATTTATATTCATAAAAGGTTTATTGTGAACTTTTTACTTTTTAAATAAAAAGAGGCAAGAAAAACTTGCCTCTTCCACCCTAAAAACTGCGGAAGATGAGGGATTCAAACCCCCGATACCCGTAATGGGTATACCGGATTTCGAGTCCAGCGCATTCGGTCACTCTGCCAATCTTCCAAGTCGTTCAAATAACATTTGACTTTTAAAAAGCTCTTTATCGAACTTTCACGGCTGCAAAGATAATACTATTTTTTCATTTGGCAAAAAAATATCATTCAAATGAGAGTTTTTCAAGCCTTGATTTGAGCAAATCTTCCTCTGATTTCCTTATTCCAAGTTTTATCTCACACGTCGAATCGTATGTTTGAGAGATAATCCTGGGCTTCAATTCTTTAACGACACGCATAACGGAATTCATCATAACGTAAGGGAAGTCGTACGTAACAACAGCTTCAACCTGCCTTGTTTCGACCTTTGAAGATGCCAACGCTGCAGCTGCGGCTGTTCTGTATGCCACGATAAGCCCGCCGGTACCAAGGTTTACACCGCCATAATAACGCACAACCACAACCATGACATCTGTCAACTCCATACTGTTTATCTGTCCGAGTATCGGTTTCCCTGCCGTACTGCTCGGTTCGCCATCATCATTGGCACGGAATACGTTACGCTCTGCGCCAAGAACATAAGCATAACAAATGTGTCGGGCATCGTAATATTTCTTTCTGTACTGTTGTATCAGTTCCTTTACTTCATCAACGTTCTCTACATGATGAGAAAAAGCGAGGAACTTACTCCGCTTCTCGGAATAAGTCCCCTCGCCTACGTTTGTTATAGTTTTAAATTCGTCTGAACCCATCAAAGTTGACAAATGATTATGACAGCTTATGGATAACCAATCCAGAACGCAACTTTGGCTCAAACCATGTTGCCTTTGGCGGCATAATCTTTCCACTGTCAGCAATATCCATTATCTGTTTCATTGTCACAGGATAAAGTGCCAATGCCATACGCATCTCGCCGCTGTCAACCCTGCGTTTGAGTTCTTCCAGTCCGCGCAAGCCGCCAACAAAGTCAATACGCTTGTCTGAACGCAAATCCTTTATGCCGAGAATTTCATCCAAAATCAAACGGCTCGAAATATCAACGTCAAGCACTCCTATTGGGTCTGTGTCATCAAATGTGCCGGCTTTCGCTGTAAGGCTATACCATTTCCCGTCAAGATACAAAGAGAAATTGTGAAGTTGATTTGGCTTATAAGTGTCTGCACCCTTTTCTTCAACATCAAAATTCTTCTTCAAAGCGTTGATAAACTGTTCGGATGTCAGTCCGTTCAAATCTTTCACAACACGGTTATAATCCAAAATGGTGAGCTGTGAGGCTTGGAAACATACCGCCATGAAATAATTATACTCTTCCGTACCGTTATGATTGGGATCTTGCTTCGCCTTCTCTGCACCAACGAGGGCTGCCGCAGCCGAACGGTGATGGCCGTCGGCTATATACAATGAAGGCATATTGGCGAACTCTTTAGTCACCGTAGCAATGTCATCATCGTTCGAGATTACCCAGAATTGATGACGGAAACCGTCAATCGGGGCTATAAAATCATACTCCGGCGTTGTCTGAGCATACTTCATTATGAGGCTGTCGAGCACGCTGTTGTCGGGATATGCAAAGAACACCGGCTCTATATTGGCATTATTCACACGCACGTGCTTCATACGGTCTTCCTCTTTGTCGCGACGTGTAAGCTCATGCTTTTTGATTACGCCGTTGAGATAATCGTCCACATAAGCACAAACCACAAGTCCGTACTGTGTCTTGCCGTTCATCGTCTGGGCGTAAATATAATATTGCTCTTTGTCGTCTTGTACAAGCCACCCCTTTTCTTGGAACTTCTTGAAGTTCTCAGCAGCCTTATCATACACACGCGGATCATACTCGCTTGTGCCAGGAGCGAAGTCAATTTCAGGTTTTATAATATGGTAAAGGCTCTTTTCGTTGTCGCCTGCCTCTTTGCGCGCTTCTTCTGAATCAAGCACATCATACGGTCTTGACTCAACTTCCTCTACATATTGTTTCGGCGGGCGTATACCTCTGAATGGTTTTATTGTTGCCATAATATTGTTTTCTTTAAATCAACACATTATCACTTGTTCACCTGGAACTTCGTACAACCATCCTTGAAGTATGCGTTTATCTGCTTTGCTGCCGCTATTCCGGCATTGATGTTAGCCTCTGCCGTCTGTGCACCCATCTTCTTAGGCGTACTGAAATAGCGTCCCTCATACTTGGCAAAGTCTGCGTCTGCGTCCGGTTTAATGTCGGTTATATATTTCAAGTCTTCGCGCTCAGCCATGAGTTTAAGCAATTCAGGCTCGTTGATAACTTCCTTGCGCGCTGTGTTAACAACAATGCCACCTTTCTTCATCTTGCCAACCAAAGCATAGTTGATGCTCTGCTTAGTCTCCGGAGTGGCAGGAATGTGCAGAGATACGATGTCACAATTTTCAAACAACTCATCTTGTGAGCCTACTGCGTGCACACCGGCTTCCTCAATTACTTCTTTCGGACAGAATGCGTCATAAGCATAAACATCCATACCAAAGCCTTTGGCTATGCGTGCAACGTTGCGTCCCACGTTGCCGAAAGCGAGAATGCCCAGCTTTTTACCCATCAATTCAGTTCCGGCCTTGCCGTTATAGAAATTGCGCACTGCATAAACCAATAATCCGAAGACGAGTTCGGCAACTGCGTTGGAGTTCTGTCCCGGTGTATTCTCCACTACCACGCCCTTCTCTTTTGCGTATGCTGTATCTATGCTGTCATATCCGGCACCGGCACGAACAACCACCTTGAGTTGCTCGGCTGCGTCAAGCACTGCAGGCGTTACCTTGTCTGAACGCACTATCATCGCATCGGCGTCTTTCACGGCATCTAACAACTGTGAAACATCTGTATATTTCTCAAGAAGCACAAGCTCGTGTCCGGCTTCCTCTATTTCTTTCCTGATACCATCCACTGCTATCGGTGCAAACGGTTTTTCTGTTGCTACAAGTACTTTCATAGTCTTAAATTTATTTTAAAATAAAACACCAAAAGTGAAAAGTGAACAATCCGTTTGCCCTGCGGGTTCGGATTCTTCACTTTCAACTTTTAACTATTAATTCTCTTAGTGTTGTGCCTCAAAGTCTTTCATGCACTTAACAAGAGCCTGTACGCCCTCTACGCTCATTGCGTTGTAGCAGCTTGCGCGGAAACCTCCTACAGAGCGGTGCCCCTTGATGCCCACCATGCCTTGAGACGTAGCATACTCGAAGAACGGTTTTTCAAGTTCTGCATACTCGTCATTCATAACGAAGCAGATGTTCATCAGCGACCTATCCTCTTCAGCCACAGTACCGCGGAACAGCTTATTCCTGTCTATCTCGGCATAAAGCAAATCTGCACGCTCATGCGCACGTTTATCCATAGCTTCTACGCCACCGCTCTTCTTAATCCAGCGAAGGGTCTCAAGGGCGCAATAAATAGGCACGACAGGCGGAGTGTTAAACATCGAGCCTTTGTCTACATGGGTCTGATAGTTCAACATAGTAGGTATTTCGCGCGGAGCTTTGCCTAATGCGTCGTCCTTTACGATGACAACAGTAACACCGGCCATTGAGAGGTTTTTCTGTGCACCGGCATAGATGCAGTCGTATTTTGCCACGTCAACGGGGCGGCTGAAAATATCTGAAGACATATCACCGATAAGCCTTACGGGAACTTCCGGTTCCTTGCGTATTTCAGTTCCGTAGATGGTATTGTTCGTTGTTATATGCAGATAGTCAACATCCGTCGGGCAAGTCCAACCCTTTGGTATGTATGTATAATTAGCGTCGGCAGAAGAAGCAACCTCCACAACTTCTCCAAACAACTTGGCTTCCTTCATTGCCTTCTTCGCCCATGTACCCGTATTAAGGTAAGCGGCCTTTTTCACGAGGAAGTTGTAAGGCACCATGCAGAACTCAAGCGACGCACCACCACCGAGGAAGAGAACCGAATAACCTTCGGGCACGTTAAGCAGCTCTTTGATGAGTGCCACAGCCTCGTCCACAACAGGCTGGAAATCCTTTGCCCTGTGGCTTATTTCTGCCAATGACAAACCACTGCCGTTAAAGTCTAAAATCTGTTTGGCCGTGTTCTCTATCACTTCACGCGGAAGGATTGACGGACCTGCATTAAAGTTGTACTTCTTCATATTGATTTAAGTTTTAAAGTTTACTTTTTTACTTTTGCAAAAGTATACGATTATTCTCGTAATACGCAAATTATTTAGTTAAATTATTTAAAAATACTGACATTTTGTTATTTAATCAGCTCAACAACTGTCTTTATGCCTTTCAGCTTTGCACCTGAAGCCTTCTCTACAACGTCCTTCCACTTGTCATTGGCTACAGCGGCGTAACAGTACCTTTCACGAATGTCTATTCTCCCAATGTCGCTACCGGTCAAGCCACCGACCTTGCAAAGAAAGCCCAACACGTCGCCTTTCGACACCTTGTCTTTCTTTCCCTTACCTATATATAGTGTAGCCATACGCGGCTGTGGCACGTCTTTTACGCCTTCAGGTATGTCATACAGCTGCGGGGTCTCTGCAACATATTCCGGCAGCGACTCATCAGGGGCCAACAGGAAGAACGCCCTGCCATCGGACAGCCACCTCGCAGTGCGACCTACACGGTGAACATACTCGTCTTCACCTACCGGCAAATGATAATGCACTATGTTGTCAACCTCCGGAATATCCAATCCGCGAGACGCCAAGTCGGTAGCCACGAGCACGTTGGCCGAGCCGTTGGCAAATCTGAACACCGCATCTTCACGCCGGCGTTGCTCCATGCCTCCGTGGAACATACTGACTATAAAACCTTTTTCCATAAGATACTCGCCCGTGCGCTCCACACTGTCGCGGAAGTTAAGGAACACTATCGTACTTTTCCCTCCAAACGAACACAGCAACGAGGCAAGCGTTTCGAGTTTGTCCTTGCCCGGACTTTTCACGATATACGTCGCCACACGGTCTGAAACGTCGCCATCAGTCAAATAATCAAGCCGTTTAACGCGCCCCATATTGACGAAGCCCGGCATCTCCTCGGCGTCTGTGGCCGACAGCAGAAACCTGCGCCCCACTCCCGGCAGCATATCCAAAGCACGCTTCATCTCGTCGCGGAAGCCCATCTTCAGGCATTTGTCAAACTCGTCAATAACGAGATAGCGCACACCGTAACGGTTGAAGTTGTCCTTAATCAAATGATCCACCAACCTGCCGGGCGTGGCGAACACCACCTGCGGCTGCACCCGCCGCAGCTCCCTGTGCTCGTCCATCGCTGGGCGTCCGCCATAAAGACACATCGAGCGCAGCCCGCAGCCCATACTCTTGAACACCTCGTGCGACTGTAAAGCCAATTCCCTGCCCGGCACTATGACAACTGCCTGAAGTGTATCAGCCTCGCCATCGAGCATTTCAACAAGCGGCAACAGGTAAGCCAATGTCTTTCCGGTGCCCGTCGCCGACAGCAGAACAACATCGCAAGCCGTGCCGAGCACAGCCTCTTTCATGTCCTGTTGCATACCGCTCAAGGCCTCGATTCCCATCTTGCGCAATATGGCGTTTTCGTTAATTGTCATTTGCCTGTTTTTCAAGTATTCGTGTTTTCGGGGCAAATATACAAAACAAAAATGAAACCAAAGAAGAAAAACGGAATAATAATACTGTATTTTATTTTAGTAAATACCTTTTTCTCTTATTATCAACGCCCAAATACCATATTCATCAACTTTATATAATATGAGTTGAGTTAACGCATTACCCTTGCCTACTTGAATTGTACCGTTAGAAAAAGCATAGAGATAAGATTTTGAAAATCTTTTCTTGTATAATCTTTTTCCTGTTTCTGCATCCTTTACAATTATCTTTACTCCTTCAGAGAATATCTCTCCTAAGTCAGCGGCATCCAATTCGACAATTATATTCCTATAAACCTTTTCTTCTATTATAGCAACAGATACTTTTCTATCCAATTCTACCCCAAAAGTAGGTTTGACACTTTCGGTACTGTCACTTTGAGCAATTATCATTATTGAATAAAATAATGACAAAAATAATAATAATGTCTTTTTCATAAGTTTTATTGATGTTTTATAGTTAAACATATATCAAAATCACGAAGCGTGGTGGCACTACAATGCTACGTCTTAGTTCGGAAGTTCTGAGAAAACCTTGTGTACAGATGTATATTAATGGCAGCCCATGCTATAACATGAGAACCACTATACTATCCTTGTACACAATTCAGAAATTTACCAGGTTTCCGTACTACAAGATAAGCATAACGCTTCTCCTTATTTTCAATATTTTTGGATGAGTTGTCTCTATCCGATTACAAAGATATGGAAAAAGACGAGACGCTATCGGTTTATTGTGATTTTCAATAAAATAGAAGAGTCATTAGCAAAAATTGGATTAGTGTATAAGTAGAGACGTCGAATCTTATCGTGAAATGTGGCAAATAAGAGGATAAAAGGGCACAAATTAGAAGCTAAAAGATGCCGAATTAGATTGTAATCAAACGCATAGCGTTTTATCACAAAGCAAAATAGAATGTGTGCGCAGAATAAAAAGATGTTACTAAAAGAGTATGGAAAAGTTATTGTTTTTAGCACAGTAAATTATGGTAAGAATAAAAACAGGGGTAAACGGGCATGGATATGGAGATTTTGAAGTAACTTTGCAGCTACGAAATTAAGAATGAAAATGAATAATCAGGACTACGCCGGTATTCCAAAATATGATTGTGCAACAACGCAACCGTAAACCCACACATCCTCATGACTCCACAGCCGTAAAACCGAATAACCCAATAACCCCATAACCGTAAACAACATGAAACAGTATGACACTTATATCTTCGACCTTGACGGCACACTGCTTTATACGCTCGACGACCTGACGTCGAGCGTGAACCACGCAATGAGGGCGGAGGGAATGAAAGAGTATTCTACAGAGGAAGTCAGGATGATGGTTGGCAACGGTGTGAGGAAGCTGATAGAGCGCGCCGTGCCCGGCGGAAAGAACAACCCGAAGTATGAGGAGGCTTATCAGACGTTCATCAGCCATTACCTTAAGCACAGCACAGACACCACACGCCCCTACCCCGGCATCATGGAGATGCTGGAAGAATTGAAACGACGCGGCAAACGCATGGCCGTGGTTAGCAATAAGTATTGCAAGGCTACGGAGGCTCTCTGCCGCACGTTCTTCAGCGAATACAT
Source organism: uncultured Prevotella sp. (assembly GCA_944320285.1). GTDB lineage: Bacteria > Bacteroidota > Bacteroidia > Bacteroidales > Bacteroidaceae > Prevotella. Next base: position 9,353 of record CALUGX010000041.1, read on the forward strand.
AAACGTGGCGATAGGAGAAAGCGAACAAGTGCGCAAGAAACCGGCTCCTGACACCGTGCTGGAAGCCTTGCGGCGGCTCGGCACAGACAAAGAGGGGGCAGTGTACGTGGGCGACAGCGAGGTGGACGTGGCCACAGCGCGCAACTGCGGACTGCCCTGCATCAGCGTGCTGTGGGGCTTCCGCGACAAAGTGTTTTTGGAAGAAAACGGGGCAGAGACGTTCGCCGAAAGGCCGGAAGAAATCTATGATAATTAAGAATTAAGAGTTAAGAATTAAGAAAATATGCAACATAAAGGCTTAACACCAGGCAAGGCATATTTTCTTAATTCTTAACTCTTAATTCTTAATTTAGCAAAGGCTGTGCCGGTCGATGTATTCCTGCACGGCGTCTTTGTAACTTTCAGAGACGGGGATGAACGTCTCGCCGATGACAACCCGGCCCCGGTCAACGGTGTCAACCTTGGTCATGTTGACAATGTACGAACGGTGTACGCGGAGAAAACGGGGAGCGGGCAGGTATTCCTCCACCTTCTTCATGTTCATCAGCGACATTACAGCCTTGCGGTGGTCGGCAAGGTAGAACTTCACATAGTCCTTGACGCCCTCGACATACAGTATTTCATCAAAGGAAATACGTACCAATTTATATTCGCTCTTGACGAAAACAAACCTGTCACTCACGGCGGCGTCGTGCCGTTCCTTAGCTTCAAACCAGTCAGCAACCTTGTCAACTACCTTGATGAAGTCGTCATAACTTATCGGCTTGAGCAGGTAGCCGGCAGCGTCAACCTTGTAGCCATCTACGGCATAGCGGTCGAACGCCGTGGTAAAGACGATTTTAGTTTCCTTCGGCAACAGGTTGGCAAACTCCAGACCGCTAAGTTCGGGCATCTGGATGTCAAGGAACAACAGGTTGACGGGATTGCCGCGAAGTTCTTTCATAGCCTCAACAGCACTGCCGTAAACGCCCGTGAGCCGCAGTTCGGGTGTCTTTTTCACATACGAAGCCAACAATTCGCCGGCCAAAGGCTCATCATCTATTATCGCACAAGTCAATATCATAGATTATAATTTTAGAGAAATACACATTGTTTTGCTTGTCTACACCGCGTTGCCACTCATAACGCCCGGCGTAAGCCAGTTCGAGTCGTCTGGCCACTTGTTCAAGGCCGATGCCGTGGCCGCTCTTGTCAGAAGAATTTTTGGGATGATTGCTGTTGGTTATTTCACAGACAAATTTACCGTCGCCGGCCACGATACAGATGGAAACGAAACTCGGTTCAGTGGGACTGACACCATGCTTGAAGGCGTTTTCAACAAGCGATATTAATATGAATGGCGCAATACGCACGTCGCGGTCGGATGGAATGTGCGCACTGAAGTCAATCTTTACATTCCTGTTAAGCCGCAATTTCATCAGTTCGACATAGTTGCGTATGAACTCCACTTCGTCCTTCATGCTCACCGTGCTCTGCCTTCCGCCGTAAAGCATCTGTCTCAACAGTGCGCTCAACGACAGTACGGCTCGCTGCGCCTTGGCCGTGTCAAATGATATTAGGGCATAAATATTGTTGAGAGTGTTGAGCAGAAAGTGCGGGTTTATCTGGTTCTGAAGGTTTTTCAGTTCCGCCTCAGTCTTCTGTATCTCCATCTCCCTGCGCTCTGCCTCGGTCTTCTGCCAACGCAAAGCCATACGCAGAAGCGTGGCAAACACAACAGAAAGAACGAACGGCGTTAAGTTTTTAAGCACTTTCACGACAACCATCACCGGCATACCCATACGGTCTGCCGGCCTTGGAAAAGCATGGCCGACCTCAAACTCCATTGAACGCAAAACGCCCATCAGCCCGTCCATGCACAATGCCAGCACTATGGTGACGGCAAGATTGACACAAACGTAAACCCTCATGCGCCGCTGCATAAAAAAGGACGGTACAAGCCAAAAGTAATTAAGATAGAAAACCACGAACAAGAACAGCGGCAGGCACAGGCGTATAAGTATCATGCCTACGGTCTGTTCAACGTGCGTCGGGGCAAACATCACCGACGGCAAGGCTACCAGGAACCAGCAAACGGCGTGTAACGCCACCGTAAAAAACTTGTTATTCGTCATTTTCCATACAGTTAAAGGTTTATTCATACCTTATCGCCTCTATCGGGTCGAGCATCGCTGCCTTCTTCGCCGGATACCAACCAAAGAACACTCCGGTGGCCGTACATACACAAAAACTTAACAACACGCTCCAAGGCTGGATAAAGACAGGCCACTTGGCGAAGATGTTTACGCCGTAAGTGGCGGCCACGCCGATAAGTACGCCGATTATTCCGCCCGTCACGCTGAGCAGGATTGACTCTATGAGGAACTGGCTCAGGATGTCAACGCCCCTCGCTCCGACACTCATGCGGAGGCCTATTTCGCGTGTGCGCTCGGTTACGCTGACATACATTATGTTCATGATGCCAATGCCTCCGACCACCAAAGATATGCCTGCAATGCAGGCAAGGAGTATCGTCATGAGGTCGGTTGTGGAATTCATCATCGTAGCCAACTCTTCTTGTGAACGTATGTTGAAGTCATCTTCATCGCCCTCACTTTCGTCTGTGGCATCTTTCAATTTGTGCTGGGTGCGCAGTATGGTTGTTATCTCCTCCGTGGCCTTGTCCGTAAGGTCTTCGGTCAACGCCGAGCAGTTGATGCTTTGTACGTAAGTTATTGCAAGAATGCGCTTCATCACGGCCGAATACGGCGCAAGGACAAGGTCGTCCTGATCCATTCCCATTGAATTGTAGCCCTTGCTTTTCAACACACCGACAATGCGGAATGGTATCGTGTTGAATCTGACAACCTTTCCCACAGGGTCTGAACCGTCCGGGAAGAGATTGTCTGCGACAGTCTTTCCTACGACACACACCTTCGCACTGGCCTTGATGTCTTCATCGGTGAACATCTCTCCGTCCTCAACAGACAGCTGGCGGATAGTAAGATAGTCGCCGTTAACGCCGTAAATTGTTGACGGAGTATTGTTATTACCATAAATAAACTGCCCCGAACTGTTAACAACAGGACTTATTGCACTGATATATTGACACTGGTCTTTCAGTGCATCATAGTCCGTCAACTTAAGAGTTTCCATCTCAGAGGCGTCGCGGCGCACTCCGCCGCGCATATCCTGGCCGGGCATTATCATAATCATGTTCGACCCCATTTCCGAGATTTGCTTCTGTATGCTGCGCTTACTGCCCTGCCCAATGGCAAGCATCGTGATGACAGACGCGACACCTATTATGATACCGAGCATCGTAAGAAACGAGCGCAGCTTGTTGGCGGCGATGGCGCGCAACGCTATTTTGAAAAGATTGGCTATGCTCATGCTTCGCAATCAAGTTATTTACATTCGATAAAATATTGCAGATAACGCCTCAATCATCCCTTGACGGAGGCAGTTCGGCAAGTGTCTTGGCGGCCGAAAGGATATTATCGTTCACCGTGTCGCTGCATATCTTGCCGTCGCGCAGCACGATGTTACGACTCGAATAGGCGGCGATGTCGGGATTGTGGGTGACAAATATGATTGTACGCCCTTCCGCATGAAGTCCCTGGAAGAGCACAAGTATCTCGAAAGACGTGCGTGTGTCAAGGTTGCCGGTAGCCTCATCTGCAAGCAGCACTGCCGGATTGTTGACTAACGCACGGGCTATGGCCACACGCTGCATCTGTCCTCCCGACATCTGATTTGACTTATGATAAAGCCTGTCGCCAAGACCTACGGCCTCAAGTGAGCGTATCGCACGCTCCCGACGCTCCTTTGCGCTAACGTCCGGATTATACATCAGCGGCAGTTCTACGTTCTCAATGCTTGTCGTCTTTGGCAAAAGATTGTAATTCTGGAATACGAAACCAATCTTTCGATTACGCAACACAGCCCTGTCTGGCTTCTTCATCTTACGCACGGAAACGCCGTCGAGATAATACTCACCGCTACTCGGAGTGTCGAGACAGCCCAACTGGTTGAGCAATGTAGACTTGCCCGACCCGGATTTGCCCATTATCGTGACGAACTCTCCTTCATAAATCTTAAACGAAACGCCACGTAACGCATGGACGGTCTCGTCGCCCACGCGGAAATCCCGATGCACATCTTGCAACTCAATAACAGCTTTCCTGCCGCCGTTAAAACCCTCTGCCATCGCTTTATTTTTTGTTTTTCTTGTCCTGGCCGGGCCCCTTGGGAGCAAACGGACTTGACTCCTGCGGCTCGTCACTCCCCGCCTGCGGTGCTCCGGCCCTGCCTTGGTCCACCTTTATCTCCGTAACTATTTTCGTGCCGGCCTTCACTCCGCCGAGCAATTCGGTGTTAACACCGTCACTTATGCCGATAGTAACAGGATGAGCGGTGAAGACATTGTTGCTGAAAGTCCACACTTTGCTTTTTCCCTTGCAGTCTTTCACCCTGGCATCGCCTATGAGTTCCTCCGTGGGAGTGAAACGCAGAGCCTTGTTGGGCACGCTCATCACACCCCGCTTGTCAAGGGTGTAGATGGTGACGTTGGCCGTCAAACCCGGCTTCAACTTCAAATCCTTGTTAGGTGCACTAATCACCACCTCGTAAGTCACGACGTTATCCTCTGTGTTGCCTTATTGACGTACCTGTGTCACAGTGCCGGTAAACGTGTCATCGGGATAGGCGTCAACGGTGAATGTCACACGCTCGCCTTCCTTCACCTCGCCGATATCAGCTTCGTCAACATCGGCGATAACGCGCATATCTGTCAAATCTTGAGCTATGGTGAACAACGTAGGCGTCTCAAAGCTCGCAGCCACGGTCTGCCCTTCTTCCACTTCACGCGAAAGGACAACACCGTCAACAGGCGATGTAATCGTTGCATAGCCAAGATTTGTCTGCGCCTGTTGCAGGCTTTCACGCCTCTGCTTCACCTCGTCCTGTGCCTGACGGTAGGCAAGCAAAGCCGTCTCGTACTCATCGGCGCTGACAAGGCCTTTCTTGTACAACGTGTTATAGCGGTTGTAATTGGCCCGTTGGTAAGTCAGTTGGCTCTCTGCGTTGTTGAGACTTGCCTTCGCCGTATTCACCTGGCTTACTAAGTTGGTCTTGTCAAGCTCTGCTATCACCTGGCCTTTCTTCACCACACTGTTGTAGTCAACGTAGATGTTGGCCACTATGCCCGACACCTGCGTACCTACATCCACCGACGTAACAGGCTCTATCGTACCCGTGGCCGTCACACTGTTGGAGATGTCACCCTTGCCCACCACGACCGTCTCATAAGATATTTCGTGTTTGCCTTTACCACAAAAGGCCAAGCAACAACACGCCGTCATGACGGCGGCGACAATTACAAATATAATGATTTTACGTTTCATAACCATCTGTTTATATCATGTCTAATTCTTTTCCTTTGTAAAAATCGAGCAACTTCAGGTAAAGTATCGCCGTGTATTTGCTCTCCAACCGACTTTGTTGGGCGTTGAGGAGAGTAGTCTTGGCGGTCGTCAGCTCCACGATGTTCTTTAATCCGAGGCGGAACTGTTCACTCAACAGCTCGTAACTGTCCTGCGCACTGCCGACACTTGCGTCGGCGGCGCGGAACCGCTGCTGGTTAGTCGTGGCGTTAATCCAGTAGCCCTGTATAGTGAGTGCAAGCCGAGCCTTGGCGTCCTCCACTTCGTCTTTCTGCTGTTGCAGGGCTATCTCAGCCTTATTGACGGCGGTCTTGGTAGTACGGTTGTCAAAGATGGGCACGCTAAGCGTCACGCCTATCGAGCCGCTCAGGTTGCCTTTCATCTGGCTTCCCCAAGCCGTCCCCGTCCCGGTCATAGTGTTTGTGCCTATGCCACCGCTCAGGCTGACGGCAGGTTGCCATCCGGCCTTGGCTATATCCACAGCAAGGCTGCCACCTTCAACGCCGAGCATGGCGTAACGTATCTCCGGACGCGCAGCCAAAGCACTGGCCAGAACGTCGTCAACCGACGGTGCTATAGCGAGGGCTTGCTCATCAGTAGAGGACGGCACGGCCAAATCGAAAGCCGCGTCATGGTCAAGCCTGAGAAGGTATTTCATCTGTTGCTTATAGTCCTCAAGCTGTCCTTGCATATTGACAAGGTTGTATTCGTCGGCGGCCGCCTGCGCCTCAAGCTGTGAAAGGTCGGCTCGCGAGAGCGAACCTATATTGTACATTTCCTGCCCGCGTGAGGCGTTATGACGGCTTATGCCGAGAATTTCCTCATCTACCTTTACGGCTTCTGCCACATACAGTATTTGGACATACAGCTGCAAAATCTGTTCCTGTATGCTGTTTACATCTTCGGCAAGGCTCAGCTGTTCCTGTTCGCTCAATATCCGCTGCCTCTTCAGAGTGTTGCGGTTGGCGTTGCCGTCCCACACCGTCCAGCTGGCGTTAAGCCCGTAGTCGCCTGAATACGTGCCCTTGTCCTCATACGTGCCACCATCGCCGGCGAATGGACGATAGCCGCCCTGATGGGTGGTTGAGAAGGAAAGCGAGGGGAACAGTTCTGCCTTGGCCCCCTTTACGTCTTCTTCTGCTGAAAGCACGGCCAACCGCCCCGTCTTCACTGTTATGTTGTGCTCCAAAGCGTAGTCGATGCAGTCTTTCAGCGTCCACCGTCCGTCGGTGACGGCGAGCGACGGGCCCGCCGAGAGCAGCATGGCGACAGCCATGATAACCTGTTTTCTCATGTTTTATCGTCTTGATTTCTGACACAAAATTACAGAGAAAAACACGCCTCAAAAAACAAAATGGATATATGTCGCCGATTAATAGAGACACATATCCATTTTGTCGATGCCGCAAAAGATAGTTAACAAATTTTTTAACGGAATGTAATGAGACTGTCAGTGAGATCCCTACTTTTACTCATCCCCTTACATTTATATCCCCACATTAATTTAGCTCCTTAGCCCGCGCAGTGAGCGTAATTCCTTTGAGCGAAGCGAAAAAACTACTTTAACCCCTTTAACTACTAATGAATGGGAGCTTTGCGGACATTCATTTAATTTAATCAGCCTCAAAATTGATTGAGCCTTGCAATGTATTTGCCGAGGATGTCAAACTCGATATTGACTTTCGAGCCTACTTGTATATCCTTAAAATTGGTGTGCTCGAACGTGTAAGGTATGATGGCCACCGTGAAAGTGTCATCCGTAGGGTTACACACCGTCAGTGAAACGCCGTTCACAGTCACGCTGCCCTTATCCACCGTGAAGTAACCGCGACGCGCCATCTCGCGGTCGAAGGGATACTTAAACGTGAAATACGTGCTGCCGTCGGCATCCTGCATGGCCGTGCACTCCGCCGTCATGTCCACATGGCCCTGCACGATATGCCCGTCGAGGCGGCCGTTCATCATCATAGAACGCTCCACGTTCACCCTGTCGCCGGGCTTCAACCGGCCGAGGTTAGAACGGTCGAGCGTTTCCTTCATCGCCGTCACCGTGTAACAACCGTCACCCAAGCGCACCACAGTGAGGCAAACGCCGTTGTGCGACACACTCTGGTCTATCTTCAACTCGCCCGCGAACGAGCATTCAAGCGTCAGGTCAACGTTGCCCTGATTCCTCTCCACGGCCTTTACGACAGCCGTTTCTTCTACTATTCCGGAAAACATTGTTATCGTGTATTTTTAATTTACTCGCCATTTGTCTGCGCATTACGTGTCTGCCAATAACCCGTCTGATTGTTTGCCTGTATCTTTTGATACAATATAGGGCAGGAACCAAACGTCCTGCCCTTATAGTAAAGACCGTACCGGTGATGTGATGAAAACTCCGAGCTAATAAGATTTGAGAGCTCTCCGCCTTTGTAATCCACCGGCTTTACAGCTATGCCTCGCGGCATTGTGGCCCGCCATTAGCAAGAGAAGTCATCTCGGTTTTTCGTTTTTAATTGATGAGTATCCCGATCGAACCGCGTACGGCCTGTTCTCCCTGTTTCTTGTTGCAAAGATAATGTAAATCATGCAACCGAACAAATATTTATGCGTTAAAATGTCTAACCGTGTCAACTATTTATCTTCCATACGTAAAACTGAACCATACAGCCCCAAAACTTGCAGACAGCAACCACCTGACAATCAACGACTTAGCAATATGCCACCTTTTAGGCTGCAAAAGATGCCCTTTTAGCGTGCAAAAGGACACCTTTTAGCGTGCGAAAGGACACCTTTTACATCGCCGTTTGGCACATACTGTCTTTTCCTGAAATAGGTTGACAGTTTTTGTTTAAATAAACTACATTAGTTTACAGACTCCGGATAGAGGTACTG
>CALUGX010000042.1 GCA_944320285.1 uncultured Prevotella sp.
CGAGCGACCGCATACGCGACGAACTGGCCGCCGCCGGCTTCGAGGTCAACGACACCAAGGACGGCAGCGTGTGGCGGCTTGACAAGTGATAAGCCCCTCTCGGCCTCCCCGTTGGGGAGGAGCATGGCAGCAAATAAGGTTGCACATATATGAAGAAGACAGGAAATAGACGCAAGGCAATCTTTACCCCTCCCCTCATGGGGAGGCCGGGAGGGGCTTCTTGTCTGTTTCTTGTCTTCTTTTCTTTCATCCTTCTTGCCTGTTCCGGTGGCAAGAAAACTTACATTATAGGTGTTTCGCAATGCAGTGACGACATCTGGCGCGAGAAGCTGAACGGCGAACTGCGCGACGCAACCTACCTTCATGACAACGTGCAGCTGCGTGTTGTGTCGGCTGACGACAACGACAAGCAGCAGATAGGACAAATCAACGTCTTTACGGACGATGAAGTCGATTTGCTGATTGTATCCCCGAACCAAGTCAATACGGTTACTTCGGCTGTCAACCGGGCATACGGTCGCGGCATACCCGTTATCCTTTTCGACCGTAAGACGGGGTCGGACAAGTACACGGCGTTCATCGGAGCTGACAACGAAAAGATAGGGCATACCATCGGAGAGTATATCGCAACGCGCCTCAGAGGAAAGGGTACGGTGGTTGAAATCCAAGGGCTTGAAGGCTCGTCGCCGGCCATCGAGCGTCACAAGGGATTTGTAGAGGCCGTCAAGAAGTATCCTGACATACGTCTCGCAGCCGTGGAAGAAGGCACATGGTTGCAGCAAAGCGGAGCCGAGGCGTTGGACAAGATACTGGCGAGAGGCATCGTGCCTGACTATGTTTTCGCGCAAAACGACCGTATGGCGTTGGGCGCATGGCAGGCGGCAAAGCACCGCGGACTGGAGAAACGCATACGTTTCGTAGGCATAGACGCGCTTCCCGGCAAGGACGGAGGCATACGCCTGGTGCGTGACGGCGTGCTCGATGCGTCGTACATATACCCAACGCGCGGCGACATTGTTATGCAGCTGGCCCTTGACATACTTGAAGGCCGCCCCTACGGACGTGACAATTACATGAAGGCCGCGCTCGTAACGAAGGATAATGCGGAGACGATGCTGATGCAGGCGGAGGAGATGGGACATATCAGCAGCCAGCTGGAAAAGCTTCACGGACGTGTGGACTTCTTCTTTACGCAGTACAGCCACCAGAAAGTTTACTTCATCCTGTGCGTCATAATCCTTGTGCTCGTCATCGTGGCGTTCGCTGCTTTCTACCGCATGGTAACGGTAAGGCGGCGCATGGAGCGCGAGGCGGCCGAGGCCAAGATGTCGTTTTTCACAGACATGAGCCACGACTTGCGTACTCCGCTTACTCTAATCGCCGACCCTGTGGAGCGCATTCTCGACGACGAGAACCTTACCGGGAGGCAGCGGCAGATGCTCGGCATTGTGAGGAGGAACGCCGCGTTGCTGTTAAAGCTGGTAGGTGAAATTCTCGATTTGCGGAAAATACAGGGCGGAAAGATGGAACTTACGGTGACGGAGTTTAACCTTGCTGCCGCATTGAGGCTGTGGGTTGACGACTTCAAGTCGCTGGCCGCATCTGGCAAGGTGACACTTTCGCTTGAGGCAGATGACGTGCTGACCATCAGTGCCGATTATTATAAGGTGGAGCGCATCTGCTATAATCTTATCAGCAACGCTTTGAAATACAACAGGCCGGGCGGAACAGTCACTGTGAAGCTGGTCTCGCGCGGAGGCAAGGCCGTCATCACAGTGGCCGACACGGGCATAGGAATGTCGAAAGACAATGCCCAAAGAGCTTTCGACAAGTTTTTCCGAGCCGGCAGCGGAGGTGGAGGCACGGGCGTGGGGCTGGCCATCGTCAAGGCGTTTGCCGAGCTTCACGGCGGCAGCGTGTCGGTAAGCAGTACCGAGGGTGAAGGCTCCGAGTTTACTGTTGAGCTGCCGGATAAACAAGCTGACACCCACCCCAACCCTTCCGAAGGGAGGGAGTCTGATGTGCATACGTCAAAGGCGTTGCCAAAAGAAGCCGACGACGATGTGGAAGACGGCAGCGAACAAGGCATTCCAAGCTTACTCCCTTCGGGAGGGTTGGGGTGGGTTTCGGATGTCGGCGGACATCAAGTGTCCCGTCCCCTTGTCCTCGTTGTTGACGATAACGCCGATGTGCGCCGGTATGTGGCGACGCTCCTTGCCGATGGCTATGACGTTAACCTGGCCGCTGACGGCAAGGAGGGGCTTGACATTGCACTGAAGACCGTGCCCGACCTCGTAGTCTGCGACGTGGTGATGCCTGTGATGGACGGGCTTGATATGTGCCGCCGCGTAAAGGCGGCTACGGCCACGAGCCATGTGCCCGTAATTCTGCTGACGTCCAACTTACAGGAAAACCAGCGTGCCGAGGGTTACGACTGCGGTGCCGACGCTTACATCACAAAGCCTTTTTCGAGCAAGGTGCTGCTCTCCCGCGTGCGCAATCTGCTGGAGAACCGCAAGCGGCTGAAGTATCACTACGGCACGCCTGCGGAAACTCACGAGCCTGTTGCGGCTGATGCCGACAGCCGTTTCATTGCCGACTTCCGCCGCGTGGTGGGCGAGCATATGGCCGACTCAAGCCTTAGCGTCGAGACAATAAGTGCGGCCTTGGGGCTTTCGCGCGTGCAGATGTACCGCAAGGTTAAACAGCTCACAGGCCAGTCGCCCGTGGAGATTATCCGCGTGACACGTCTGAAGAAGGCGGAACATCTGCTGAAAACCACGCAGATGACCGTCTCGGAAATATCTTATGAGGTGGGATTTTCGTCACCTTCGTATTTCTCAAAGTGCTTCAAAGAATACTTCGGCACAGCTCCAGGCGAGCTGCGCAACTGACTTGAAATCAGCAACTTACATTTGATGTTGTAAAAGGTATCCTTTTGTCGTGCAAAAGATGTCCTATTGCAACGCAGGTGCGTGCCGCATGGCTGCAAGGTGCGTGCGTCCGGCACAGCAAGAGCTTGCAAAAATCGTTCAAAACCATGTCAAATTTGTTTCATGAACGTTTTTTTACAGATAATGAAAGGATTTTTATATATTAAAGGAGACGTCCGAGATAACTTTGCGGCAAGAAATTTAATCATTGAAAGTTTTACTAATCTGAACAAAAAATTATGGTGAAAAACATTAAGCGTATGCTGCTCAACGCAGTATTCATCGCATTTGGTGCCACCGCCTTCGCACAACAGATAGACGTGGGCGGCGTTGTGAAAGACGACAAAGGCGAGGCCATAATCGGCGCGACGGTAATGGAGGAAGGCACGAGGAACGCCACTGTTACCGACTTCGACGGCCATTTCCGCCTGAAAACGGCTCAAGAGGCCAAGTTGAAAATCTCTTATATCGGTTACAAGACGGTGACTGTGACGGCCGCCCCGAACCTTGACATCGTGATGGATGAAGACAACGCCGAGCTTGACGAACTCGTTGTGACTGGTTACACCACGCAAAGGAAAGCTGACTTGACGGGCGCCGTGGCAGTGGTTTCTACCGATGAATTGAAAACAAGTCCCGATCCGGACCCCATGCGTGCCCTGCAAGGCCGTGTGCCGGGCATGACGGTGACGGGCAACGGCTCACCTATCGGCACGGGTACTGTGCGCATTCGCGGTGTGGGGTCTATCAACTCGTCGCAAGATCCGCTCTTCATTATCGACGGAGTGCCGACAACGGCATCGTTGAACTCGCTGAACACTAACGACATAGAATCGATGCAGGTGCTGAAAGACGCAGCCTCGGCTTCAATCTATGGTTCGCGCGCGGCCAACGGTGTGATAATCATCACCACCAAGCAAGGTAAGAAGGGCGGCAAGGTGAAGGTGGACTTCTCGGCCAACCTTACCGCATCGTTCTACACTTCGCAGTCGCTGATGAAGCTGTGCAACACGTCACAGTATGCCACAGCTATGGTGCAGGCCGCCCTTAACGACGGCCTCGACCCTGTGACTTACGCCGCAAACTACGGCCTTAACCTCAACGCAGCCACAGGTACGCCCATTACCGTATGGGATCCGGCTACGAACCAGTACGTCAACTACACCGTTAACGGTCGTTACGACGGCTTCATCAACGCCGACAAGACCATGCGCTTCTCCGATACCGACTGGCTTGACGAGATCTCGCGCACAGGCTTTTCGCAGAACTACGACCTCTCCGTCTCCAACGCCACGGACAAGTATTCGGCCCTGTTCTCCCTCGGCTACAAGAAAAACGAGGGCATCTTGAAGTATTCATCGTTCGAGAACATCTCCGCACGCATCAACACCTCTTATAATATCAACAAGATATTGAAGGTGGGCGAGAACTTCACGCTTACTTGGTCGAAGCAGGTAGACAGCGCACCGATGGAGAACGCTCTCAAGATGGCGCCCATCGTGCCCGTTTATGAGATTGACGGCAAAACTTTCGGCGGCCCCGTCGGCAGTATGTCCGACCGTCAGAACCCTCTTCGTGAGATGTACATGAACAAGGACAACGCGCTCGACTACTGGCGTCTTTTCGGTAACGCCTACGTGGAACTTACCCCGATAAAGGGACTGACGCTGCGTTCGAGTTTCGGCATCGACTATTACACGTCATTCATACAGTCGATGACGCACACGTTCCACTCCGACATCGTTAACAACGACGTGGCCAGTACGACCCTATCCAACAAGAATGATATGAACTGGACGTGGTCTAACACTGCCACGTACAACTTCACCCTCGCGAAGAAACATGACTTCCAGGTGCTTCTCGGAGCTGAGATGTCTAAGCAAAGCTCCATCGACTGGTCCGGATACAACGAGGGTTACGCCCTTGAAGACAAAGATTATATGTGGCCTAACGCCGCCACCGGCACGGCCCGTGTTTCCGGTGCGAGGGTAGGTTACCGCCTTGCGTCGTTCTTCGGGAAGGTGGATTACAACTACGACGACCTCGTACTGGCATCAGTCACGGTGCGCCACGACGGTTCTTCACGCTTCGGTAAGGATCACCGTTGGGGTACTTTCCCCGCAGCTACGCTCGGTCTCCGTGTGTCAAAATGGATAAAGGCCGGATGGCTTGACGACTGGAAGATACGTGCATCATGGGGAAAGACAGGTAACCAGGCCATCGACAACAACGCACAGTTCGGCCTTTACGTCGTGGATTACGGTCTCGACCGTGTCACTTCGACCGCTTACGACATCCTGTTGCAAGGCTCCGGCACGTTCCCCTCAGGCTACCGCGCCACGCAGTTGGCAAATCCCAACCTGAAATGGGAGGCAGCTACACAGTGGAACATTGGTACGGACTTCACCCTTTTGGGTAATTCCTTGTATGGTTCTATCGACTGGTACATCAAGGACGTTGACGATATGCTCATCAATCCGGCCTACATAGGCACGAAAGGTGAGGGCGGTGCAATGTGGATGAACGGCGCTTCGCTGCGCAACTGGGGTATGGAGTTTCAGCTTGGGTACAGGAAAACGCTGCCCTGCGGCCTTGGTTTGGACGTCAGCGCGAATGCCGACTTCTTCCGTAACAAGGTTACTTACCTTCCGTCGCAGGCCACCGGCTCTTACGCTCACACCACGAAAGAGAACCTCGTACAGTCAGGCGAGCCTTACGGTTCAATCGTAGGCTACGTGGTTGAGGGCATATTCCAGACACAGGAGGAAGTGGACGCATCGGGACAGGCCAACGCCCGTGTCGGCGGACTTAAGTACAAAGACCTTACCGGTGAAGGAATAATCAACGCAGACGACCAAGATTGGATATACAACCCCGTCCCGCTGTTCTCTTACGGCATTAACATAGGGCTTAGTTACAAGGGCTTCGACCTGTCGATGTTCTGGCAGGGAGTGTGCGACAAGGACGTTTACAACAACCAGAAGTTCCAGACTGATTTCTGGTCGATAACCGACCCCGGCTCGAACAAGGGCAACAGGCTGCTCGACGCATGGAACACCAACAACACGGACTCTAACATCCCGCGCCTGACAACCAACAACAACGCCGACGAGGGACGCGCTTCAAGCTACTTCGTAGAGAACGGTTCTTACCTGAAACTGCGCACATTGCAGGTGGGTTATACGTTCCCGGCCAATCTGGTCTCAAAACTTAAGATGACAAACGCGCGTGTATATCTGTCAGGACAGAACCTCTGCACGATTAAGAGCAGCAGCTTAACCTGCCCCGACCCTGAGAACCCGGACTGGAATTATCCGCTGTCAACGTCGTTATCGTTCGGCCTGCAACTTTCGTTCTAACATTAACAAGTAATCACAATGAAAAAAATATATAGCATATTGGCGGCTTGTGCACTGACGCTTGCGTTTTCAAGCTGCAACGATTTCCTTGACTATGAGCCTACGGCTGTGGTAGATGAGGACAAGGCTTTCGCCGACCCGGAGGGCATGGTGACGTCGGCTTACGCCATGCTTGGCGACTGCTGGTACACTTATCCGTTCAACTTGTTCCCCTACGGCGACGTATCATCGGACAATTGTCTCAAGGGCGGCAGCGGGCTTAGTGACACTGGATACAACGCCTTCGACGTTTGGAACACCTTGGAGGCCAACACTCCCGGCGAGATGGATGAATTGTGGTACCGCCTCTACTGCGCCGTTTCACGCTGCAACCGCGCCCTTCTTTCGCTCGAACGCAACGGCGAGAGTGTGCTTGGCGCCGAGACCACGAGGCAAAGGGTGGCAGAGGTCAAGTTCCTGCGTGCCCACTTCTATTACAAGTTGCTGACAGTGTTCCGCAAGATACCTTGGATTGACGAGACCGTGGAGGCCAACGCCACACAGGAGCAGACAAGGAACGACGAGTTCACTTACGACCAGCTGTTCCATAAGATAATTGACGATTTCAAGCAGTCGTATGACGTGCTGCCGGTGAAAGGCCCCGGTGAGGATGGGCGAGCCAATAAAATTGCGGCTGCGGCTTACCTCGCTAAGTGTTATCTTGATCTTGCTTGGGGCGACGGTTACGAGGCAAACACGGGCGTGGAACACATCAACCTCGACTACATGGACAGCGTGGTGGTATATACCGAGGACGTAAAAAACTCTGATTACGGCTATCTTGAGGATTTCGGCGACATATTCCTGCCAGAGTATAAGCACAGCAAGGAGGAGGTGTTCGCCGTGCAGACGTCGGACTATGAGGACGACCACACCACCTTCGGCCGTGCCAACTGGTCGGTTACGCTTAACGGTTGCTGGGGTATGTGGTCTTGCGGATGGGATTTCCACAAGCCTTCGCAGGACCTAGTAAACGCCTTCAAGACGAAGGACGGGCTGCCAATGTTTGACGAATATGACGACACTCAGGACTACCCCATCAACGGACAGCCCACTGCGCAGAAGTGGGATCCGAGGTTGTTCCACACCGTAGGTATGCCGAGCTTCCCCTACAAGTATGAAGCAGAGTACACGCAGACGATGGAAAACTCGCGCGATGCCAACGACTACGGATATTACTGTTCGCTCAAGGAAGTGCCGCAGCGCTCTAAGGGCGAGACCTACCGCGACTCTTACCAGGCTTTTGCGACGACCGACTACGTGTTCCGCTACACAGACGTGATGCTGATGCGTGCCGAGGCCCTTGTCGAGCTTGACCGCCTCTCTGAAGCCCGCGACATCGTGAACGCCATACGCCGCCGCGCCGCCAATTCGGTAGAGAAGCATATCAGCTACGCCGCCGACCAATGCGAGATAGCCGAATACCCGGCCTCTTACTTCGACACTAAGGAAAAGGCGCGCCGGTGCGTGCGTTGGGAACGCCGCCTGGAGATGGCGATGGAGAACGGACGCTTCTTTGACCTGCGACGTTGGGGCATAGCCTCGGAGACGATCAACGCTTACTTCGAGAAGGAGCAGAATGCCACGTACAGCATATTCGACCATAACGGCGACCTGATGAAAGGCGCACCCGCACCGGTCTATGATGCCGAGGGTAACGTCACCAACCGCGACCTGCCCCACGGAAAGTATTATCGCGACGCCCATTTTACTCCGGGCAAGAATGAATACTTCCCCGTACCGTACAACCAGATGTTCTACATACCGGGACTTTACACCCAGAACCAGAACTATAATTAAGGTCGTCATAACCGCTTGACATTCAAGCGTTTACAACCTGCGATGCAAAAGATGTCCTTTTAGCTTGCAAAAGGATACCTTTTACGGGCCGAAAGGACATCTTTTATACGCCGAAAGGACACCTTTTGTCTTGGCGGCGGTTACAATCAGCATGGAAAACGGTATTTACCTTAAAACGCAAATATTATTAATACTTACTAATCATGAACGTAAACAACAATATATGTGTGGCGATGCTCGGTGCGGTGCTCGGCCTGGCGCCCGTCAGCGCGCAGACCGTTCCGGGGCTGGAAGTCAGCCATCTTGCAGGCGAACAGAACATCGTGGCCGTAACCGACGCGCCTCGCTACCTGTTGCTGCCCGTGCAGGAAGACGCCCCGGAAGCCAAGGTGGGCGTAATATCGGGCAACGAGCAGGTAGGCGTGCCGGCCAACGTGCGCTTAGCCCGCGAGCGTGTGGACTATTATGTGCCGCTCGACCTCTCGGCGTCGGGAGGCAAGGATGTCAAGATAGACATCCAGGGGATGCCCGCCGGGGCCGCCTGCTGGAAGGAGATGAAGCTCTCCGCCACGTTCGACATGGCCAACACGGAGCGCTACAGGCCCGTTTACCACCACACGCCGGCCTACGGCTGGATGAACGACCCTAACGGGATGTTCTACAAGGACGGCGTTTACCACCTGTGCTTCCAGCACAACCCTTACGGCTCCGTATGGGGGAACATGACTTGGGGACATTCCACCAGTACCGACTTGGTGCACTGGAAGTATGAGGGCGACGTCGTGACAGCCGACGCCTGGGGCGCGGTGTTCAGCGGTTCGGCCGTGGTCGATAAGGACAACACCGCCGGCTTTGGCCGTGATGCGATAGTGGTCTTCTACACGTCGGCCAAGTCGTCGCCGTGGGGCGACGCCCAGATGCAGTGTATGGCGTACAGCACCGACGGCGGCAAGACCTTCACCAAGTATGGCGGCAACCCCGTGGTGACGTCCGGCGAGCGCGACTTCCGCGACCCTAAAGTGTTCTGGTACGCCCCCGGCAAGCACTGGGTGATGATGCTCGCCGTAGGCCAGGAGATGCAAATCTATTCGTCGGCGAACCTTAAGGAGTGGAAATACGAGAGCAGTTTCGGCTCAATGCAGGGCGCGCACGGCGGCGTGTGGGAGTGTCCCGACCTCGTTGAACTGCCCGTGGAGGGCACCGATGAGAAGCGTTGGGTGCTCATCTGCAACATCAATCCCGGCGGCCCGTTCGGCGGCAGCGCAACGCAGTACTTCGTAGGGACGTTCGACGGCAAGAAATTCACCAACGAGTTCCCCACAAAGACGAAGTGGATGGATTACGGTAAAGACAATTACGCAACCGTAACCTTCAGCAACGCCCCCGACGGCCGTTGCATAGCCGTCGGATGGATGAGCAACTGGCAGTATGCCGCCTTAGTGCCGACGAAGCAATACCGCTCGGCCAACACCATAGCGCGCGACCTCTCACTCTACCGTCAAGGAGGCGACCTGCTGCTCAAGAGCGCACCCTCGAAGGAGATAGAGACCGCCCGCGCAGGGAAACACGCGGTGGAGCCGTTTGACGTAAGCGACACTTACAGCCTCGCATCCCTGCTCGACGGCAACGACGGGGCTTTCGAGATAGATATGGAAATCATTAACCACGGTGCCGAGAAGATAGTCTTCACCCTGCAAAACGCCGCCGGTGAGAGCGTCATGATGTATTACGACACGGCCATG
Organism: uncultured Prevotella sp.; assembly: GCA_944320285.1. Taxonomy (GTDB): domain Bacteria; phylum Bacteroidota; class Bacteroidia; order Bacteroidales; family Bacteroidaceae; genus Prevotella. The sequence continues at coordinate 9,874 of CALUGX010000042.1, forward strand.
CGGCAGTTTGTGATGGACCGCAGCAACAGCGGCGCCACCTCGTTCAGCCGCGACTTCCCCGCCATGACTGCCGCCCCCGTGCCCGATACGGGCCGCATGAGGCTGCGCCTCTTCATCGACCGCTCCAGCATAGAGGCCTTCGGCGACGGCGGCAAGTTCGTGATGACTAATCTCGTGTTCCCCTCAGAGCCTTACGGCTCGATGAAGTTCAAGGCTGTGCGCGGCTCTTTCACAGTCAAGAAGATGGACATTTATAAATTAAAATAAGGTAAATCAACAGCCTCCTCCCGGCCTCCCTGAGGGGAGGAGGGTGGCTATGACGCTCTCATACATCCTGTCGCCTCCCTTCGGGGAGGCAGGGAGGGGACTTTCTTTAACCCCAAAACCGTATAACCCCAAAACCCCAAAACCGTATAACCGTAAACTAACAATGAACAACAAGACTGATTATATGAAGCTGCTGCCCGTGATGCTGTGCTTCTTCGCTATGGGCTTCGTCGATCTTGTGGGCATAGCTTCCAACTATGTCAAGGCCGACCTCGGCCTGAGCGACTCCGTGGCCAACGTCTTTCCGTCGATGGTGTTCTTTTGGTTCCTCATCTTCTCCGTGCCCACGGGGGTGCTGATGAACCGCATCGGGCGCAAGAAGACGGTGCTCCTCTCGCTCGTCGTCACCATCGTGTCTCTCGTGATGCCCCTCATTGGCGACGGTTTCTATGTCATGCTGGCCTCGTTCTGCTTGCTCGGCATAGGCAACGCGCTGATGCAGACGTCGCTCAACCCGCTGATTTCCACCGTTGTCCGTGGAGGCAACCTTGCCAGTACGCTCACGTTCGGCCAGTTTGTCAAGGCCATAGCGTCGTTCCTCGCGCCTTACATCGCCATGTGGGGAGCCACGGGCGTGCTGCCCACGTTCGGCTACGGGTGGAAAGTGCTCTTCCTGGTCTATTTTGTTGTTGGCGTAATATCTGCCGCGCTGCTGTTCGTAACGCCGATAGAGGAGGATAAGCCTCTCCCGGCCTCCCCGATGGGGAGGGGACAGGATGGCGGCGACAAAAGCCAAGGCAAGCCCTACTCCTCCCCGTCGGGGAGGTCGGGAGGGGGCGTATTTCGTCTTCTCGGCAGGCCTGTCGTGCTGTTGTCGTTCCTCGGCATCATGTGTCACGTGGGCATCGACGTGGGCACCAACACCACTGCGCCCAAGCTGCTCATGGAACGTTTGGGCATGACGCTTAACGAGGCGGCCTTCGCCACGAGCCTTTATTTCATCTTCCGCACCGTGGGCTGTCTTACCGGCTCGTTCTTCCTGCGGGTGATGAGCGGGCGCACGTTCTTCACGGTGAGCGTCGTCATGATGGCCCTTAGCATGGCGGGGATGCTTTTCGGCACGTCGGCCGCCGTGCTCTATGTGGCCATAGCCCTTGTGGGTTACGGCAACTCTAACATCTTCTCGATAGTGTTCTCACAGGCGTTGCTGGCCATCCCCGACAGGCAGAACGAGGTGTCGGGCCTCATGGTGATGGGACTTTTCGGCGGCACGGTGTTCCCCCTCGTGATGGGTTTTGCCTCCGACGCCGTAGGGCAGGCTGGGGCAGTGGCTGTGATGGCCGTCGGAGTAATCTATCTTTTCAGTTACATTAAAAGAATTAAAGAATAAAAAGCAAGTCCCCTCCAGGCCTTCCCAAGGGGAGGAGGGTGGCAATGACTGTCTGATACATCCTGTCACCTCCACTTGGGGAGGCCGGGAGGGGCTTATAATTTTACAATCATGAATACAGACATAATCGTAGGACTGGGCGAGGCGTTATGGGACGTCCTGCCTGAAGGAAAGAAACTCGGCGGTGCACCCGCCAACTTTGCGTACCATACAAGGCAGTTCGGCCTTAATTCGATGGCTGTCAGCGCGGTGGGCGAGGACAAGTTGGGCGACGAAACGATAGCCGCCCTCGACGAAAAGGGGCTTGACTACCACATAGCCCGCGTGCCTTACCCCACGGGGACGGTGCAGGTGACGCTTGACGATGGCGGCATACCGACGTACAACATACGCGAAAACGTGGCTTGGGACAACATCCCCTTCACGCCGGAGCTTGAGGAATTGGCGCGCAACTGCCGCGCCGTGTGCTTCGGTTCGCTGGCTCAGCGCAACGTGGTTTCGCGCGAGACGATACACCGTTTCCTCGACACGATGCCCAACGACGGCCGCCGCCTGAAGATATTTGACGTCAATTTGCGCCAGAACTTCTATAACGAGGACATCCTCTGCGACTCCCTCCGGCGGTGCAACGTGCTGAAAATCAACGACGAGGAGCTGGTCGTCATAGGTCGTATGTTCGGCTATCCGGGTCTTGATATGCGTAATAAGTGCTGGCTGATACTGGGCAAGTATAACCTTGATATGCTCGTGCTTACCTGCGGGACCAACGGCAGTTACGTGTTCACGCCGGGCCGCGTGTCGTTCCAGGAGACGCCGCGCGTGGAAGTGGCCGACACTGTTGGCGCGGGCGACTCGTTCACCGGTGCGTTCTGCGCGGGTATATTGAAAGGCCTGCCCGTGCCCGAAGCCCACAGGTTAGCCGTAGACGTGTCGGCTTACGTGTGCACGCAGAGCGGCGCAATGCCGGTGTTGCCGGCAAGTATCGTTAGCCGCATCTGATGTAGTTGATGTTTTGGGATGTTTGATATTAGGTATTTAGGATAATAGGTAAAAAGATTTTTGGCGTCCATAAGTCGGCGTTGCGGCGGCCGTTTGCGCCGTGTCTCGGCGTGCGCCGCAACCTCTTGGCTGTCAGGATGTTACGTTTGGGATTACAAAAGGGCACGTTTTGCATTGCAAAACGTGCCCTTTCATCGTGTAAAAGGTATCCTTTTACACGGCGTTTGGGTTCATCCGCAAATATGTTGGATGAAAATATCTCTTGCAATAAAACCAAACATAAATTGAATACATCCACGTGTAGGGACATAATTTATTATGTCCGCACGTTTCGTAAGAAACGTATTACGCTGTTATACAGACGATTAAACGCCCCTTCGTGGCGTGCGGACATAATAAATTATGTCCCTACAGCTACGGCGTTCATTGGTATGCTGTAATTATAGATAAAATAATATCATCCAACACATTTGCGGATTAACCGGCGTTTGATGTCTTCCGATGCGCTGGCGTCAGTCTTTTGCCAATGAGAAGTCGAGCTGTTTCTTCTCCACGTTGGCCTTGGCCACAACGATCTTTATGGGGTCTCCCAGCTGGTATTTGTGGTGACGGCGACGCCCTACGAGACAGTAGTTGCGTTCGTCGAAGTCGTAGTAGTCGTCGTCAAGGTCGTGCATGGGCACCATTCCCTCGCAATGGTTCTCGTCGATTTCGCAGTAAATGCCGTAAGACGTTATGCCGCTGATGTGCGCGTCGTACCGGTTGCCTATTTTGTCGGCCATGTATTCCACCATTTTATACTTTATCGAGTCGCGCTCGGCGTTCTGTGCTATTATCTCCATGTCGCTCGAATGTTCGCACAGTGCTTCGTAATACTCCTTGTTGCCGCTGCGTCCGCCGTTCTGGTAGCGCGTCAACAGGCGGTGCACCATCGTGTCGGGATAGCGGCGTATGGGGCTTGTGAAGTGGGTGTAGTATTCAAACGCCAGGCCGTAATGCCCGATGTTGTGTATGCTGTACTTGGCTTTCATCATGGCACGCAGGGCCACGCTCTCTATCAGCTTTTGCTCTTTCTTGCCGTTGCAGTCGTCGAGCAGCTTGTTGAGGCTGCGTGACACTTCTCCCTTTGTGCTGCCGCTCTTCATGCGGTAGCCGAACTTCACGACGAACTCACGCAGCACTTCGAGCTTTGTGGGGTCTGGTTGGTCGTGTATTCGGTAGGGCAGTGTCTTGGCCTTTTGCCCCTTCTTCACCTTGCCTATGCTCTCGGCCACGTAGCGGTTGGCCAGGAGCATGAATTCTTCCACGAGTTTGTTGGCGTCTTTCGACTTCTTGAAGTAGCAGCGCACGGGCTTGCCCGTCTCGTCGATTTCAAAGCGCATTTCTTCGCGGTCGAACTTCACCGAGCCGTGCTTGAATCTCGCCGCACGCAGCCGTTTGGCCAAACTGTCGAGCGTTACAAGCTCTGCGGCGTATTCGCCTTTGTAGCCTTCAGGTCCGGCCGGCGGCGCAGGTTCGCCCGTGCCGTCCTTTACGCCGTTGTCTTCGAGTATCTGTTGCACCTCTTCGTATGCGAAGCGGCGGTTACTTTTGATTACGGCGTGCACCAGCCGCCATGACTTTACCTCGCCGTCGGTGTTGATGTTGAACACGGCGCTGTACGTCAGCTTCTCTTCGTCGGGACGGAGCGAGCACACGTAGTTGCAGAGACGTTCGGGCAGCATTGGTATCGTCCGGTCTACCAAGTAGACGCTTGTGGCGCGCTTCTGTGCCTCCTTGTCGATGACGGAGCCTTCGGTGACATAGTGTGACACGTCGGCGATGTGTACGCCTACCTCCCAGAGCCCCTTGCCGAGCTGCCGTATGGAGAGCGCATCGTCAAAGTCCTTGGCGTCGCGGGGGTCGATGGTGAACGTTGTCACGTCGCGGAAGTCCTCGCGCTCCTTGTAGTCCTGCTCGGTTATTTCGCCTGTTATCTTGTTGGCGGCTTCCTCCACGCGCTTCGGGTACTTGTAAGGCAGGCCGTACTGTGCCAGTATCGAGTTCATCTCAACGTCGTTGTCGCCCTGTTCGCCCAGCACGTCAACCACTTCGCCGATGATGTTCCTGTTCTCGTCGTCGGGCCAGCGCGTCACCTTTACCACGGCTTTCTCACCTGTCTTGCCTCCCTTCAGCTTGTTCTTTGGCACGATGATGTTGCTTGGGAAGACGTTGCCGTCGGGCACTATGAAGGCGAAGTCGCGCTCTACGCGCAGCTTGCCGACGAATGTGTCGCGGGCACGCTCCAGTATTTCTGTCACCATCGCCTCCTTGATGTGGTTCTTGCGGCGCGCCATGAACGTTATGCGCACGCGGTCGCCCGTGAGCGCAGACTTTGAGTTGCGCTCCGCCACGAACACCGGCAGGCCGTCGTCGTCGGGTATGACGCTGTTTTTCCCGTTGGCCTTGCGCACGAAGCGTCCCTCCTGCACCTGGCCTTTCATGTTCAGCTTATACGAATTGTCGCTCACCTTGCACAGCGTGTCGTCCCACGCCATGTCCTGCATCGCGTCCACGGCGAGCATCTTCGCCGGGTGGGTGGTGAGCCGCAGGTCCTTGAATATCTGCTTGAAGCTGAGCGCCTTTTCGGGGTTTCGCATGAAAAGACTCAGCAACATATCTGTTATCTTGTTCTTCGAGAGCCTTTTGCCCTTTTTCGTCCCTTTTGCCATATATGTGTGTTTTTAGAGTGAAAAGGTTGCGCACGCTTGTTGCGCAGCCTGTGCTTTTACCTGCGAAGTTAATAAATTTATCGCGTATCAGGGCGTTTTGTTATGATAATTTTACATTAAATTATAGGAATGTCCGATTTGCTCCCATTCATCAGTAGTTAAAGTAGTTAAAGGGAATTAATGCTCCCTGCGGTCGCTAAGGAGTTAAAGACACTTGCCTTGTTGGTAAAGTCCACTAACAAACGATAGGGTGAGTGAGGATATTCATATTAAATTAAGGCTGCGCTGTAACCTTTTGTGTTTCAGTAAGTTACAAATGGCTTTGCAAAAGGGCACAAACGGCGTTGCAAAAGGTGCCCTTTCGCCTCGTAAAAGGATACCTTTTGTACGCTAAAAGATGCCCTTTTGCAAAGCAAGGCATTTGTCTTTAACTCCTTAGCGACCGCAGGGAGCGTTAACTTCTTTAACTACTTTAACTCCTTACGAATGTACACTAAAGGACATTCGTCAAATATTTAATGAAAAAAACGTTTCAGACAGCCGCCGTTCGGATATTTTTCCGTATTTTTGCAAGTGCTTAGACGTACTATTTGCAATATCGGTATGACAAAACACATATATACTTATAAACTACAAAACTATGGATTTAGTACAGCAAATCATCGAGCGCGCTAAGAGCAACAAGCAGCGCATCGTGCTCCCCGAAGCCACGGAGGAGCGCACGTTAAAGGCAGCCGACATGGTGCTGGCCGACGAAGTGGCCGACGTCATACTTATCGGCAACCCCGCTGAAATCAACTCTCTCGCCGGGAAATGGGGCCTGGCTCACATCGGCAAGGCTACAATCGTAGACCCGGAGAACAACCCCAAGAGCGAGGAATACGCCGTCCTGCTGGCCGAACTGCGCAAGAAGAAGGGCATGACCATAGAGCAGGCCCGTGAGCTTGTTAAGGATCCGCTCTACCTCGGCTGCATGATAATCAAGACAGGAGGCGCCGACGGACAGATCTCAGGTGCGCTCAGCACCACCGCCGAGACTCTGCGCCCGGCCCTGCAAATCATCAAGTGCTCGCCCGGCATCACCTGTGTCAGCGGCGCAATGCTGCTCATCACCAAGCAGCCGCAGTACGGTGAGGACGGTGTTCTCGTCGTAGGAGACGTTGCCGTGACGCCTATGCCCGATGCAGGACAGCTGGCACAAATCGCCGTCTGCACCGCCCAGACAGCCAAGTCGGTGGCCGGCTTCGCCGACCCGCGCGTAGCAATGCTCAGCTTCTCGACAAAGGGTAGCGCATCACACGAGGTGGTTGACAAGGTGGTTGAAGCCACAAAACTGGCCAAGGAGCTTGCCCCCGACCTCAAGATTGACGGCGAACTGCAAGCCGACGCAGCCCTCGTGCCCTCAGTAGGCGCAAAGAAAGCCCCCGGAAGCGACATCGCCGGCAAGGCCAACGTGCTGGTGTTCCCCTGCCTCGAAGTGGGTAACATCGCCTATAAGCTGGTTCAGCGTCTCGGCGATGCAGTGGCCCTCGGCCCCATCCTGCAAGGCATCGCACGCCCGGTGAACGACCTCAGCCGCGGCTGCTCTGTCGATGACATCTATAAGTTGGTCGCAATCACCGCTTGCCAAGCGATGGATGCGAAGAAGTAAATGTAATTTTTGGAGTTAGAAGTAGTTAATAGTAGTTGGAGTAGTTAAAGTCAAATGCTTTGATGACGAGCAGGTTTGAAGATATTATAATATGGCAGAAGGCGTACAAGTTTGTGCTTGAGGTCTATAAAATTGCCAATGGTTTTCCTGAATGCGAACGCTTTGGACTGTGCTCCCAGTTCAAGAGGGCGGCCGTGTCAATTCCTGCTAATATTGCCGAAGGTTATAAGAAACTTAGCAAACCGGACAAGTTGAGGTTTTACAATATAGCTCAGGGCAGTTTGGAAGAATGTCGCTGCTATGTCCATTTGTCAAGAGACTTGGGCTACATAGGCGATGAGCCGCACGATTATTTATATGCACTGCTTGTGGAAACAAGTAGGTTGCTCAATGCATATTGCAGGGGAGTGCTGAACAACGGTTACAGGGAAAACGGCCACAAGAGTATTGACTTTAACTACTCTAACTACCTTTAACTACTTTAACTACTTATATAAATAACCATTCAATGAAAATATTAGTCTTAAACTGCGGCAGCTCGTCCATCAAATACGCACTTTACAACATGGACGATAAGTCTGTCATGACGTCGGGCGGCGCAGAGCGCGTAGGCCTCGACGAAGCGTTTGTCAAAGTGAAGATGCCCGACGGCACCAAGAAAAAGGTGATGCA
>CALUGX010000043.1 GCA_944320285.1 uncultured Prevotella sp.
GTTGCTGATAAGAAGTTCTTCTTATTCCGTATTGCAAAACTATATGCATATCCCCACTAAAAATCTACTGAACCCAAAACGGCGTTTCATCAGATGTTTTGCAGTATCCTTTCATGCACTGAAGCATCTGATGAAACGCCGGAATTGTACAAGTTGTTGACAAAAAATACGCTGCAACTCTTCACGAGCTGCAGCGTATAAAAATATGTTTAACTAAAAAACCTTTTCGATTCGAAAGACAACCTCACGGCTCCCTTTGTCATCCTAAATAATCATGAAAACTTTACCTTAAACTAATACTATTTACTAACCTAAACAATTTATTAACCTTTTGACGATGCAAAGATACGACGAAAATGCTTTTCCGGCAATACTTTGAAGTGTGTTTTTGACAGTTTTAGCTCTTTTCTTGATACAAATCAATAAATTGTGTGCGTTAACAGCCATTAAAACGCCTTTATATTTGGATAAATGCGTAAATTGTCTTAACTTTGCGTCAGTCTCCGCCGGGGCTTGCCTCATGGCGAAGGTGCGCTTAATATATAATAAGGTGAAACGTATAGAGCGATGCGGGTGCTTATAATTAATACGAGCGAGAGGACTGGCGGGGCTGCCGTGGCTGCCAACCGCCTGATGGAGGCTTTGAACAATAACGGCGTGAAGGCCAAGATGCTGGTGCGCGACAAGGAGACCGACAGCCTGACCGTGGCCGGCACCGGTGGCGGACTGCGGCAAAGGTGGCACTTCCTGTGGGAGCGGTGGTGCATTTTCAGCCGCCTGCATTTCTCAAGGAAACACCTTTTCGAGATAGACATTGCCAACGTCGGCACCGACGTCACACGCACAAGGGAGTTCATTGAGGCCGACGTGGTGCACCTAAGCTGGATTAACCAAGGAATGCTCTCACTCTCCGGTATCAAGAAAATACTCGACAGCGGCAAGCCCGTGGTGTGGACCATGCACGACTTCTGGCCCGCCACGGCCATCTGCCACTATCCCCACGGCTGCAAAGCCTACCGGGAGCAGGGCTGCCACAGCTGCCCTTACCTGCCCGGCGGAGGCTCGCGCCACGACCTCGCACACCGTGTATGGAAGCATAAGGAGCGCATCTGGCGTTCGCGCAACATCATCTTTGTTACTTGCAGCCGATGGCTCGCCGCCGAAGTGAAGGGCAGCGGTCTGCTCACGGGCAAACAGGTGGTGAGCATACCCAACCCAATCGACACCCGCGAATACCGCCCCGCCGACAAGAAAAAAGCCCGTTCGCGCTTGTCGCTGCCGTTAGACAAGCGGTTGGTGCTGTTCGTATCGCAGCGCACCACCGACAAGCGTAAGGGCATGGACTATATGCTTGAGGCTTGTAAACGGCTGGCCGAGGCGCGCCCGGAGGCGAAGGCTGACACCGCCGTGGTCATCCTCGGCGGGCATTCGGACGAGTTCGCAGACTGTTTGCCCTTCGACGTCTATCCGATAGGTTACGTCAGCGACCCGGAGAAGATAATCGATGTCTACAACGCAGCCGACGTCTTCGTGCTGCCTTCGCTTGAAGACAACCTGCCGAACACCGTCATGGAGGCTTTGGCGTGCGGCGTGCCGTGCGTAGGTTTCAACACAGGCGGCGTGCCGGAGATGATAGACCACCGCAAAAACGGATACGTGGCGGCATACAAAGACGCCGCCGACCTGGCCGAGGGAATGCGATGGGTGCTTTACGAGGCCGACTACGCCGGGCTGTGCCGGGCTGCCGTGCATAAGGTCGCGGCGTCATATTCGCAGCAGAGCGTGGCCATTAAATACATCGAAGTGTACAATCAAGCCCTCGCTTACAGGCATTACAGCTTATGATTAAGTTCACGATAGTCACCATCACGTACAATGCCGGGTGCGTGTTCATGCGCACGGCCGGGAGCGTTATGCGCCAGGAGTATCCCGGCGTGGAGCATCTGATAATAGACGGAGCCTCGACCGACGGCACCGTCAATATGGCTTTCGACTATAAAAAACAGTCCGACAGTGCTGCCAACGGCCATGAAGTGCGCGTAATATCGGAGCCTGACAAGGGACTTTATGACGCCATGAACAAGGGGCTGCGCCTCGCTACGGGCGATTATGTGTGCTTCATGAACGCCGGCGATTTCTTTCCCGACGGCTCGACACTTGCCACGATATGCGCCAAGGCACGTCTCGGCGAACTCGAAAATGCGGCCGGGCCGTTGCCCGCCGTGCTCTACGGAGACACAGACTTGGTAGATAACGACGGCCGTTACATCGGCCGCCGGCGCCTGACGCCCCCCGAACGGCTCACCTGGCGTTCGTTCCGCCACGGAATGTTAGTGTGCCATCAGGCTTTTTACGCACGTACCGACATCGCCCGCCGCACGCCCTACAATCTGCGCTACCGTCATTCGGCCGATGTTGACTGGTGCATAAGGGTGATGAAAGAGGCAGAAAAGGAGGGACTTCAGCTTGTCAACGTTCACGCTACCGTGGCCGACTATCAGCGCGAGGGGCAGTCAACCGAGTTTCACCGTGCCTCTCTTCTTGAACGTTTCGACATCATGCGCCGCCATTACGGACTGCCAATGACGCTCGCCATGCACGTTTGGTTTGTAGTCAGGGCGGTGTTCAAGTAGTGTGTTCGGCGGTTGCGCATTTTGCGTTTTTGTCAAGTTTTTTGTCAGATTTAGGTTTTAATAACTAAAATATTGCTGTGTTTTGCGCCGCAAACGGTTATCTTTGTGGCGTAAACATTTGTAAAATACCAAAAAGACAGGAGGTGAAATGAAGAAGATAGTCATTAGTTTAGTTCTTCTCGGAGCAGTGAGCGTCGGAACGATGGCGTTTGTAAGCACGGGCAACGACAATCCGCCACAGCGTAACACGGAATATCGTAATGAACGTAACGGCCATTACGGTCACTGCGGCGAGTATCGCAACCACGGACGCCACGGCGGATGCTGCGGTCGCGAGCGTTATTGTGACGACCGCAGACGATATGACTGCTGCGGCTACGGGCAGGAATGCGGAGCGTGCCGGCACGACCGTTGCACGTCGGCAGACTGTCACAGGGGCGGCGAATTGTGTGCGCCTTGCGCAGAATGGCACAACGGTCATAAGGGCGATGATGTTTACCGCGGCCGTTGACAGGCTGCTGTAAACGGCCGCGCGATTAACCATAAGGCTGCAGGAGCTTATGCTCTTGCGGCCTTTCTTTTTGCCGGGGCTGCGCCTCGCAGTGCGTGCGGTGTGCTCCCGGTGAGCATCCGCGACTGCGACGGGCACAAAAAATAGGCGGCTGTCAGCTCACGCTGGCAGCCGCCTTGACAAATTATTGACTTTAACAATTATGAATATCTTAAGATTTGGCCCGGACGTATGCGCATTTTCGTAGTTATGTGATTGAGCTTGCACAGCTTAGACACCGTAGTTCCACGCTTCTTGGCGATAGAACTGAGCGTCTCGCCCTTGCGTACCTTGTGGTAGCGTACATCTCCGGCAGAGCTTGACGCTGACTTGCGGTCCTTGCTCTTGCCCTTGCTGCCGGATGCGTCAGCCAGTTCGCTGCCGTCTTTCCCCCTGAGCTTGTTGGCCTGGGCAGACTCGCGGCTGTTGGTGTCGCGGCGGAACATATACGTGTCTCCTGTGACGTCTTGGTTCCTGAAGTCGAACATGAGTGCCGGGTTGAGCGCAACACCGCAGAGGCGTGTCTCGAAATGCAGGTGCGAACCGGTGCTGCGGCCCGTGTTGCCGCCGAGACCGATGGGGTCTCCCGCTTTCACTGTCTGGTTTTCTTTGACCAAATGCTTTGACATATGGCCGTAGATGGTCTCCAGTCCGTTATAGTGGCGTATCACAACGTAGTTGCCGTAGCCCCTCGCCTCGTATTTCACAATCCTCACTTTGCCGCTGAAAGCCGCACGTATGGTGTCGCCGATGTATACTTTCACGTCTATGCCCTTGTGCATTCTGCCCCAGCGGCGGCCGAAGTTAGACGTCACCACCTTGTTCGTGGTGGGCATACAAAAGTCTTTAAGGTTGATGAGGAACGAGTCGGGCAGTTCAGTTGCGCGGTGTGCGTAGCGGTTGTTCCAGTCTTTGTATAGCTGTGCCGCAGGCGAACCGGCCTGTTCCCTGTCTATGAGGTTGCGCAGTGCGAGCGTGTCCACTGCTTTCATTTTCTTGTCTATCGGTGCTTGCCTTGCCAAAAGGTCCTGGGCTGTCGCCGTCGCCGACGTCATCGCCATCAATGCTGTAAATGTTAATGTCTTTATTGTTTTTATAAAACGCATATCCTTTATTTGTAGATTTAGATAAAAGCGCGGGTTAATGCCGTGGGCATTATGCGAAGGGTTTATGAAAGGCGAAACCCTCACCCGCTTATAAAATCAGTTGCAAAGGTAATAAAAAAATCACTACGTTGTCATCGTGCTTAACAACTTTATTTACATTTTAACACACTCCGCGCGTTTCTTTAAATAGTGTTTATTTTCTTGTTTGTATAGCGAAGTGGCGACTTTCAGGATGTCTTTACGGCTATTCGCAACGTCATTCGTCTCATATTGCATCTGCTTTGTGCCCGGCTTGTAAGCATCTGATACTCAATGTGTTATCAATAAGCCACGTTTTGCATTGCAAAACGTGGCTTATTGCAACGCAAAAGGGCACCTTTCGCATTGTGAAAGGTGCCCTTTTGGGTTCATCCGCAGTTTAGGTGTATAGTGCTAAATACTTGACATTCAGTCTTTTACACAAATAATGCAATTCGTAACCGCTTGATAATCAATGCATCGCACATGATATTTGTTCAAATCAGGCTAATGAAATTGCATTTCATATAACGACTTGTTTATTTATGGATAATGTATTGATATTTTTTCTTTTAAGAAGAAAACTCGATGATACGATTTTGATTATAATTAAAAGGCATACACCTGAACTGCGGATGAATCCCCTTTTGTAATGTGGGTGATGTTGTTAATGTGTCTGATTGCTAAATCGTAGCGTCAGAGTTCGTGCAGTTCTTGCAGTTTGGCGGCGAGTTTTTCTATCATCACCGTTGAGAGGATGATGCGGCCCTGGCGGTCGATGAGGTACATGGCTGGTATCCACTTGATGTGGTACAGGCGGGAGATGTCGGTCTCTTTCCATTTTTTCAGCTCGCTCACTTGCAGCCAGCTCAGATTGTTCTGCTCGATGCAGGATGTCCATGCCTCGCGCTTGTCGTCGAAGGAGACGCTTACGAAGCGGATGTTGCGCCCGTATTGTTCGTGCAGGCGTTTCATTTCGGGGATGTCCTTGCGGCAGTCTGGGCACCACGATGCCCAGAAGTCGAGCACCACATATTTGCCTCGCATGGCCGACAGCGTGTGAGTAGTGCCGTCGGGTGAAGGCAGGGTGAAGTCGGGGGCTTCGGTGCCGGGCTGTAACAGGTCTTTCGCGTAAAGCGAGTCGGCGTCTTGCGCCTGTGCGGTTATGGCCAAGGCGAACACTGCCAAGGCACACATGACGATGCGTTTGATGTTCATTGCTGTTTTGGTTTTATTGTTTTTATCGGAATTTATGGGATAACCGTGACGGCCGGGGTGGACTATGGCAAACCGGGGAACGGCCGAGAAACGGTTAAGACGGAATAAACGTGGTATATGGCTTGTCACTATTCGCGTTTAGTCCTCCGCTTTTAATTGCTTCTGGTGTCGGCTCCCCACATCATTTTTTCGCGCAGTGTAGAGAAGTAACGCTGGCTGCTGCGTTTCACTATTTTCACCGTATGGTCGGCTTTTAGTATGGTGAGCTTCGTGCCTTCGGCGCATTTTGCCGACTGTCCGTCAACTGCTATGAGGAAATTATGGCTGCGGCTCTCTACGGTTAGTTCTATGACCGAGTCGTCGGGCACCACTATCGGACGTATGTTAAGGCTGTGCGGTGCTACGGGTGTGAGGCAGAGCGTACCCGTGCGCGGCACTATTATGGGGCCGCCGTTTGACAGCGAGTAGGCCGTGGAGCCGGTAGGTGTGCAGACGATGAGGCCGTCGGCTTGGTAAGTCACCAAGTATTCGCCGTTCACGCTGGCGTGTATCGTTATCATCGAGGCTGTGTCGCGCTTGAGCACGGCAATGTCGTTGAGGGCGCGGCTGTGGCAGCAGAGCGGCCGGCCGTCGGCCTCGGCCCTTATCACGGTGTGCTCCTCGATGGCGCAGGTGCCGTCGTAGAGCGACGCTATGGCCGTCTCTATCTCGCACGGCACAATGTCGGCAAGGAAGCCGAGGCGCCCCATGTTGACGCCGAGGATGGGCGTGCCCTTGTCGCCTACGTGCCCGGCGGCACGCAGCAGGGTGCCGTCGCCGCCGAGTGAAATTACAAAGTCGGCAGTGAAATGTCCGCCTTCAAACACGCTCACGCCTCTTCCGTCGATTTTACCGCTGCTTACGAGAAAGTCGTAAAACTCCTTCTCCACGCACACCTCGGCGCCGCGGGCGGCCAGCGCGTCAAGTATTTTGCATATATTCTCGGATTTGCTGCTTTGGTATATGTTGCCGAACAGGGCGAACTTCAATCTTCGTGGTGTCATAATTTATGGCTTTTAAATTTCTTTTTACCGATGTGATGCTTGGAAATGCCAAACATTTTGTAACTTTGCCGATGGATAATCAGCGGCAAAATTACACATTTTGCCTGACAACTTACATTCATATATATATAAAATAGCGAAAAATGACAAAATTAAGCGTAAACATCAACAAGGTGGCCACGCTGCGCAACGCCCGCGGCGGCAACAATCCCGACGTGTTGCAGGCGGCTCTCGATTGTGAAAAGTTTGGCGCGCAAGGCATAACTGTGCATCCCCGTCCCGACGAGAGGCACATCAGATACAGCGACGTGAGGGAGATACGCCCGCGGCTGAAGACGGAATTTAACATCGAGGGAAACCCGATAGACAAATACATTGACCTCGTGCTTGAGGTGAAACCGACGCAGGTGACGCTCGTGCCCGACGCCGACAACCAGCTGACGAGCAACCACGGATGGGACGCGGTGGTCAACAAGGGCTTCCTGACTGACGTCATCGGGCGGTTCAAGGAGGCAGGCATCAGGACGTCAATCTTTGTCGATGCCGAACCGGGAATGGTCGAGGCTGCCGCACAGTGCGGTACCGACAGGGTTGAACTATATACCGAGCCTTATGCTTCGGGATATGCCGCAGACCGTGAAGAGGCCATTAAACCGTTCATTGCGGCGGCAGAGGCTGCGCGGGAGACAGGCCTCGGACTTAACGCCGGGCACGACCTTAGCCTTGAGAACCTGTACTACTTCCACCGGTGCATACCCTGGCTCGACGAAGTGAGCATAGGCCACGCTCTCATCTGCGATGCCCTTTATATGGGGCTCGACGCCACGATAAAGGCCTATCTAAAATGTCTTGAACAACCATTATTAACCCCATAAAACTTATTTTGAAATGGCTAAAGTTTATGAATTTCTGGCTACGGGCTTCGAGGACATCGAGGCTCTCATCCCGTTAGATATAATGCGCCGCGCCGGCGTTGACTTCAAGACCGTAAGCGTGACGGGCGACAGGCTTGTAGAGAGTGCCCACGGCGTGAAGATAGAAGCCGATATGCTGATTGAGGAGGCCGACTTCGCCGATGCAGACCTGCTGATGCTGCCCGGAGGACTGCCCGGAGCTACGAACCTGAACGCACACGAGGGTGTAAGGAAAGCTCTCGTAGAGCACAACGTCAGGGGCGGGATGATTGGTGCAATATGTGCCGCTCCGATGGTTCTTGGCGGCCTCGGTATGCTTGAAGGCAAGCGCGCAACGTGTTATCCGGGCTTTGAGAAATATTTGGATGGAGCCGAATACACCAATGAGCTGTACACCGTTGACGGCAACATAACCACAGGTGAAGGTCCGGCGGCCACGCTGCCTTACGCCTACGCCCTGCTCGAAGCCCTCACCGACAGGCAGACGGCAGACAGCATAGCCGACGGAATGATGTACAAACACTTGATGCTGAAATAACGTTTTCGGCAGACGAAGGCTCAGCAGACAAATAACGGGCAGACAGGTGGTAAGTTGACAAGACTGACATCTTTGTCTGCTCGTCTCTGATAAATTGCCTACTAAAAATTAAAAACATGGATTACGCGATAATTGTAGCCGGCGGCAAGGGGCTAAGGATGGGGACGGACATACCCAAGCAGTTCCTGCCCATCAACGGACTGCCGGTGCTTATGCACACAATCAAGAGGTTCAGGGAATATGACAACTCGCTGAACATCATACTCGTATTGCCAAAGGAACAGCACGAATACTGGCATGAACTGTGCAAGAACTATCACTTTACGGCGGCGTATGCCGTGGCCGACGGCGGCGAGACGCGCTTCCACTCGGTGAAAAACGGTCTTGCCGTCATACCGGACGACGCCGAGGGCATAGTGGGCGTGCATGACGGCGTGCGCCCTTTCCCGTCGGTTGAAGTCATAAGAAACTGTTTCGAGACGGCGCGCACGGCAAAGGCAGTAGTGCCCGTGGTCTCCATCGTGGAGACGTTGATACACATTGACGGGCAGGGGGGCTCCGAGACAGTGCCGCGTGACGACTACAGACTGGTGCAGACGCCGCAGACGTTTGACATACAGCTGCTGAAGCGCGCCTACAGACAGGATTACCAAGACAGCTTTACCGATGATGCGTCGGTGGTTGACAACATCGGCCATGCCATAACCCTGATAGAAGGCAACCGCGAGAACATAAAAATCACCACTCCGTCAGACCTGCGCATAGCCCGCGTTCTGTGTTGACATACATCCTGCACAAACCAAACTATCTGAAGAATAACAACCGCAAACACTTACAATGCCCGACGTCCTTAATCAAGATATACAGTTTTTGCCCGGAGTGGGGCCGCGACGCAAGACCCTGCTTGAGAAAGAATTAGACATAAGGACTTACGGCGATTTGCTTGAATACTATCCTTATAAATACGTTGACCGCAGCCGTGTGTACCGCATTAACGAACTCTCGGCCGACACTCAGTTTGTGCAGGTGTGCGCAAAGATACTGAGTTTCGAGACGTTCGACGCCGGGCGGCACCGCACAAGGCTTGTGGCCCACGTCTCCGACGGTACGGGTGTGGCCGACATCGTTTGGTTTTCGGGAGCCAAATATATGCTTGAGCATCTGAAGACCGGTGTGCATTACATCATATTCGGCCGTCCGACGGTCTACGGCGGGCGTTACCAGTTCGCCCATCCTGACATTGATCCCGCTTCAGAACTGCAACTCTCGCAGATGGGGTTGCAGCCTTATTACGTAACGACGGAGCGGATGAAGAAGGCGGGAATTACCTCGCGGGCTGTGGAAAAGATGATGAAGACGCTGCTCGAAAGCCTGAAAGAGACGCTGCCGGAGACGCTGCCGCCCTTCATTACGGCCCCGCTGAACTTAATATCAAGGGACGAGGCGTTCAGAAAAATACACGCACCGAAGCGGCACGACGATATAACACGGGCCGAGTACCGCCTGAAGTTCGAGGAACTTTTTTATGTACAACTGAACATTCTTCGTTATGCGAGCGACAGGAAACGCAAATTCCAAGGCTACGTATTTACGAATGTAGGCGACATTTTCAACAATTTTTACTTCAACAACCTGCCCTTCCCGCTCACGGGGGCGCAGATGCGAGTCGTCAGGGAGATACGGCGCGACATGGGCAGCGGGCGGCAGATGAACAGACTGCTGCAGGGCGATGTGGGCAGCGGTAAGACATTGGTGGCCCTGATGTCGATGCTGATAGCCTTGGACAACGGTTTCCAGGCGTGCATCATGGCTCCGACGGAAATCCTTGCGGAGCAGCACTTGGCCACGATAACCGGTTTTCTGCGCGGCATGGATGTCCACGTGGAGCTGCTTACGGGAATGGTGAAGGGCAAAAAGCGGCGTGAAGTGCTTGAAGGGCTGGCCGACGGCTCCATTGACATACTCGTGGGTACACACGCCGTGATTGAAGACAGCGTACAGTTTGCGCGCCTCGGCTTCGTAGTCATTGACGAACAGCACCGCTTCGGCGTGGTGCAGAGGGCTAAACTCTGGGGCAAGAGCTACAAGCCGCCGCACGTTTTGGTGATGACGGCCACGCCGATACCGCGCACACTGGCCATGACAATCTACGGCGACCTTGACGTAAGCGTGATAGACGAGTTGCCGCCTGGACGTAAACCCATAGTCACGCTGCATAAATATGAGGACCAGACCACCAGCCTCTACGACGGCATACGGCGGCAGGTGAACGCCGGGCGGCAGGCCTATATCGTGTTCCCCTTGATAAAGGAGAGTGAAAAAATCGACTTGCAAAACCTCGAAGCTGGTTATGCCTCGCTGTGCGACGTGTTTCCGGAGTTTACGCTCGGCAAGGTGCACGGGCGCATGAAACCGGCCGAGAAGGACGAGGAGATGCGCCGTTTTGTCAGCGGCGAGACGCAGATACTCGTGGCCACGACGGTGATAGAGGTTGGAGTCAACGTGCCCAACGCCTCGATAATGGTGATACTCAACGCCGAACGCTTCGGCCTTTCACAGCTCCACCAGCTGCGGGGGCGTGTGGGGCGCGGCTCGGATCAGGCTTTCTGCATACTCGTAAGCAAGCGTAAACTTACTGAAGATACCCGCAAGCGGATAGACATCATGTGCGACACGAACGACGGCTTCAAGATAGCCGAGGCCGACTTGAAGTTGCGCGGTCCCGGAGATTTGGAAGGAACGCAACAGAGCGGTATGGCCTTCGACCTGAAGATAGCCAACGTTGCGAAAGACGGCCAACTGATACAATTGGCACGTGACGAGGCCTCGAAAATAGTTGATGACGACCCCGCGTGCTCCAAAAGCGAATATTCAATTCTATGGCAGAGGCTCAAGGCCCTGCGCAAAAACCTCCCTTACTTCGGCGAAATATCTTAGCCTCACAACCTATTGATAATCAGCGATATTCTGAAAGAGGGTGTGTCAAAATTCATTTTTTGAAAAAATGAACTTATAATTTGAAATTTGATCATCCTAAAAGACTAAAAAAAAGCCGTATCAAACTCTGTATTGAGTAATGATGCGGCCATTTAAAGTATTATGGTTATAATATGTAACTTTTGAGAGTAGTCATTCCAGTTTTGACACACCCTCTTTTAGCGTGTCGTTAGTGCCCTTTTAGCGTGTCGTTAGTGCCCTTTTAGCGTGTCGTTAGTGCCCCCTTTTGCAATGCGATTTATGCTCTTTCGGAACAGTGTCACAGGATCATTGATGAAGCATGAATTGTTGAGAGAACAACCATAAAGTCAAAAAACAACGGTTACAGGTGGCAATGTCAGAAAAAATGTGTAAGTTTGCACTGGTAAAGGTGGATAAAATGATAGGACGGTAAAAATGTAAAAGATAAAACATAAAAGTAATATAACCGTAGACCACAGTAACCATAAAACTCAAAACAGGAAAAAATATATGCAAGAAACAAGGCAAAACCGCATAGCGAGGCTCCTGCAAAAAGAATTGAGCCTCATATTCCAGTCGCAGACGCGCTCGATGCACGGCGTCATGGTAAGCGTTACACGCTGCCGCATAAGCCCAGACCTGAGCATCTGCACGGCTTACGTGAGCATATTCCCGTCAGAGCGCGCCGACGAACTGATAAAGAATATCACGGCAAATGCACAGACAATACGCTATGAACTGGGTACGCGCGTGCGCAACCAGCTGCGTATAATACCCGAATTGCGCTTCTTCGTAGACGACTCGCTTGATTACATCGCCCACATTGACGAGCTGCTGAAGAAATGAATTTCCCCTTCTACATAGCCCGCCGGTATCTTTTCTCGAAGAAGAGCACGCACGTAATCAACCTGATCAGCGGCATCAGTGCCGTAGGCGTGGCCGTGGCTACGATGGCACTTGTGGTGACGTTGAGCGTGTTTAACGGTTTCCACGACCTCGTGGCGTCGTTTCTCACGGCGTTCGACCCGCAGATTGAGGTGGTGCCGGCACAGGGAAAGACAGCCCCGGCTGACGACCCCGTGCTGGCGAAGATACGCGCCCTGCCGGAGGTTGACGTGGCCACGGAGAGCGTGGAAGACCAGGCTCTTGCCGTGTATGGCGGCAACCAGGCGATGGTCGTGGTGAAGGGTGTTGACGACAACTTCGACCAGCTGACGCATATCAACGACATTCTTTACGGCGAAGGCAGTTTCTCGCTGCACGCCGCCAACCTGCAATACGGCACGGTGGGCATCCGGCTGGCCGACCAGCTCGGTATGTCGGCCGACTGGCCGGGTAACCTGTACATTTATGCGCCGCGCCGCGAGGGGCAGCTCGACATGATGAACCCCACGGAAGGTTTCGTGGTAGACTCGCTGATCTCTCCGGGTGTAGTGTTTTCCGTGAGAAACGGGCGCTACGACCGTGAGTACATCCTTACGTCGATAGGCTTCGCCCGCAGTCTGTTTGACAGTCAGGGGATGTTGTCGCAGCTTGAGATAAGGCTCAAGCCAGGGTCTGATCTTGACGCAGTGAAGGCGGAGATGAGGCAGATTGCGGGGGATAAGTATCATGTGCTCGACCGTCTGGAGCAGCAGGCTGACACGTTCAAGATAATGAAGATAGAGAAGTTCATCGCTTACATCTTCCTGACGTTCATCCTCGCCGTGGCGTGCTTTAACATCATAGGGTCGCTCTCGATGCTGATAATCGACAAGAAGGACGACGTGGTGACGCTGCGCAACATGGGCGCAACTGATAAGCAGATAATAAGGATATTCCTGTTTGAGGGGCGTATGATTTCGGCCATAGGCGCCGTTGCCGGCATAGTGCTTGGCCTGTTGCTGTGTTGGCTGCAACAGGAGTACGGTCTCGTGGCCCTCGGTGAGAGCAGCGGCTCGTTCGTTGTTGATGCTTATCCCGTAAGCGTTCATCCTGAAGACATCGTGACAGTGCTCCTTACGGTGGTAGCCGTTGGCTTCGCGTCGGTGTGGTATCCCGTAAGGTATTTTGCAAAGAGGTTATTATAAAATTACGGTAGTTAAAGGAGTTAGAATAAAGTCATCTTTCCGCCCAGTCTCCTCGGTCTAAGTTTCTGTAACTGATGGCTTCGGCCAGATGTTGCGGCAGTATGTTTGGCGAAGCGTCGAGGTCGGCTATCGTCCGCGCCACTTTCAATATTCGGTTGTAGGCGCGTGCGGACAGGTTTAGTCTTTCCATCGCCGTGCGCAACATCTCTGTTCCGGCTGCGTCAGGCTCGGCGTATTGGTGTATCATGCGCTCCGACATTGCTGCGTTGCAGTGTATTCCGCGGTGTTCGCGGAATCGTTCCTCCTGTATCTGCCGCGCCTTGATTACCCGTTGGCGTATTTCGGTGCTGCTTTCACCCTGCGTTGCTTTTGAGATTTCTTTGAAGGGCACGGGAGTTATTTCTATTTGTATGTCGATGCGGTCGAGTAGGGGGCCGCTGATTTTGTTTAGGTAGCGTTGTATCTGGCCTGGCGTGCAGACGCATTTGTGAGTCGGGTCGTTGTAATATCCGCATGGGCAGGGGTTCATTGATGCCACGAACATGAACGAACAGGGGTATTCAACGGTGTATTTCGCCCGTGAGATGGTGATTTTACGGTCCTCAAGCGGCTGGCGCAGCACTTCAAGTGTTGATTTGTTGAATTCCGGCAGCTCGTCGGCGAAGAGCACTCCGTTGTGTGCCAATGATATTTCCCCCGGCCGTGGATTTATTCCGCCTCCTACGAGGGCTGCTTGTGAGATTGTGTGATGCGGTGCACGGAACGGTCTTTGGGATATTAACGACATCCCCTCGCCGAGCTTGCCGGCTACGGAGTGGATTTGCGTTGTTTCGAGGCTTTCAGCCAGCGAGAGCGGGGGCAATATCGACGGGAGGCGTTTTGCCATCATCGATTTGCCGCTGCCCGGCGGCCCTATCATTATCATGTTGTGCCCTCCGGCAGCTGCCACTTCCATTGCCCGCTTTACATTCTCTTGTCCGCGGACGTCGGCAAAGTCTAAGTCGAAGCTGCTTTGTCGTTCATAAAACTCGCGTCGTGTGTCAATTAAAGTCGGTTGGAAGTCTCCATTGTCGTTCAGAAAACGTACCACGTCGACAATGTTCTCCATGCCGTAGACGCTGAGTTTGTTTACTACGGCAGCCTCGCGGATGTTTTGTTGAGGCACAATCAGGCCTTTGAATTCCTCCTTGCGCGCCTTGATTGCTATGGGTAAAGCTCCTCTGACGGGCTGTATCTTTCCGTCAAGGCTTAGCTCGCCGATGAGCATATATTTTGAAAGGTGGTCTGTTTTCACCTTGCCGGATGCGGCAAGGAGGCCGATGGCTATTGGCAAGTCATAGCCGCTGCCTTCTTTGGGCAGGTCTGCCGGTGCCATGTTGATGGTGGTGTCGGTTATCGGTAACTTTATTCCGTTGTTGTTCAACGCTGATCTTATTCGGTCTAAACTTTCTTTTACCGCAGTGTCGGCAAGTCCTGTCAAGTGATATTTCACACCTTTCGTAACGCTGACTTCCACTGTTACCGTGGTAACGTCTAATCCGTTGACTGCCGCACAAAAAGTCTTCACCAGCATGGCTGCGTCAGTTAAGTAGTGTCTTTATTCGTGTTTCTATGTCGTTGGGCTTCATGTTGCGCTCCATAATGTGTCCCTGCGCGTTGTAGAGCACGTTGCTTGGCACTTTGTCAAGCGCGAACTGCTTGAGTAATGGACTTTCAAACATCATCTGGTCGCACACGTTTATCGTCTTTGTTGAGTCATTGCGCAATGAGTTTTTGCACGTTTGGATGCTTGCGTCAAGGCTTATGCTCATTACGGCGAGCCTGTCCCCATATTCGTTTTGCAGTCTGCTGAGCTTGTCGCGGAGGTTGCGGCTTTCGTAATCCCAGTTGGCCCATGCCAATACTACCGCTACTTTGCCTCTTAATTGGGCATCGCTGACGTCCTTTCCGTTAATGTCTTTTGCCGTAAAAGCTGGTAATTTGGCTCCCGGTGCGCCGTTTTTCATAGCGTTGACATACCGTGCCATACGTGCTACCTGGCCGTTCTTCGGCTGCTCTTTGTAGACGATGTTCACTAAATCCTCGGTCTTCCTTATGTCTGTTTCGTTGTTGCCGTCCGGTGCGACGAAGTATTTTCTGAGAATATAAATGCTTACAGGTGATGCGGGATTGTTCTTTATGAAAAGTTCGGCGTATTTCAATACTTCCGGCGGTGACGCTTTTGATATTTGTTGTCGAAAGCCGTTCATCATCTTGTTGTCATCGGTTCCCTCAACTTCTATTTCCTTGAGGTGTGATGCGTCTCCTTTTATCGTTACAGACTTGCCCGGTTCGGCGAATATTGGCTGTTCCGAGAAGTTTGGAAACACAATCATTATTGTTCCGCTTTCATCACATGGAGTTTCAAAAGTAAAACGTCCGCCTTCAACTTTTATCGTGTCAAACCCTTCAAAAAGTCCGTCGGGGCTGTAAACATAAAACTCACCTTGGTTAAGGTTGAGTAGCCGGCCTTCAAAGCTGAAGTAACCGCTGCGTGAGCCGCAGGCAACCAAAACCAAGGTGAGTGTCAAGATATAAGTGAGCCGCTTCATGCGTCAGCCTTGTTTATTTGCTGACTTTTGACAGCTCTAAGTCGTTGTTTGCGTAAGTAGAGAGTGAGGGATCTTTCTGCAAAGCGCTCTTCAGATAAGAAGAAGCTGCGTCGTTGTTGCCCTGGCGTGCGTTGAGGATGGCCTGCAGATAGTCTGTCATGGCGTCTTTGTTCTCAATGCTGTTCAAGGTGTTAGCTGCTCCGGCGTAGTTCTTGTTGAGGATCTGTGCCAAAGCTGTTGTGTTGCAGTTGATTCCGTTGAGGTTCTGTTCAGCTGTAGCATAGTCACCCTTTGCAAGGTTGAGTGAGCCGAGCACCTTGTTGTAGTCGCCTGCGGTGTTGCCCTTTGCGATATAGTTCTCTGCTTCGCTTATGTTGCCGCTCTTCAAAGCGATAAGTCCGAGGTTTGCGTTTACTTCGCTTGCATTGCTATTGATGGCCTGAGCCTTAGCCAGGTAGTTCTTAGCTTCAGCGTCGTTGCCCTTTGCAAACTCGATGGCAGCGATGTTGTTGTAAGCGCGGTAGTCGTTAGGATAGATTTCAGCGGTCTTCTTGTAGATGGCCTCCTGTGTGTTAATGTCGTTCTCGAGAGTAGCGGCATAAAGAAGTTCGTCAACGCTCAGCTGTTTAGCGTCAGCCTTGTACTGTTCCTTTATCTGGTCGTCGCTGCGCCCGATTGTCTCATAGTTGATGATGAGGCGTGAACGGCGGAGTTCAGGAAGGATACCGTCGGCAAGTTCACGGAAGCCGGCAGACATATTGCGGATCTGCTGTTCGCGCTCCTCTGGGTCTTGGTACATTGAGAGGACACGAAGGATAACGTCCTTGTCCTGGATGTTAGATGCGGCAACGAGTTTCTGGAAGCCGTCCCAGTCCTGTGCAGTGTACTTGCCGGTAACCTGGCCGTTGAGTTCGGCATTCTTGAGCTGCCCCTCAGCATAGTCTACTGATACGTTCTGGCGCTTGCTTGCCAGCTTGTCGTTCAGTTCAACGCCACCGTCGGGAGAAGCGTAAGCGAGAACCTCAACGTTCTTCAGGTTGAGCTTTTCCTTATCGTTGTTGATGTCCTTGAGGAGTTTTACAAATTCTTGTACAGAGTTGTTCTTCAGTTCGCTCTTGCGCAGGTTGGCTTGGTTGATGAGGAACTTGATCTGTGCTTCCTGCCTCTGTGCGCGGACGCGCTGGAATGTGTCGGGAGCTATGCAGGCACCGCTGCCGGCGAGAGTGTTCTTGTAAAGTTCAGATGTAGCGATTACGCCTTCAGCCACTTTTACTGCGGGCACCTCTATCTTTTTCTTTTTCTTGCCATAATAAGCGTCAAAAGTCATGTAGAGGTCGCTCTTGTGCATTTCGGGAACGTACTTGAAGGTTGATTTCATAGTGTAGTTGCCACCCATCTTATAAGAGATGGTCTGGTCGTTGCCTTCCACCTTTTCGCCTTGGAATGTAGCAGCTTGTCCTTGTGCTGCTTGTTCGTTGCCGTAGCGCAGTTCGGGAACAACGGTAACGACAGCTTTCTTTTTCAGGTATTTTTCGGGGAAAGTACCGTTGATGGTCACAGCCACCTGGCCTCCCTTTGACTCCAATGGATTGGGAACGACATTGAAGTTGTCGGCAGACAGTTCACCCAATTTGGACGAACATGACGTCAGTGCAAGTACTGATGCTGCCGAGATGAAAAGGATAAGATTTTTTTTCATGTTGAAAGGTTTAAAATGTGTGGTGCCGCGAGCGGGACTCGAACCCGCACAGCCATTTCTGGCCAAGGGATTTTAAGTCCCTCGTGTCTACCAATTCCACCATTGCGGCGTTGCTTGAGCGGCAAACGGGACTCGGACCCGCGACCTCAACCTTGGCAAGGTTGCGCTCTACCAACTGAGCTATTGCCGCCT
>CALUGX010000044.1 GCA_944320285.1 uncultured Prevotella sp.
TGTTCGATAGGCGTCGCCACCGCTTGGGACACCGTAAGGGCGCTTGCACCGGGATACGACGCGCTGATTTTCACCACCGGCGGTGTTATCTGCGGGTATTGATCGATAGGAAGCATCGTCAGTCCGATAAGTCCGACGATGACTATCAGGACTGATATTACAATCGAAAATACCGGGCGGTCTATGAAGAAATTAACTTTCATTGGCTATATGCTTTGGTTCAGCGGGCTTTAGCACGTAGTTTGTTTTTCCGTTTCGGGGCCACGCGCACCTTCATTCCGGGCGTCAATTTATGATAACCTTCGCTGATTATCGTCTCGCCGGGGGCGAGGCCTCGCTCCACAACGACCTTGTTGCCAAACTCCGGGCCAAGTTCTATGAAGCGGCGCTCGGCCGTAGAGTCACGGCGCATGACGTAGATGTAGGCTCCACCTTTTTCTATTATAAGAGCCTTTTGCGGCACAACGGTGGCGTTCTCACGGACGTCGAGCAGTGCATGAACCTTGGTGAACTGGCCAGGCAGCAGCACATGGTCTGGATTGGGCATTTCGGCACGCACGGAGAATGTACCCGTCTTGGGGCTGACCTGCGGCTCGGCGAAGTCAACCAATCCCTTATACGGGTAAACGCTGTTGTCCGCCAAAGTTATCGTTACAAACGGCTGCCATGAGCGTGAAGAGTCTTGACGTCCAAGGATGATGTTGCGTTCCTTGCTCCTTAAATAATCGAGCGCGGTCATACTGAAGTCTACAAGCACGGTGTCGCTCTTCACTACCGTAGCCAAAAGCGACTTACCACCCGTGCCCACCAGCGTTCCAAGGTCCACAAGGCGTTCACTGATATATCCTGAGATGGGCGAACGCACGTAAGTATAGCTCAATTCCTGCTCCGCCTGGTCGAGGTCTGCACGGCTCATACCCATGCTGGCGACGGCAGTCTCATAAGCGGCCGTGGCATTGTCGAGGTCAAGACGGCTGGCGGCGTTCTGCTCAAAGAGGGGGCGTATACGGTCAAGGTCGCGCTTGGTCTTGAGCACCAAGGCCGAGTCTTTGCGCAGTTGGGCGCGCGCCTTGTCCACCTTAGCCCTGTACTGACGCTGGTCTATGACGAACAACACTTGGTTTTTCTCAACATATGTACCCTCTTCAAATGACATACGCTCAAGGAAGCCCTCGACGCGGGCGCGGACTTCCACAAACTGCTGGGCGCGGACACGTCCCACGTAGTCGCCGTAAATTTCAACATCTTCGACACCTACCGGCTCAACCGACACCACGGGAACATCCGGAGCTTTCTTTTCCGGCCATGTGATAATAACATACACAGCCACCAAAACCGCTATGCAACAAAGCATCATCACGATGCGTTTCTTACGCAGCCGCAGCTCCCTTTTCTCGAAAAAATGCCTTATTTCCATATAAACTTTTTCTACACTGCATAAAAAAACGGTAAAACACGGTATTTATTTTACCTCGCACAAGATTTAACATTAACAGGCAACCGCACGTTTAAGCTGTGTCAGACCTTCAAGAGCTTATACCCCACCACCCCGCCGGCAATCGACGCAGCGAAGATGCCGAGCTTGGCTTGCATCAACATGGTGGCATCGGCAAAGGCGAGAGTGGATATAAACATCGACATGGTGAACCCTATAGAAGCAAGGAAGCCAAGGCCGACAACGCGGCGCAGCGTCAACGCCGACGACTTCTTAGCCACGCCGAGACGCACAAGCAGAAATGTGGAGAGCATGATGCCGAGCGGTTTTCCGAGCAGCAGACCGAGGGCAACACCCACAGCGACGTTGGTGGAGAAGATTCCCCGTACGTCAAGGCCGGCAAAGGACACCCCGGCGTTGGCCAAGGCGAAAACGGGCATCACCACGAACGACACAAAAGGGTGCATGGCGTGCTCCAAACGCTGCGACGGCGGGATGGCGTCACGTGTGTCGGCCATCATGTCGGCGATGACTTCTACCTGCTCGTGCTCAAGCGTAGAGACGTTGTTAGGCTTTATGCCGGCGAACCGCCGCAGGTTGTCGGCAGCCTTCTTGACATACAAAGGTTCGGGCAGACGGGCGTCGGCAGGTATCACGAAGGCTGCTAAGACGGCTGCTATGGTGGCGTGGATACCCGACATCAGGAAGGCGACCCACACGCCGCCGATACCCAGCAGACCGTAGAACACGACGTTCTTGACTCCCATCTTGTTAGCGGCGTACATCGCAAGGAGGAACGCCACGCCAACGGAGATGTTGACTACGGAGATTTGTGACGTGTAAAACAGGGCTATGACCACCACCGCCCCAAGGTCGTCAACGATGGCGAGCGTCGTCAAGAACACCTTGGCGGGCATAGGCACACGGTCGCCAAGGACGTAGATTATAGCCAAGGAGAACGCAATGTCGGTTGCCATTGGTATGCCCCAGCCGCCGGCCGCCGGCGTACTTATATTAAATAAGGTGTAAATCAGAGCGGGCACAAGCATCCCCGCCACGGCCGCCCCAATAGGCAGGATGGTGTTGCGCGGGTCGGCCAGTTCGCCACCGATGAACTCACGTTTCAATTCAAGCCCCACGACGAAGAAGAACATCGACATCAGGCCGTCGTTGATCCAGTGGTGGAGCGAGTAATAGAGATAATGCTCGCCGTTGAAGACAAAGCCCACCTTGTGCTCGAACAGATGGAAATATTCCCCGCTCCAAGGCGAATTGGCCAACAGGACGGCCACCACGACACTAAGGCCGAGCACTATGCCGGCCGACTTTTCCATACGCATAAACTGCTGCAAGGGCATCACCAAGCCCCGCCTTATCCTCATCTGATATTTACCTACCATGACATTGAACACATTTACGTTAAACAATCACGGGCGGACGCGCCACTGCGCCACTGCCGTGACCGTTGCAAACCGCCGTGCACAAGGAAAAGGGGATGTGCCGAGAGCATCAGGCACATCCCCTTCCATTTTTAGTTCAGTAGCAAGGAGTGGCATTACTTCATATTAAACATCCATATCAACAACTTGTTTTTCGTCCTTACCCCTTTCATCTTAGTCAAAAAACATCTTCAATGACATCAAACATTTACCATCTTCGCCTACTCCCCGTTACTCGAAAGTACATCACACATTCATCAGTTGTCTTACTTCCAAAGTTCCGGCTTTGTTCCAATATTAATGAGAACTATTGACAACTAAGCTGTATGCTTGTTTTCTTATTTCTTGCCATAAAGTTAGTGATATTTTCTTTCACTTCCAAATATTTCAGCAAGAAAAACATCTAATTTTACATTATTTTTCATTTGTCCGCTTAAAACCTGCACATTAATACTTCAATGTGCAGGTTTTAAGCGGACAGTAGACAAGACACAAGCAGACGCACAAACAAAGAGAAATGCTTAGGAACTGTTCTGATTTTTTACAGAACTTGTTTTTATGCGTAAACCATATCTTCTTTGTTAATGCCTTGAGCGTCTTTTCGGCCGTTCTTGATTGCTGTTTTCGACGTTTAACCAGCTAAACTTACTCAAACAGCAATCAAGAACGCCTCGAAAATACATCTCAATTCATTAAAAAAATCAAAACAGTTTCTTAGTCGGTTAACATACAACAAAACAAAAATCATTGTTTGCCCGCCTGCTTGTGTCTTGTCTGCTTAAAAAGAAATAAACCCTTGTCGCCGCAAGGCCTCCATCATGCCGGCAGACATGGCCTCGTTGTCCTTCTTGGTATATCGGATGTCGGCATAAACCTGCGCCAAAGTCTCCTTATTGTTAATGCGGACAAACTCCCTGTTCTCGTCAAGAGCCTCCTTTTCGGCGTAGCAACGGTCAATGTCGGCCGGCGAATAGTCGTGGTAAGTCTCGCTGTGTACTATCGAGGCGAGGGGTAAACGGTCGCTGAGCGGCGGCTGCTCGGCCGGCCATCCGAGCGTAATCGTAGCCACGGGCATAACGAGCCGAGGCAGACGGAGGGCATCTATTATCATCTGCGGCATATAGACTGTGGTGCCGAGGAAGCAAAGGCCGAGGCCTTCCTCTTCGGCCAAGTTGCAAAACGTCTGCGTGTAGAGCAGAGCATCCGTGGCGGCGTTGATGAAAGAGAGGAAATTGTCATACCCCGGCACGGCCTTGCGCTGGCGGCACCACTCGCTTGCACGGTTGAAGTCGGCGCAGAACGTCAACACCACCGGGGCCTCTGTCACCATCGGCTGGTTGAAGTGTGCGGGCGCGAGCCTTGCCTTCATCTCAGCCGAGCGCGTCACCACAACGCTGTAAAGCTGCATATTGCCCATTGTCTGGGTGCGTGCGGCCTCGGCGAGGAGACGGTCGAGCAGTTCGGCGGGCACGTCCTTTTCTTGGTATTTGCGGATACTCCGCCTTGTATTTATCGTTTTCATTACATTTATATTTTTTAAACCAAACGCAAAGTTAGTAAAAATCCTGTAAAACAAAAGACCGCCGGGGATAAAAAAGAGCATACCCGCAGTTTGGTTATATAATCATTCGGCTCGACAGTGCGTCAAAGATGTCTGTCCGACGGCGCTTAATTAAAGACGCAACAATCAAGCATCTTACCGGTTGGGCACCAACGTTTCCCCACACACGGCGTCCGGGACGTAGAACGACGCCTGACAATAAGTGTATAAGCAAGCGGGCGTGGCATAACCTGAACTAAACCATGAAACAGGAGTTTCTCCTTTAAGAGTGCAGACGGACGACTGACGTTGTTCCTTTTCGGCACCCGCTAAATGTTGTCGGTTAACCGCAGGTCCCGTTCGCCATGCCCACTCCACCCGCGGTTAAGCATAGTTCGCTCTCCCCTGAAACGGAAGTTGACGCATATTCCCATACGCATAAAACTGCCAATGGCCGCAAAAGGATGCTTTTTACAAAGCAAAAGGTATCCTTTTGCAGGACAAAAGGGCACCTTTTACAAAGCGAAAGACACCCTTTTGCAAACGCCTGACTACCAGATACTTACAAAGGCCGCAAAACAACGTACGGGAGACCGTGGCCGGCTGCCTCACAGAACGTCGCACGGCAACGCGCGGCAAGGCGTAACACGCATTAGGACAGACTGAAAAGCGGATGCGGTAAACATAACATTTCACGACACGGCGCAACTATCCTAATTGTCAACCTATTGCACAAAAACCGGTCTGAAAGTGAAACTTTTTGGAAAACTTTTTGAAAAACATTTGACGGAAAATAATCCAAAAAGTTCTTTTTTTTCTCAAAATTTGTTTGTAGCTTTGCACCGGACAATTTACTAAAGCCATAAATGGAAAATAATAAAACTTACTCTTTCGACGAGGCATACCAGGCTTCGTTGGCCTATTTCGGCGGCGACGAACTGGCCGCCCGCGTGTGGGTTAACAAGTATGCGCTGAAAGACAGCTTCGGCAACATATTTGAGAAAAGCCCGGCGGATATGCACTGGCGCATAGCCAACGAAGTGGCAAGGATAGAACAGAAATATGCCAACCCGCTGAGCGCGGAGGAAGTGTTCGAGCTGCTCGACCACTTCAAGTACATCATACCGGCAGGCAGCCCCATGACGGGCATAGGCAACAACCACCAGGTTGCGTCGCTGTCTAACTGCTTCGTGATAGGTCTCGACGGCGACGCCGACTCTTACGGGGCCATCATGCGCATTGACGAGGAGCAAGTGCAGCTGATGAAACGCCGCGGAGGTGTGGGGCACGACCTCTCACACCTGCGTCCGAAGGGCTCGCCCGTGAACAACTCGGCGCTGACTTCCACCGGGCTTGTGCCCTTCATGGAACGTTACAGCAACTCCACACGCGAAGTGGCGCAAGACGGAAGACGAGGCGCGCTGATGCTCTCCGTCAGCATCAAGCACCCCGACAGCGAGGCGTTCATCGACGCAAAGATGACCGAGGGCAAAATCACCGGCGCCAACGTGTCGGTAAAGATAGACGATGACTTCATGCGCGCGGCCATCGACGACAAGGAATATACGCAGCAGTTCCCCGTCAGCGGAGCCCAACCGCTGGTCAAGAAGGACATCAGCGCAAGGAAACTTTGGGAAAAGATAGTGCACAACGCATGGAAGAGTGCCGAGCCTGGCGTGCTGTTCTGGGACACTATCCTGCGCGAAAGCGTACCCGACTGCTACGCCGACTTGGGCTTCCGCACGGTATCGACAAACCCGTGCGGTGAAATACCGCTCTGCCCTTACGACTCGTGCCGCCTGCTGTCGATCAACCTTTACTCCTACGTGGTAAACCCGTTCACGGACAAGGCTTACTTCGACTACGAACTGTTCCGCCGTCACGTTGGCATCGCCCAGCGCATCATGGACGACATCGTGGACATGGAGCTTGAGAAAATCGACCTCATAATGGAGAAAATCAAAGCCGACCCTCAAAGCGACGAGGTGAAATTCACCGAATATCATCTGTGGGAAAAGATAAAGAACAAGAGCGGCATGGGACGCCGTACGGGCGTCGGCATCACGGCCGAGGGCGACATGATAGCCGCAATGGGGCTGCGCTACGGCACGCAAGAGGCCACAGACTTCTCAGTAGAAGTGCACAAGACGCTGGCCTTGGCAGCCTACCGCTCGTCGGTGACGATGGCCAAGGAGCGCGGCGCATTCGCTGTCTACGACACCAAGCGCGAAGAGAACAACCCCTTCGTCAACCGCATAAAGGAAGCCGACCCGTCACTCTATGAGGACATGGCGAAATATGGCCGCCGCAACATAGCCTGCCTAACCATAGCACCCACAGGCACGACGAGCCTCATGACGCAGACAACGAGCGGCATAGAGCCGGTGTTCATGCCGGTGTACAAACGCCGCCGCAAGGTAAACCCCAACGACTCTGACGTGCACGTTGATTTCGTTGACGAAGTAGGCGACTCGTTCGAGGAATATATTGTCTACCACCGCAAGTTCATCGAGTGGATGAAGGTGAACGGATACGACACCGAAAGGCGTTACACACAGGAAGAGATAGACCAGCTGATAGCAAAGTCACCTTATTATAAAGCCACGGCCAATGACGTGGACTGGCTGATGAAGGTGCGTATGCAGGGCGCCATCCAAAAGTGGGTGGATCACAGCATAAGCGTAACAATAAACCTGCCCAACAACGTTGACGAAGCCCTTGTCAACCGCCTGTACGTAGAGGCGTGGAAGTCCGGCTGCAAGGGATGCACCGTCTACCGCGACGGCTCACGCTCAGGCGTGATGCTCTCCGTGGAGAAAAAGAAAGAAAAGGGCGGCGAAGAAATAACGACACAACAGCAGCTGCCGCCGTGCCGCCACCCCGAAGTTACCGAGGTGAGGCCCAAGGAGCTTGAGTGTGACGTGGTGCGCTTCCAGAACAACAAAGAGAAATGGGTTGCGTTCGTAGGCCTGCTCGACGGTTATCCATACGAAATCTTCACTGGTTTACAGGACGACGACGAAGGAATAGTGCTGCCGAAGACCGTAACCAAAGGCAAGATAATCAAGCAGACTAACGAAGACGGGACGAAACGCTACGACTTCCAGTTTGAGAACAAGCGCGGATACAAGACCACAGTGGAGGGCCTGAGCGAGAAGTTCAACCCCGAATACTGGAACTACGCCAAGCTGATTTCCGGCGTGTTGCGCTACCGTATGCCGATAGAGCACGTCATCAAGCTCGTAAGCTCGCTGCAGCTCAAGAACGAGAGCATCAACACCTGGAAGAACGGCGTGGAGCGCGCGCTCAAGAAATACATCACAGACGGCACCGAGGCCAAGGGACAGAAATGCCCGGCCTGCGGCCAGGAAACGCTCGTCTACCAGGAGGGCTGCCTCATCTGCAAGAACTGTGGTGCTTCAAGGTGCGGATAAAAATCAATTCATAATTTTTTAATTCATGATTCACAATTCATAATCGGGGCATACCCGTAGCTGTGGCAACATGAAACGTAAAGAGAGAAGAAGCCTTGGTTATCAGGTAACGGTATTATGTATTTGAAACGTCATAATGCAACCCCATTATGAATTGTGAATTAAAAATATGAATGTCCGCAAAACTCCCATTCATTAGGAGTTAAAGTAGTTAACGCCACTGCGCGGGCTAAGAAGTTAAAGACAAATGCATAGCTTGTTCATGCGCATTTGAATAATTAGGATAATTGCGGACATCCATATTAAAGAACTGTGAATTATGGATTATGAATAAGAAAATTGTGAATTGAGAATTATGAGTTATGAATTAAAATCAGGTTACGTCATCCTCAACAACGTGCGTTTCCACGCCCGCCACGGCGTGATGCCGCAAGAGAGAGCCACCGGCGGTGAGTTCATAGTGAACCTCAAAGCAAAATACCCGCTGCTAAAGGCCGTGGAAAGCGACGACGTGGCCGATACGCTCAACTACGCAGATGTGTTTGAAATCATAAATAAGGAGATGCAAAAGCCATCCTGCCTGCTCGAAAACGTGGCGGGCAGGATTGGCAAAAGCATTTTTGAGGCCATGCCGGAAGTGACGGCCATCGACATCACCGTGGCCAAGACAAACCCGCCGATGAGGGGCGACATAGAAAACGCAGCCGTAGAGCTACACTTAATAAATGATAAAACTTTTTGAAAGTTTGAAGTTTTTGTAAATAAAATAAGTACCTTTGTAGTTATAATGAAGTGCTCATGGGCAAAAAGATAATATTCGCCTTACTGATATTAGTCTCTTTCTCCACCGCCGTCTTCGGCGCTGACAAACGCTTCACGCTCGTAATCGACGCCGGGCACGGCGGCCACGACGCCGGAGCGAAGGGTGCCTATTCTTACGAAAAAAACATCAATCTGAACGTGGCCCTGGCCTTCGGCAAGTACGTGGAACGCAACTGTCCCGATGTAAGGGTGATATACACACGCAAGACCGACGTGTTCGTGCCACTGCACAAGCGCGCCGACATAGCCAACAAGAACAAAGCTGACGTGTTCATATCAATCCACACCAACGCACTGCCGAAAGGACATATTGCCCGCGGACTTGAGACTTACACGATGGGAATACGCCGCTCCGACGAGAAACTGAGCGCAGCCAAGCGCGAGAACTCTGTCATCATGATAGAAAAAGACTATAAAGAGCATTATGAAGGCTACGACCCCAACTCGCCGGAAAGCACAATCCTCTTCGAGCTGATGCACGACAAGAACATGGCGCAAAGCGTGGAACTGGCCAAATACGTACAGACTAACGTCTGTTCACTGGCAAGAAGGCCCAACAAGGGCGTCAAGCAGGACGTGTTCCTCGTGCTGCGCGAGACGTCGATGCCCGCCTGCCTGATAGAGCTGGGCTTCATCACCACGCCCGATGAAGAGAAATACCTCAACAACAAGGCTAACATTGACAAAATAGCCAAAGGCATATACAACGCCTTCGCACAATATAAGGCGAAATATGACAAGACAGGCAGGGCCGTGTACCGCATAATCGAAGAAACTGCCGACGACGAGCCTGAAGCCGAAAAAACCGAAAACGACGCAAAAGACAACAAGGCGGAAGACAGCGGCGACGACAAGAAAGAAAAGAAACAAAAGGCCGACGCAGCCGAAACAGCCGACGGACAGCCAGTGTTCAAAGTGCAGATACTCGCCAGCAGCAGCAACATCAGCACAACGGAAGCCAACTTCAAAGGGTTGGAAGGTGTTGACCGGTACGAAGAAGGAGGACTGGTGAAATACACCTACGGCGCATCGACGGATTACAACGAAATCTACCGCCTGCGTAAGTCGATACTCGACAAATACCCACAGGCGTTCATCATAGCCTTCAAAAACGGCGAGAAAATGAACGTCAACAAGGCTATACAAGAGTTTAAGTCAAATAAAAAGTGAATGTCATGAAGTTTTTTAACAAGGAAGTCAAGATTGCCTTAGTAGCGATATGCGGCTTAGTAATCCTTTTTTTCGGGATGAATTTCCTCAAAGGCCTCAACCTCTTCTCATCGGCTAACATATATTATATATCGTTCAAGGACATCAGCGGCTTGTCGTCGTCAAGCCCGATTTACGCCGACGGATACCAGGTGGGCGTGGTGAAAGGGATAAAATACGACTATGAAAACGCAACCGGGGACATCATGGTGGAGGCCGACATCGACAAGCAACTGCGCATACCAAAGGGCAGCAGCGCAGAGATTGTGAGCGATATGCTCGGCAACGTGAAAATCAACTTGCTCTTAGCCACAAACCCGCGTGAACGTGTAATGCCCGGAGAGACAATCCAAGGCGGCATCAACGACGGCGCGCTCGGCCAGATGAAAGGCATGATACCAACTGTAATCCAAATCCTACCAAAGATAGACTCTATCGTTGCAAGCATCAACACGTTGCTGGCCAACCCTGCAATAGCCAACTCCATGCAAAACGTGGAGACCATCACCGGCAACCTGACCGTGACGTCACGACGCCTGAACAACCTGCTGGCAAACCTTGAAAGTAGCGTGCCAGGAATGATGAACCGCACTGACAGCGTATTACAAAACGCCAACACACTGACAAACAACCTCAAAGACATCGACGTGGCAGGAACAGTGGCGCGCGTTGACGCCACACTCGCCAATATGGAGAAATTCACTGCGCAGCTCAACAACAATCAAGGCACATTGGGACTGCTTATGCGGGACCCGACTCTTTACAACAACCTCAACAGTACGATGCGCTCAGCCGACTCTTTACTGACAGACCTCAAGGCCCACCCGAAACGCTACGTACACTTCTCATTGTTCGGACGCAAAGATAATTAACATAGCAAATAACTTGTTTCATGCGCCCTGTCTATTTAAAAATCATCTAAATAGACGGGGCGTTGTACATTTTGGCACAAATCGCTCGGAAGTCATTAATACATACCGATTTCTACAATCTGCGTAAGACAAAGGCTGCAAAAGCATTATTTTCCACATAAGCCTCATATCGCATTAATAATCAAGCACTTGCAAATATACAAACGCAGATGTTACATTATGGTGACAATAAATACCATAAAATGCCTTTTCACCGACATTTACGGATTTAGAGGCTTATGACAAGAAAAACACGGATTTGCTCGTTTCGATATTTTTTACGAAATTTGCATTCACGTTTCAGAAAGTCGAAAGACATACTAATCTTCTCTCGAACAATGAATATCACCCCAAGCACGCTTTGGGACAAATGCCTTTTGCTCATAAAGGAAAACGTCTCGGAACAACAATATAATACATGGTTCAACCCCATAAAGTTTGAATCATTCAACGAAACGTCAAGGACACTTATCATACAAGTGCCCAGCAACTTCTTTGTGGAATACCTCGAAGAGAACTATCTGTCGCTGCTTACAAAAGTACTGACAAAGAACTTCGGAGCCGGCATACGCCTGAACTACCGCATAACGATAGATAAGGCACACAAGCTGACACAAGAAATTGAGCAAGAGCCGGTGCCCGACATTGACAAGACGACAAAACGGACAAAAGGAATAAATCAGTCGCCGACCGTGCTTGACGCAGCGAAACCGCAAGACATAGATTCACAGCTCGACCTGCACCATACATTCGCCAACTACATCGAAGGCGCCAGCAACAAGCTACCACGCTCGGTGGGACAATCCATTGCCGAACATCCAAACTCGTCACAGTTCAACCCGATGTTCATCTACGGCCCGTCAGGATGTGGAAAGACACACCTGATTAACGCCATCGGAGTGCGCACAAAGGAGTTGTATCCACAAAAACGAGTGCTATACGTCAGTGCAAGGCTGTTCCAAGTGCAATACACTGACGCAGTATTGAAGAACTGCACAAACGACTTCATCAACTTTTACCAAACCATCGATATGCTTATCGTCGATGACATACAGGAGTGGGCGTCAGCAACGAAAACGCAGGAAACGTTCTTCCACATATTCAACCACCTGACACGCAACGGCAAACGCATCATCTTGGCGTGCGACCGTCCGCCGGTAGACCTACAAGGCATGAGCGAACGCCTGCTGACACGCTTCTGTTGCGGACTCATTGCAGAATTGGAAAGACCCAATCCACAACTGTGTGTGGATATCCTTAAAAACAAGATAAAACGCGACGGACTGCATATTCCTGACGATGTGGTGCAGTTTATAGCCGAAACAGCTAACGGCAGTGTGCGCGATTTGGAAGGGGTAATCAACTCATTGCTGGCTTTTTCCGTGGTATACAACTGCAAGATAGATATGCGGTTGGCAGAAAGAGTAATCAAACGTGCCGTCAAGATAGACAACGAACCACTTACGATGGACGACATTCTCGACACAGTGTGCAACCATTTCAACGTAACAACGGCGGCCGTAATAAGCCGCAGCCGAAAGCGCGACTACGTTGTGGCAAGGCAAGTGTCTATGTATCTCGCCCAGAAATACACCAAAATGCCGGCTTCAAGGATTGGGAAACTCGTCGGAGGGCGCGACCATTCCACCGTGATACACAGCTGCACACAGATAGAAAACAGGCTTAAGATAGACAAGATGTTCAGCAGTGAAATACAAAGCATCGAAAACTCGTTCAAACTGAAGAGATGAACTAAAAAAGAGATGAACCGCAACGTGTTCATCTCTTTTATTTTTCAACCATCCCGGAAACATTTGTTGAAAACAGCAACAACGGCCGACTGTCAGGCTTCATACATAACCTGAGACTCATTAATGCTGTCATTGAACATAACGTTTCAGCACGTTGCTACGGCTAATAAAAGCTTGAAAATATGGAAAAATACGACAAATATCAAGCATCATTTTGCACCTTGAAATAAAATTACTACCTTTGCAGCATACCGCTTTACAAGCGGCGTTGGAATTCAGAGCATGACTAACGTGTTTATTAACTTCGTTCTCATCTCAAAATAACGGCCAAATTACTTGGGATGAACAAGAGAATAGAAGGGAATAGATGCGCCCGGATGCGGGCGTTTTTATCCTTTTATTTATCTTGTTCGGGGTGCTTGGCCGTTCCCTTGGGATGATAAGGAATGTGAAAAAGACGTCCGCTCTTTTTCTTCCATTATGTTTGCGCATAAAGAAATCCCTAAATAACGGCCAATTATCAACGGTTTTCTTTTTGCATAAAGCCAGCACGGACCGATGCCGGGCACAAGAGCCATACCTTCAGGAACATCAGCCATGATGTTGCGGGCGCAATGTTGCATGAGCGACGCCGATCGAGCACCGTGTATGTTTCGACATTAACCCCAAAAACAATAAGAATGAAAAGAAAACTCTCTACCATTTCAGTTACCATTGCCATAACCATGACATATGCGGGGCTGCCGCCTGTCACCCCTTTCGATGTGAAAGTATCTGAAGAAGATGGATTGAATTTAAAAAAAATTACAACCATCTCCGACCAAGTAGCTGACTATCGAGGGAGCTTGGTAAACAATACGTCAAAAATCTTAGGCCGACACAAAGTGACTGAGACAAAGTGGTGGGTACCGACACAGATAGCCTTGTCACCTGATGAAATGCTCATTGCGTACATAATGGAAAAGAACGGAAGGACGAAAGCTGTGATAAAGAACCTCAAAGAAAGCACGGCAAGCACACGTCACATACCTTCTGCCAACGTTGTAAGCCTGTCTTGGAGCAAAGACGGCAAGGCATTGTGTCTGACAGAAAGGCACGGCAAAAATTTCAGTTTACGCATTATTGACGCTTCAAGCGGCGTATCAATCGTACAAGTCACAAACGGAAGAGGTAAAGACATTGGCGGAACGATGTCCGCCAACGGTAAGACTGTGTTCTTCCATAGAACCGATAAAACATCTGGCTACAGCCTGTGGAGCTATGAAACAGATACACACCGCATATCGAAAATTGCATCCGGCATGACAATATGCCTCATACCTGACGCCCCAGACGAAGCATACTGCGCACGCATCAACAACAGAAACGAAAGCGAAATATGGCATATCAACCTCAAGACAGGAGCAGAAAAGCTTGTACTTGCAAAGCAAGGAATAAGTTTCACAACACCGCAGCTTTCACCTAACAAAATGTGGCTCTTGACCACCGCCAACAGTTTATACGGCAAAAGCGACATAGCCAACACCGATATATACGCAGTACGCACCGACGGTACGCATTTAACACGGCTCACTTACCATCCCGGCAACGACCTATCGGCCATCTGGTCGCATGACGGACGCTACATATATTTTCTGTCACAACGCGGTTCTGTGCAAAGAAAGTATAATATCTGGAAAATGAACTTCAACCTTTAATAAGGTGGCCTCCCATCAAAACATATCATCTTACCATGAGAAAGTTTATAATAACAGTATTCATTTCATTATGCTTTGCCGCCGTGCAAGCACAAACTGTTAGTGGCATATCATCAACACTACTGCCAAAAACCGACATTGAAACAAACGTGCGCATAGGCATACGTACCGGATTGAACTTTGCAAAACTTTCAGGCGGGACTGCCGGCTTTTGCTCACGCACAGCATTCCACGTAGGGATGACCATCAGCGTGCCCATTGTCAGCTTCAGGAACACGACAATAAAACAAGGCATAGACATGACAACTGGACTTTTCATTTATAGCAAAGGCGCGAAAATCACATACAAAAACAGCCATTATGACGTGGAAGAAACAGTCAGTCCGTTATATCTGCAACTACCAATGCTCATTTCTTACCGTTGCAAACCCGGCAAAAAGGTACAGCTACAAATTGACTTCGGCCCGTATTTTGCCTATGGAATAGGTGGAAAACACAAGGCTGAATACATCGATGGCACTGAAAACGTATGCTCAGAAAAAGAATTCTTTGGCAGCGACAATACATTCAAACGTGCCGATTACGGGCTACACCTGGGTGCGGGAATGACATTCGCCAATCATTATCATTTTGGGATAGACTACGAATTAGGACTTTGCGACATAAGGCACAAAGGCTTTAAAGCCAGAACTGAAAGCTGGCGAAATTGCATTTGGTCGGTAAACTTAGGGTACATTTTTTGATACAAACACTTTAAATGCACCTATTTACATCACCGCAAAAAGCCGTCGCCATACGGAAAGCCAAACACCTACATCTGCAGTCTACAGGAAATTGCTTATTATTATGTTCAAGATTGCAAACACTATCACGAAAACAAAGTCGTCTGCAATTTTATTTTCCGCCTTATACCGTGCCATAAGGCGATAAAGAAAGTATGAGCCGAAGACCATGCCGTAGACAGTCTGCAACACGTCAGCCGCCTGTTCGCTGAACAAAGTGTAAACTTTAGTGCCGCTGAACACTATCGTAACGAAATAAAGCACCAAGTACAAGTAATACATTATGCTGTCAACTCTTCTCATGGTTATAAGGTTTTAAACGGATAAAATCATTCTGTATCTGCAAATATATGTAATCTTTTGATAACAAGCAAATGCCGGAAGTATTTTAACTGACAGCACTTACAGTTTCAAGATGCCGCCATCCGCCCTGCAAAAGGGTGTCTTTCATCAAATGAAAGGTGCCCTTTCGTTGTATGAAAAGGCACCTTTTGCAATACGGTTTGCCACCTTTGCAAACCGTAAGAAATACGCCACTTAGTGTTACAGTTTGAAATTAAACTTGGCCCCGGCCATAAACCACAGGCCGGGCTGTGGCACATTGCCGTAGTCTACATAGTCTGTGTTGAAGAGATTGTCTGCCTCCACATAGACACTATATCGCGCCTTATCCCACGACAGGCGGGCATCCACAAGCGAATAGGGCTTATACGCACGGTTTACACCTCCCGTATCGGTATATGAGCCTACGCGATACTGGTAACGGTAACTTACGTCAAGATTGAGACATGGCAACGGAGTGACGCCCAACCGGGCAACAACCTTGTGACGAAGGTACTCAAGGGCGTAAAGCGACTGCACCCCTTCTTCACGCCGTTGGTTCTGGTCTATGTAAGAATAGGCCACACTGAACGTGCGCAACACAGCCTGTTCGGGAACGAGAGAGAGCAAATCGAGCTTGACATTAGTCTCGACGCCCGTTGAGTTTATTTTGGCATGGTTAACCGATGTCCACACTGCATCCGCTCCAAGGGATGTATCCATTATCCAATCAATCATATTACGCCCCCAATGGCGGTAAACCGACAACGTGGCAACGACGCCGCGCGGAGCATAACGAACGCCCGCCTCAAGAGCCGTCATTTCCTCCGGCTTAAGATGCTTGTCCGCCTTGTGACCGTCAACCGAATAATACAGTTCGGTGAAAGACGGCATACGCAACGAAGTATTAAGCGAGGCGTAGACCTTGAGAGCCCCGGTGAAAGCGTAACTTGCGTCGATGCCGGGATATATTTTAAACGGCATCTCACTCTGGGTGTTTCTCACCAGTGTGAAACCTGCAGATGCAGTAAGACCTCGCCATACAATGTTGTGCTCCAAATAAAGACTGATATTGGTACGATTGAGCCCCATTGCGTAGCTACGGTCCGTGCCGTGTATAAGTTTCGGCACATCCAGCGGTTCTCCGATAGTTGTCGATATGATGTCTTCGTTACGCGCCTCCGCCCCGAAAGCCGTGCGCCCCAACGCCCAATCAAACCAACTGCCGAGGTTCAAGCCGATAACGTCGGTACGATGATAATTGAACGGCGAGCGGTCTGATGCTCCGCGGTAAAACTCATATCTGTCAAGGTATCTGTTCCAGTAAACTGACGGACGCAGGTGGAACCTGCCCACGCTCGTCTCAGCCTGCACGGCTGTATAATACTTGTTGGTATGCTCATACTGCTCATCCGACGACGTGCTGTAAAACGTATTGCTGCCCCACCCCTTCACACTCATGCCGGCGTGCCAGCCGGCAGTCAGGCACTTGCCTACGTAACAGCCTTGGTAGAACGCGCGCCAACCGTCATAATCGGCGTTCAGACGCCCGGCCTTACTACGGCTGTAACCGTCGCTGCGGGTGTAGCCGCCACTTACCTGATTGTGCCATTTACCTGACGCCAGACTGAAACGCGCACCGGCATCGGCATATCCGAACGAACCGCCGCTTGCACTGACTTCGCCTCCGCTGCCGTCGGCCTTATGCGTAACGATATTGACAGCCCCAAGGAGCGATGACGTGCCGAACACTCGCCCCGCAGGGCCCTCTATAACCTCGATACGTTCAATATCGCTGATGTTCACGGGCAGGTCAAAGGCGTTGTGCCCCGTCTGCGGGTCACAGATGTTAATGCCGTTGAGCAGTATGGCGATGTGCTCGCTCGTACCACCCCTGATGCTTATGTCCGTCTGTGCCCCTATGGGGCCGCGCTGACGGACGTCCACGCCCACGGCATACTTCAGCAGGTCATTCACACTTTGCGCCGGCGCGGCGGCAATCTCGTCGCGTCC
>CALUGX010000045.1 GCA_944320285.1 uncultured Prevotella sp.
ATGAGCACGTCGTTGCCTATTTCGATGATGTTGTTGTCAACGAAGGTGCAGTTCATGTTGATTATTACGCGGTCGCCGATGAAGATGTGGCGGCCATACTCGCAGTGAAAGTCGGTGTCAATATGCACGCGCCTACCCACGCGCCCGAACAGCCGCTGCATGATGTCGCGCTTTTTGTCCGTGTCCGTATAGTCGGTGTCGTTAAGTTCGCGCGTCAGCCGTTTGGCCTGCGCCGCTATATTGGCCAATTCCCTGTCTCCACCATAGAAAGGTTCTCCTGCGAGGCATTTTTCAAGTTCCGTCTTCATGTCTTCGGTATTTAATTTTATGAATGTCCGCAA
This sequence comes from uncultured Prevotella sp., assembly GCA_944320285.1. GTDB lineage: Bacteria > Bacteroidota > Bacteroidia > Bacteroidales > Bacteroidaceae > Prevotella. The sequence continues at coordinate 342 of CALUGX010000045.1, forward strand.
AGCTCCCATTCATCAGTATTTAAAGTATTCAATGTTGTTTTTCGCTTTGCCCAAGGAAACTCACGCTCGCTTCACTCTCTAAGGAGTTAAAGTAGAATGCCTTGTCGGTGTATGCCGTGTTAGTGATTGTACGGAAGTTTGCGGAATTCATTTTGATTTATCTGCAAAAATACGATTTTTTATGGGTAAATACCCCTTGCAGAAGCTGATGTATGTGTTAAAAAAAACTGATTGGATATTACTTTGTAACTCATTGATAATCACGATATTGTAAAAGGGCATCTTTCACAACCTGAAAGATGCCCTTTTATCGTGCGATTTGTGCCCTTTTACAGCGTAAAAGGTGCTCTTTTGAATTATCCGCAGTTCATGTGCATGAAAGAACAAATAAAATTATATGAACGTCCGCAATTATCCTATCCATCTTTTTGATGAACTTTTACGGCATAGCATTTGGCTTTAACTACTAAGCCCGCGCAGCTGGGGAAATCCCTTTGAGTGAAACGAAAAAAACTTCTTTAACCACTTTAACTACTGATGAATGGGAGTTTTGCGGACATTCATATAAAATAATGCCGCCGGATACGGCTGTCCGCTGCGCAAACAGCTGTGCCATACCATGCAAGCGGTCAATAGGACAGGGCGTAGTGCCCCTGCCCTATTTCAGCATTTCCTTCTCTGCGGCGAGGTCTTCAACAGTCATTTTGGGCGTGGGCACATCCCTCATACGCACCACGTCCTCCCGTCCGCAGGTATATTCGTAATACATCCGCTCCTCGTCGCCAAGCTCGTCATACTGTTTCAAGCAGCCTTTCATCTTCATGAACTCATCGCGCGACACGCTGTCTGACGTCTTTACGAACAGTATCCTGCGGGCAATCGGGTTGTGATTGTAGTCAAAGCAAGTGTAAAGTCCGCGCAGAAAAGGCGGACGGTCGAACATAGGTATCTTCAGGCAGATGTTGAACAGGGCTATTTGCGGCGAACGGTTTTCGTTGAACATGATGTAAAGGTGCGTCAAGCCGTTCATCAGGGCGAAACCGTGATGCGTGGAACCGTATGCGTTGTTGTGCGCCACTTCAACATAACTGCCGTCATCTGAGGACACAATAAGGTAAGGTTCCACCTTCATCGCGCCTGAACTCGACGACACACTGTAACTCATGTACGCGCCCGACAGACCGGCGGCCAACTGCACGGCGGCCTTCATCTCGCGCCCTATGGCGTCTAAAAATTCGTTGCCACTGTCCGCCGCAGCCTGCCTTGGAGCAGCCTCCATGCTGAAAAGTAAAGTCTTAGTCTTGCCGATAGAGTTCAGCAGTTTCTTTTTCGACACATTGTTCACCCACGTCAGTGCGTTGTCCAAAGCCTCGTCTTCAGTCTGCCCGTTATCAATGTTCTTGATGTATTCAGGCAGCACTGTGGTGAACAGGGCCGAGAGCACACTCGGAGTGAAACCCGTATGCGTGGCAATCTCTTTCATCTTCACGCCTTTATGACGCAAGTATTTTATCCTTTCGTATATCTCTTTCAGGTCGTCCATAGTCGTTTTGTTTGATAGGCTGAGGCCGTTAAGCGGCGTTGCGCTTTCAGCGCAGCCGGCACGCGGTATGCGCATAGGCCGGTGCAAAGATAGCAAATCGGCCAGACACATACATTACAAACATTTTACATTAAGATTTCATTGTTTTTACGCCTGTGTTATGAACGTTTTTCATTAAGATTAATGAATTGTTACGGGCATATTATTCATCACATATTCATTTTTCAAGCATGGCGGATGACGTAATTTTGCAGCGGGAAAAGTGGTAAAGCAGACAAGTCGCCGGCACACAAGCAGTCCTGCCATAATGAACATATTTCCATGTCTGCTTGTCAGTTTGCCACTTGTCAAATAAAAACAAGACAATGAAACAACTTCATTACAAACAGACAAACCTCAACGCCGCTACACGCAATATGCCCGACTGGCTGTTCGTCCTCTGGGCTGGAGGCACGGCCCTGCTGTCATACTCGCTCGTCTACGCCCTGCGCAAACCGTTTACCGCAGCCGAATTCGACGGCCTTGAAGTGGCCGGCATGGACTATAAGATAGTAGTCAGCATCATCCAGCTCGTCGGATATGTGTGCGCCAAACTGCTCGGCATCAAGTACATATCCGAGCTTAAGCCGGAAGGCCGCCTGAAGTTCATCATCGGTTCGGCTGCATTGTCGGAGGTTTCACTTCTGGCTTTCGGTCTGTTACCAACACCTTATAATATATGCGCGCTGTTCTTCAACGGCCTTTCGCTCGGCTGTATGTGGGGAGTAATCTTCAGTTTCCTTGAAGGCCGGCGCACAACGGACATCCTTGCCAGCATCATGGGCGTAAGTATGGCATTGAGTTCGGGCGTAGCAAAATCGCTCGGTCTTTACGCCATGCACGACCTTGTGGTAAGCGAGTTCTGGATGCCGGCCCTCATCGGGGCGTTCGCCTTTCCTCTGCTGTGCCTCATGGGGTGGATGATGACAAAGTTCCCGGCACCCACGGCAGCCGACATTGCCGCCCGCACGAAGCGCGTAACGCTCGACGGGCACCAACGTTGGCAACTGTTCGTCAAATTCATGCCGCTGCTGCTGATGCTTTTCGGAGCCAACCTGCTGCTCACCGTGCAGCGCGACATCAAGGAAGACTTCATCGTCTGCATCATCGACGTAAGCCAAGTGTCGTCATGGGCGTTCGCTTATCTTGACTCGATAGCCACGGTTGTGCTGCTCGGAGCTTTCGCCCTGCTCTCCGCCGTGGGCAACCACTTGCGTGCCTTGTGCCTCATCCTCATCTTCGCGGCCATCGGTATGGGCATAATAGCATTCCTCGGAGCTGAAGGGGCGGCGCTCAACATTCCCACTACAGCCTGGCTTTTCCTGCAAACTTTCTGCATAGACATAGCCTATTTGAGCTTCCAGACCATCTTCTTCGAGAGGTTCATAGCCTGTTTCAAGGTCAAGGGCAACGTCGGTTTCTTCATTATCACAATCGACTTTGTGGGCTATCTCGGCACGCTTGCCCTGCTTACATATAAGGAGTTCATGGCTCCGCACGTTGACTGGACGTCGTTCTACAACGGCATGAGCGTCTATGTGGGCGTTGCTTGCTGCCTGGCGTTTGCGGGTTCGATAGTCTATATCATCAGGACTAAATACCTGAATGCCGGTGAACGCAACAAAGTCGAGGCCCAAGAGAGTACACAAGAGAGTGAAACTTGTCAATTCATGGCAGATGGGACACAACCAAACGAACAAAAAATATTAACAACTACAGCTATATGAAAAAGATTGAATGTGTAATCATGGACTGGGCCGGAACGGCCGTTGATTATGGATGCTTCGTCCCTGTGGCGGCATTCGTCGAAAGTTTCAAAGTCATTGGGGCACCTGTTTCGGCAGCCGAGACTAGGGCACACATGGGACTTACGAAGATAGAGGAAGTGCGCGCACTGTTCGCCATCGACCATGTGAAGGCTGACTTCCGTGCCAAATACGGTCGCGACTATAACGAGGACGACGTGCAAGGATGCTACAAGAAGTTCCAGGAGGAGCTTTTCCGCACACTTGAAGATTACTCCAAGCCTATCCCCGGAGTTGTGGAAGTAATATCAAAGCTGCGCGGACAAGGTATAAAGGTTGGTTCGACCACCGGCTACACGCGCGAGATGATGGACGTGGTGATACCCGCCGCAGCCAAGTTGGGTTACGTCATCGACAACTGCGAGACATCGGACAACCTGCCCGGAGGCCGCCCGAAACCCTACATGATTTACCAGAATATGTGCCGGCTTGACATCGCTTCACCGAAAAGCGTGGTAAAAGTTGGCGACACCATATCTGACATCAAGGAGGGCGTAAACGCCGGCGTGTTGAGCGTAGGCGTTGTATTGGGCAGCAACGAGCTTGCCCTGACAGAGGCAGAAGTGGCCGCCATGCCCGCCGATGAGCTGAAGGAGAGGATGAAGGCGGTGCGTTACAGGATGTACGCTGCCGGTGCCGACTACGTGATAGACGACATAACAGAACTTCCGTTGCTGATAGAAACACTGAACAAATAAATAATAAAGAAGCCCCTCCCAGCCTCCCCAAGGGGAGGAACTGGACATTTGACTCCTCCCCTTGGGGAGGTCGGGAGGGGCTTATATAAATAACAATACAATGAGACCATATTTATTGCTTACACCCGGTCCGTTGACCACGACAGAGAGTGTTAAAGCCGCCATGATGAGCGACTGGTGTACATGGGACAAAGACTATAACGAGGGCATAGTCGAGGTTATCCGCAAAGAGTTGGTAAACATCGCCGCAAGCCGCCCCGAAGAATATACGGCGGTGTTGATGCAGGGCAGCGGCACGTTCTGCGTTGAGGCGACGCTCGGCAGCGTGGTGCGTCCGGCCGACCGGTTGCTCGTCGCTGCCAACGGCGCATACGGCAAGCGAATGGGTGTGATAGCCGAATATTACAAACTGAACTGCCACGTGATGAAGTTTGAGGAGACAGAGGCCGTAGACCCGAAGGCCATCGACGAATACCTGACGGAGCACAAAGAAGTGACCCACGTGTCTGTGGTTCACTGCGAGACGACGACCGGCGTGCTCAACCCGCTTGCCGAAATAGCCGCCGTAGTAAAACGTCACGGCAAGACGCTCATCGTCGATGCAATGAGCAGCTTCGGCGGAGTGCCTATCGACATGGCAGCCCTCGGCATAGATTTCCTCATCAGTTCGGCCAACAAGTGCATCCAGGGCGTGCCCGGCTTCGGCTTCATCATAGCCCGCCGTGCGCTTCTTGAGCAATGCAAGGGCGTAGCCCGTTCGCTCTCGCTCGACATTTACGACCAGTGGGAAACTATGGAGAAGGGCCGTGGCAAATGGCGTTTCACGTCGCCTACGCACGTGGTGCGTGCCTTCATGCAGGCGTTGGCCGAACTGAAAGCCGAGGGCGGCGTAGAGGCTCGCCACGCACGCTACTGCGAGAACCACCGCGTACTCGTGGAGGGGATGCGCGCCCTGGGCTACAAGACGTTGCTGCCTGACGAGTGGCAGTCACCCGTAATCACGTCGTTTTACTACCCGGACGCCTCATTTGATTTCCAGGCGTTTTATCAAGCGTTGAAGAGCAAGGGCTTCGTAATATATCCCGGCAAGATTTCACAAGCCGACACGTTCCGTATCGGCAACATCGGCGACGTGCATCCTGCCGACTTCAGCCGCCTCGTTGACGCCATCCGCAGCCTGTAAATTCCGTTGTTCTGGCTGCATTCGTAATGATTTGACAATCAAGCTGTTACAAACAGTAAAACAAAAGGACACCTTTTGCATTGCAAGAGGTGTCCTTTTGCCTTGTAAAACGTGCCCTTTTATGTCATAAAACGTGCCCTTTCACACAGCGATACACCGGCACGGCAGGCGTAAGGCGTCAGAGTTTCCTGAATGAGAGACGCAACGTGCCGTTGCTAAGCACCATCCGTCCGCCGTCCAAAGCCTCTATCGTGAACGTCTCTTCAAGGGCATTCACGCCGTAAGGGGCCATCTGCGACGGGTCGTCCAGCGGACGGTCGCCGTCCTCGCGGTCGTACCAATAAGGGGCGTAAACCCTAAGCGTGCCGTTATTCTGCTCGAAACGCATCAACACACTGCCCATTGTTCCGGCCTTGTCTTCAAGCTGCAACAGCTTGTATTGGAACATCCAATACTTCTTCTCGCCCTCCATGCGGTTCACGCCAGACGTCGCAAGCGTGTCAACCTGCGCCAGACGCCACATCCCGTCGAGGTCGCCGTTGTCAGAAGTATTAAGCTCGCACGACGCCATCATTACAGCCACGAAAGTTGAAACGGCCATATATAAACAATGTCTCATAATATCATGTCATTTAAAATCCAAACATTCCTTTCTTAACGACAGACAACTGGAAACCGTAGTTGTTGCCGAGTATCGAACCTAAGTCCATCGCATAACCACCCTTTACGGCCCATCCTTTAAGCAGTTTGCCGCCAAAGGCATATTCTCCCTCGAAAAGGAAACTGACGTTGTGGTGGGATTTGTCGTATGGTTCGTCATAAGTGCCGAGGCCTTCCTGCCACGATGCCATCAATCGATACTTGAAGCGGGGCAGCGGACGGCCGTTGATGCCTAAATGAAAGGCCATGAAGCGGTTGTCCTTTACGCTTATCGTGCCGTCTTCGTTGTATATCGGCGAGCGGTAAAGAGGGTTGCCCATCACCTGCCCCCAGTGCTGCCATCCGGGATAGATGTAGTGGTTGTAGAAGTTGTCCTTGCCTCCGATATGGTCTGGTATGGCACTCGTATGGTCATGATAGAGCGGTCCGCTCTGGTATTTTGAATAGATATACTCGAACACCACGTCGTTAATCCATCTGTCATACTTTATGTTAAACTCCGCGCCGAGCATCCAGTCCTTGAAGTCATAAAGCACATATCGGCTCTTTTCCTTCTCCTGCCATTGCTCGCCTTCACCATATCCGTCATAATCAAGCTGGAACATGGCCGAGTGATCCTCAAAATACTTGTCGGCGTAGATGCTGAACCGCCACATATCCGTATCCCAGTTGAGACGTATCAGCCAGCTGCCCAAATGGTTACCCTCGACGTTCTGATACGTTGTTTCGCCCGAATCATGGCCTCCGGGCACAAAGGCGTTCCAGAAAGCCTTTAGCCCCGTGCCGCCTTTCACCGCCGTCATGCCTCCTTGCCCGTCAGAAACGTATGCCGTGCCGCCGAACGTTGCGGCCATCTCCAAGCCCAATTCGAGCGAGAACGGGCAAAAGAAGTTCTCGTTGCCGACCTTGAAATATCCGGCCTTACTGTGGTAAAGCACGTTGTCGGCATACTTACTCTTCCGCCCGGTAAAGTCGTGCTGCCACCCGTCGTCAGTCATCATACCGTAAGCTATGTGCCCTTTCAGGTGCAGCCAACCGTTGGCGAACGGCAAAGTCCAATACTCCGGCAGGGCCAGACGCACCTGCGGAACGGGCCGTGCGTTGATGCCGAGCGTCTGCGAGCCGCTGCTCAATGAGTTATTCTTCAGCTCCATAGGGTATTCCTTGCTTCCAACAGTAAGCACACCGTGCAGCCACCGCCCCTCAACGAAGGCTTGCTGCACCACGAAACGGCTCGTGAAATTGTACGGCACGGCAACATCCAAGCCATATCCAACGCCCCAACGCCGTACCGAATCGGTGTGCAAGGGGCGTATCACGGAAGCACGCAGATAACCGTTGGTCTCGTCAAGCGAACTAAGTCCGTAACGGTTGGCGTTCAGCCACAACGGTGTCTTGCCGCCGGAGAACGTCGATTGCAGCTCTATTCCGTACCCAATGCCCTTCGTTATGGGTATGCCGCCCTCCACGTCGTCATCAAAATCTTGTGAAAAAGCCGTTCCGCAAACTGAAAGAAACAGCAAAAAGAGTAAAAATTTATTCATTAAAATCAGTCTTTTTAACATATAACGCATCCTCTACGGAAATATTATATCGCATGACACATTATGAAATAGGGATTTTCCCACCATTTGTTAGGGAAAAACCTTTCGCATTACGGCAAAAAAAACGTTACTTTGCAGACACAATAAGAACGTTAAAAACAGATTGGTCATGAAAAGATTGATAACAGCTTTGACAATGCTTCTCACCATAGCGGTCGCAGCTCCGGCAATGAGCTATGAGCAGGCAAGGGAACAGGCTCTGTTCCTTACCGACAAGATGGCCTATGAACTTAACCTGACTGAAGAACAATATGACGCCGCTTACGAGATAAATCTCGACTACCTGATGAGCGTCAACACACCCGACGACCTCTATGAAGCATACTGGAGACAGCGCAACATCGACCTGAGCTACATTCTGCTTGACTGGCAATACCGTGCGTTCTGCGCTGCCACATATTTCTACAGGCCATTGTACTGGACAGCCGGGGTCTGGCATTTTGCCATATACTCACGCTATCCGCGCCGAAACTACTTTTACTTCGGACGTCCTCACATCTACGTTACTTACCGCGGGGGGCACAGTTGGCGACACAACGGTGGGCACAGCTGGTACAAAGGGCGCACGTTCCACCACGGAAATGCAATTAAAGGGCACGGCCTGCGTGACCGTTTCGACCGTGGAGAGTTCCACGGAGGGCGTAAAGGAGGCGGCAAGCACGTCGCCCCGTCAAAAAGGAACAGGCCCAAAACCAACGCCGGCAAGCGTCCGTCAAACAACAGGACGGACAAAAACAGACCGAGAAGCAGCTTCAACGGCAACCGCAACAGCCGGCGCAACCATCGCGAAAGCAGCACGCGGACAACGGCGCGAATCAATAAAAACAAGCGCAGTTCAGCCTCGTTTAACGGGAGCAGACGACCTTCGAGCACGTCAACACAAAGGAAACCGAGCACCACGTTCAGCCCCAAGCGCAGCACTTCAAGGCCTTCAATGAACAGGGGAAGCGGTGTCAAGCGTTCCGTTGGCGGAGCAACACGGAGCAGCGGCAACCGTGGAGGAGCATCAAAAAGCGGCGGAAGTCACGGCAAAGGTAGCTTCGGCGGGCGTAGATAACCGCCGGCAAGCCGCAAAAACATACCTAACAACACCAAAACTCTATATACATTGATTGTCTATGAAGAAAAGGGGATGCACCGGCGACGGACATTCCCTTTTCATTTTCTCAGCCTCACAACGCTGTCAAGCAGTCTGCTTCAGAGTTCAAGCACACGAACCTCGGCATTACGCATGGGTGGGATGTCCTTCATTTCCTTCCCGTAATACACCGACTGGACGGCTTTGTTGATTATTCCGTGGCCTACGGCAAGCACCGCTGACGACGGATAACACTCTTTTATATGCTCCAAGAACCGTGCGGCGCGTTCCTTCAAAGCCTCGACTGTCTCTATGTCGTCAGGCCATACGGCGTCTTTCAGGTCGGGAATATACCGTCCTGTGAAGCCGCCCCAATCCCTTTCGCGCAGCAACGGGGTTGTTTCCACCTCCATATCATGCGGCCCGGCTATTATCTTACAGGTGTCAACGGCGCGCTTCAGGTCGCTCGAAACGAAAGCATCGATGGTCACACCGGCCATGTCGGCAGACACTTTGCGGGCCTGCTCCACTCCGGTGGCAGTCAGTTCGCCTTGCGTCTGTCCCTGCATTATCCTGTTAACGTTGTCTATTGTCTCGCCGTGGCGAACGAGGTAAAGGGTTGTCATATATTCAGAATTTAATGAAGTTATAGAAGTTAAAGGTGTTAAAGAATATCCCGTAAAGACTGCAAAAGTAACAAAAAACTTGCTCCATGAGCATATTTTTTGTACTTTTGTTATCTAAATAAAACTCTCTTACGCACCATGAAGATACTTAGAAGTTCCGTTTTCCGCGCCATTTGCGCGATTGCAACCGGCATTTTGCTCATCAACAATCCCGATAACACCGTAAAATGGATCACCATTGCCATCGGCGTGATGTTCCTTTTGTCTGGCGTAATATCATTGGCTACGTATTTCAACGCGAAAAAACGCTCCGGTGAGGCAGAGGTCTACGACGCCGAGGGGAGGCTGATAATCCGTGCAAAGCCGGCTTTTCCAATCGTAGGTCTTGGCAGCGTGCTACTCGGCTTGACGCTCGCCGTCATCCCCGGCGTGTTCATCAAAACGCTAATGTACGCCCTCGGCGGCATCATCATCTTAGGGGCAATCAACCAGTTCATGACATTGCTCAACGCTAAAAAGCTGTTCCGTGTGCCCGTATGGTTCTGGATTGGCCCTTCACTAATCCTCATCACGGGAGTATTCGTCATCATCAGGCCCATCGAAGCTTCAGCTTTGCCCCTGCTCATCATCGGCTGGTGCCTGCTTTTCTACGGCGTAACCGAAGTTATCAATGCCGTGAAAATATATAAGGAAACGAAGTCTGATTAAAAATCAAGAATTAAAAGTTAAGAATTAAGGGTTAAGAGTTAAGAAAATATGCCACATTATCAGAGACATAAGCTATTTTCTTAACTCTTAACCCTTAATCCTTAAATTACCCCAAAATATCATTTCACCAGACTTTCAATATACCGGCACACGATGTCTATGCCCGTATGGTTGTCGCCACCCTGTGGAATTATGAGGTCGGCGTACTTCTTCGTTGGCTCGATGAACTGCTCGTGCATGGGTTTTAGAACTTTCAAATAGCGGTTGATAACCATCTCCACCGTGCGCCCCCGCTCCAAAACGTCGCGTTGGATGTTGCGGATTAGACGCTCGTCAGAGTCGGTGTCAACAAATATTTTCAAGTCCATCATGTCACGCAACTTCTTGTTCAGCAGCGTCATGATGCCCTCGATGATAATCACGGGATGAGGTTCTACGTGCACGGTTTCCTTCAGCCGGTTGCAAAGCAGGTACGAGTAAGTAGGCTGTTCCACAGCCTTGCCGCTGCGCAAGTCGTTCACGTGTTTTATCAACAGCTTCCAGTCAAACGCATCGGGATGGTCGAAGTTGATGGCGCGCCGTTCATCTTCCGTCATGCCTGACGTATCGTTATAATACGAGTCAAGCGGCACCACCACAACATAATGCGGCGGCAACGCCTCTACTATTTTTCTTACGACGGTGGTCTTGCCCGATCCTGTACCGCCGGCTATGCCTATTATTTTCATTTTATTGAGTTTTCATGGGAGTTATGAGAGAACTGCTAACTACCGGGCTGTCATTAAAATCCGTAGGACAGATCTCTTGCGAATAGCATCACCGCCCCAACAGCCCTTCAGACACGAACATTTTTCCATAGTATTCAGCCTTGCGCTCCGCCTTCATCGGGTAGGCGCGTGAACTGCTCGGCATCCGGTAGAGACGCATTTCGCGGCCGCCGAAGGTGAACGCCGCGCTCTCCCCTACCCTTGGCGGGCGTATGCCGAAGTGCGACGTCAGCACATCGGTAGCCTTCTGCCCTGTCGTCACCACGGCGCGGCACTCCGGGATGCGGGCGAGCAAAGCGTCGATGTCAGTCTCGGTGACAATCTCAAGATCCTTGTCTGACGCAGTGTTCTTGGTACGGCGCACGGCGCAGGCCGTGTCATAAAGGGCTATGCCGCGTTCCGTGAGAAACTGCACAATGGCCTCCTTACGGAACGCCTTGGCCCCGGTGTCGATGAAATGATCCTTGTCTCCGAAAAACACAAGCCCGAAGATGCGCCACATATCATTGATGAAGTTGGGATAAAAGAAGTCCATACACCAGCGCCGGCGCGCCGGCGGAAAACTGCCGAGCATCAGCAGACGCGCCCCAGATGGAAGGAAAGGCTCAAGAGGATGAAGCTCTACGTCGCTCATTTCTTCTCCTTCAGCAGGTAGACAACCACGGGCAGGTGGTCGCTGTATCCGTCGAGCCATATCCCGCTTGAGTGGGTACGCTTCGGCGTGCCCTTGTAACGGCCCTCGTTGTTGATGAGGTATTCACGCCGGAATATCTGGTTTTGCCAGAATTTCAGTGTCGAATAATCCTTTTTCCCGTCAGTGTTCACCATGTTAGGCGTCATGACTATTTGGTCAAACAGGTTCCACGAGCCTTGGTAAGACAGCGTGCCCACGCCGTTTTTCACAAACAGGTTGTACCACGGATTGTACATATCGCCCTCTTTCACTTTCTTGACATCGCCCTTTGCTCCGAGCATATCCGTCATACTCTTGTTCGTGGGGTCGTCGTTCATGTCGCCCATCACCATCACCTTCATTGCAGGGTTGGCCTTGAGCAGCGAGTCCTTCACTGCTTTCACCTGCACGGCGGCGTGTTCGCGGTAAGCGGAACCGGCCGCACGGCTCGGCCAGTGACAAACTATCACAGCCACGGGCTCGCCTGCCATCTCGCCGCTTACGGTGAGGAAACCGCGCGTCTTATAGTCGCTCCTCATCGAGGGGGCCGGCACGTAGGGCACCAAGCGGGAGTCTTTCACTGTGAACAGTTCCGGGTTGTAAAGCAGGGCGCAGTCTATGCCGCGCATATCAGGACCTTCTATATGTACATATTTATATCCTCGCGCGCGCAAGGGTTCCTGCGCCGTGAGGTCATCGAGCACCTTAGAGTTCTCCACCTCCGACAGTCCGATGACGGCACAACCCACGCCTTTCAGACGATCCGTGCCCATATCGGCCAGCACACGCGCCATGTTGCGCAGCTTGTGGCTGTATTTCAGTCCGTTCCAGCGGTACGAGCCGTTAGGCAGGAACTCGCTGTCGTTCTTGCCTTCATCGTGGCACGTGTCGAAAAGATTTTCTTGGTTGTAAAACCCTACGGCATAAAGGTTAAACTGCCTCTGGGCCTGTACGCCCGTCGCCGCAAGCAGGAGCGACAACACAATAAGCGAAAATAGTTTTCTCATAATGAAATATTGTTTTATGCAAAGATAATGCAAATGAGCGCAATGCAAGTTTACTTACAAATTGCAGAATGCAACTTATCTTATGCAAAGATACGGCAAATCGAGTGAAACAGAAAACAAAACGGATATTTTTTAATTCGTTATCTGTGATGAAACTTGCCGGTAAACAGTTTGAAACATATCTGCAACACAGCGGCAAACCATCTGCGCCAACGCCCGGAAATGCAAGCCTCAAAACCAAAGGCGGCAAATAACATCGTAAAAGGGTACCTTTTACAAGCCAAAAGGACACCTTTTACAAGCCAAAAGGACACCTTTTACAAGACAATTGGTGCCCTTTTGCAAGGCAAACTGTAACTTTCTGATTATCAGATGATTATAAAACGGCGCAAAATTCCGCCCGAAACCAGCCTCGTGATGTCCAAAAACATTACAACAATGTGAAAAAAGCACAGACTGAAACACATTTTAAGCCTTTTGCTTGGGAGTTAATGCAAATTCACTTAACTTTGCAACGAGTATAAACAAAACACATTATTATGCAAAAAAAGCTGAAAATAGCAGTGATGGCTCTATGCTACTCGCCTTTGGCCTTTGCCCAAAGCGACTCCATAGGGCTCAAGGGTGCCGTGATGAGCGAGACGGCATTCACATTCACGGAAGCTCAGTTGGGAGAAGACGACGATATGTCGCAGAACGTATCGATAATCAACTCTAACTCGAACATCTACGCAAGTGAGGTGGGATACCTCTTTTCGCCGATGCGCTTCCGCTACCGCGCGTTCGACCAACGTTTCAACGACATCTACATCAACGGCACGCCAATCTACGACATGGAGTCGGGGCAGTTCCGTTATTCGTGGGTGGGCGGACTTAACCAGCAGACGCGCAACATGGAATCATCACTACCATTCGAGGACAACAACTTCTCGATGACGGCGATGGGCGGCTCTAACAACTACAACTTCCGCCCGGCCGCAATGCCCTCAGGCCACAGGATAACACTGAGCGGCGCCAACCGCAGCTACACGTTGCGCGGTATGTACACGTTCAACACCGGCTTGAGCAACAAGGGATGGGCCTTTTCAGGCAACGTCACCTACCGCTGGGCCAACGAAGGATACGTCGAGGGCACGTTCTACAACTCGCTCTCATACTTCCTCGGCGTGCAAAAAGTCTTCGGCGACGGCAGGCACTCGCTCTCGCTCGTAACCTGGGGCAACCCCACGGAGCGCGCCTCGCAGGGCGCGGGCACGGACGAGATGTACTGGCTGGCCAACGACCGATACTACAACCCGTACTGGGGATACCAGAACGGCAAGAAGCGCAACTCGCGCATAGTGCACGACTTCTCGCCCACGGCTCTCCTCACATGGGACTGGAACATCGACAACGACACAAAGCTGACCACGTCGCTCATGGGCAGATACACGATGTATGAGAGCACAAAGCTCAACTATAACAACGCAAGCAACCCCCACCCTAACTACTGGAAAAATATGCCCAGCAGCTATTACGACGTGTGGGACGAGAGCGACGTGGCCAACCGCACGCCGCAATGTCTCGAAGACTGGAACCGCGCATACGCCTTCTGGACGGAGTCAAAGGCTAACCGACAGATAAACTGGGACCAGCTATATTACTCTAACCACCAAGCCAACAAGCAAGGGCAGGACGCCCTCTACTACATCCAGGCCAAGCACAACGACGCGCTGGCCTTCACCTTAGCCTCGACGCTCAACAAGCAGATAGGTAAAGATAAGAAATGGAACCTCGGCATCGTGGCCGCCACGAACAAGGGTATGCACTACCAGACGATGGAAGACCTGCTCGGAGCCACGACTTACCACAACATCAACACTTACGCACTGGGCACTTACGACCGCAACTCTGACGAGATACAATATGACCTGAATAATCCCAACGCCGTGGTGGGCGAAGGCGACAAGTTCGGTTACGACTATAACCTGCTCGTCAACAACGCCCGACTGTGGTCAAGCTACAGCCAAAACTACGGCATACTGCACTACACCGTGGCCGCAAAGTTAGGCTACACATCGATGCAACGCGACGGCAAGATGCGCAACGGACTGGCCGCCAACAACTCGTATGGCAAGAGTCACACGGCGCAATTCATCGACGGAGGCTTCAAGCTGGGTACTAACTGGAACCTCGGACGCGGCAACACGCTGACCTTCGGCATCGGCTACGAACACCGCGCACCGCAGGCACGCACGGCTTTCGTGTCGCCTGAAATCAACAACGACTTCGTGTCGAACCTCAAGAACGAGCGCGTGTTCAGCACGGAAATAGGCTACCAGCTGCAAAACTCTTGGCTGCACGCCAACATCAACGCCTATTACAGCTACCTGACAAACGTAACCGACTGGCAGAACTATTACTTCGACGACATCAACTCGTTCTCTTACGTTTCGCTCACGGGCATCAAGAAAGAGTATTACGGCATCGAGGCGGGCCTCCGCTTCAAGGTTACGAGCGCGTTCGACATCAACCTCTTAGGCCAGATAAGCGACGCCAAGATAATCAACAACTCTAACGTAACCTACATGAACTCGACAAGCGCCGAGTACATCAGCGACATAGTATATAATAAGGATATGCGCGACGCCGGCACGCCGCTCACCGCAGCAAGCCTCGGCGTAAGTTATCACAGCGGCGGTTGGTACATCGACCTCAACTGTAACTACTACGACCGCATATACCTCTCGTACTCGCCAAGCTACCGTTACGGCGAAACACTCGCCAGAAGGCAGGAAATCTACGACAACATACTTGACAACGAGGGCAACCTGAACCCCGCAGCCGTAGAACAGGCGCAGGGGCACGGAGGCTTCATGCTTGACGGTTCTATTGGCCGCAGCATATACCTGAAGCGCGGAATGCTGTCAATCAACCTCATGGTGACTAACATCCTGAACAACCAGAACCTCTGCACCGGAGGCTACGAGCAGAGCCGAAGCGACTATACCAACAGCGGAAACATACGCGCATACAGCTTTGCCAAGAACCCGATGCGCTTCTACGCTTACGGCACTAACGGTATGCTGAACATCACTTACAGATTCTAAACACGAAAGAAGATGAAGACATTGAAATACATCAAACTCGCGATGGCGGCCCTCGCCGTAAGCATGACAGTGACATCGTGCATGGACGACGACTGGAACGACCCCACGGGAGACACTGCCCCGTATGGAAATAACAACCTGCAAGAGACCAACGTCGTGACGATAGCCGAACTGAAAGATATGTATGACTACGCCCTGTCTGAACAGACTGACACGGCCAAGATAACGGAAGACATACAGATAAAGGCCCGCGTGACGGGAAACGACGTAGGCGGAAACATCTATAACCAGATAGCCGTGGACGACGGCACGGGCGGAATACTCATCTGCATCAACCGCGGAGGTCTCTGGGGCTACCTGCCCGTAGGCCAGGAGATACTCGTAAGCCTGAAAGACCTCTACATAGGGACATACGGCAACCAGCCGCAAATAGGCACGCCGTACACCAACAGCAGCGGATACACGTCGCCAAGCCGCATGAACCACACACTATGGCTTGAGCACGTGAAGCTCATCGGGACAGCCGACCCATCGGCGGTTGAGCCAATAGAGTTCGACATTAGCAAGCTGAATGACGACGAATACATGGAGGAGAACTGCGGAAGGCTGATGACCATCAAGGGCGTAACCCTGCCACAGGCCAACGGTGAACGCACATTCGCACCGGAAGACGCAGAGCAATCAGGTAATGCCGTTAACCGCATGATAAGCGGTATGCAAAACATGGTAGTGCGCACGAGCACATACGCCGACTTCGCAGGCACAGTGATGCCCGAAGGCAAGGTTGACATCACAGGCATATTCACCCGCTACCGTGACACTTGGCAGATACTGATGCGCCAGGACTCGGACTTCAAAGTATCAGAATAAACAATAGAGTAACACCCAAAAAGAAAACATTTAATTATGAAAAAGATATTATATTTAATGCTCGCCCTCACTATGGCGACGTTCACATTCACGAGTTGCGAAGACGTACCGGCTCCGTATGAAGACCCGAACGACAACCCCATTGACGAACCCACGGTGATAGAACCCGAAGGAGACGGCACACAGGTAAGCCCGTACAACGT
>CALUGX010000046.1 GCA_944320285.1 uncultured Prevotella sp.
GAAGCCCTGTCGGGTTTCTCTAACTCGGTGGTAATAATGATGGTAGGCCTGTTCGTCGTCGGCGGGGCAATATTCCAAACAGGACTGGCCAAGATGATAAGCGGACGCATTATGAGACTGGCCGGTGACAGCGAACTGCGTCTGTTCCTCCTCGTGATGGCCGTGACGTCGGCTATCGGGGCTTTTGTAAGCAACACGGGCACTGTGGCCCTGATGCTGCCAATCGTTGTAAGTCTCGCAGCCAAGGCACACGTCAACGCCTCACGACTACTGATGCCGCTGGCCTTTGCGAGCAGCCTCGGCGGTATGCTGACGCTCATTGGTACGCCGCCTAACCTCGTAATCCAGGACGCGCTGACGAGCGCAGGGCTTGAACCGCTGTCGTTCTTCTCCTTCACGCCCGTGGGTCTGGCGTGCATAGTCGTGGGCACGGCCGTGCTGCTGCCGCTCAGCAAGTGGTTTCTCGACAAACGCGCCGACAAGGACAAAGACGAAAGAGCAAAAGTAAAATCGCTGGAACAGCTCGTCTACGAATACCGCATAGCCGACAACCTGTCGCGCTACACCGTAGGGCAAAACTCGAAAATAAAGGGCAAAACTATCGTAGAACTTGACATATACAACCGCTACGGACTGACCGTGCTCGAAGTCCGCCGCGAGACTTCGAGACAGAAAGGATTGCTAAAGAGCGTCAACCAGATGCTGGCCGGGCCACACACAGTGTTGCAGGAAAACGACATTATATATGTTACTGGCGAGAAGGAGTCGGCACAACGCTTTGCCGACGACTACACGCTGCTTGCTCCTGTCAAGTCACCAAGCGGGGCCGACGGACAAGGAGGACTCGACTTTTACGACATAGGAATGGCCGAGATTGTGCTCATGCCGACATCGCAACTCGTCAACAGACGCGTGAAAGAGTCGGGCTTCCGCTCAAAATACGGCATAAACATCGTCGGGATAAGACGTAAAGGTGAATACATCATGGACGACCTTGCAGACTTACACTTGCACAGCGGCGACGTGCTGCTTGTGCAGGGTACGTGGGCCAGCATAAGTCGCTTGGGCAACGAGGAAGAAAAATGGGTGGTGCTAGGCCAACCGCTTGAGGAGGCAGCCAAGGTGACGCTTGACTACAAGGCACCGATGGCAGCCTGCATAATGCTGCTGATGATTGCATTCATGGTGTTCGACTTCATCCCCGTTGCCCCTGTCACCGCCGTGATGATTGCCGCCGTGCTGATGGTGCTTACGGGATGCTTCCGTAACGTAGAGGCTGCATATAAAACAATCAACTGGGAAAGCGTGGTGCTGATTGCCGCCATGATGCCCATGTCCGTAGCCTTGGAAAAAACCGGGGCGTCGTCAATGATATCGCAGTCGCTTGTCAGCGGCCTGGGAGCATACGGCCCGTTCGTGCTGCTTGCGGGTATTTATTTCACAACGTCGCTGCTCACGATGTTTATCAGCAATACGGCGACGGCCGTACTGATGGCGCCAATCGCCATGTCGTCGGCCACGCAGATAGGGCTAAGTCCCTACCCCTTCCTGTTTGCCGTGGCCCTCGGCGCAAGTATGTGCTTCGCATCGCCGTTCTCAACTCCGCCTAACGCACTGGTTATGCAGGCAGGACGGTATAAGTTCATGGACTACGTTAAGGTGGGATTGCCGTTGCAGATCATAATCGGCATCGTGATGGTGTTCCTACTGCCACTGCTTTTCCCGTTCTAAATAAAAAGAGAGAAGGAGTAAATAGGTTACTTGTGTTAACGACAAAGCATTTATACTTACTCCTTCACTCTCTCCTTTACTTCTTCCCTACTTACATTAATTGTTTTCAGGACGCAGTTTTCGTACCGTTGCTCCTGCTTGCCACATCTCGCTCTCGCGCATCTGACGAAGCTCCTCGTTCAGCTTCTCGCGATAATCGGGCTTTGAGTTGCTGTCGATGGATATTTGAGCCTCATTGCCTGACTTTACCGAAAGATATAACCATTCCATGACGGGTTTTATCGCATCGCGGAAACGTGGTGCCCAATCCAACGCTCCACGCTGCGCCGTGGTAGAACAGTTGGCATACATCCAGTCCATCCCCTTCGCTCCGAACAACGGGCCGAGACTCTGGGTAAGTTCCTCTACCGTCTCATTGAATGCTTCCGAAGGCGAATGTCCATGTTCGCGGAGCACTTGGTATTGAGCCTCAAGCAGCCCTTCAATTGCCCCCATCAGTGAACCTCGCTCGCCTGTAAGATCGCTCGTAGCCTCGCGCTCGAACGTAGTCTTGAACAGATAACCAGCCCCGATGCCTATGCCAAAGGCCAATGTGCGCTCCTCGGCACGCCCGGTGGCATCCTGATAGACGGCGTATGAACAGTTCAATCCTCGTCCTTCGCAGAACATCGTGCGCAATGATGTGCCCGAACCTTTGGGCGCAACCATTATTACGTCAATGTCATCGGGCGGAACTACACCAGTGCGCTCACTCCAGTTAATTGCAAATCCGTGCGAATAGTAAAGAGCTTTCCCTTTTGTCAGGTATTTCTTGATTTGCGGCCAAACCGAAATCTGCCCCGCATCTGAAAGCAACATACAAACAATCGTGCCACGCTCTGCCGCCTCTTCGAGGGAGAAAAGCGTCTTGCCGGGCACCCAACCATCGGCAATAGCCTTGTCATACGTCTTGCCTTCACGCTGACCTACAATAACATTGAAACCATTGTCGCGCAAATTGCACGCCTGTCCTGGCCCTTGTATACCGTAACCCAGCACTGCGATGGTTTCGTCCTTAAGCACTTCACGCGCCTTATCCAATGAAAACTCTTTGCTTGTTACAACCGTTTCAACAACGCCACCAAAATTCATTTCTGCCATAATACTTGTTTTAAATGATTGATTAACATTTTTCAATAAACTCTATCTTGCACCGGCACACCTCAGTCTCACTTTCAATACTGGGCGATTGCTTGGTTATCCTTATACAAACTGCGCCACCCGGCATATCTTCACGATAGAAGTTCAACTTGTCGCCACAATGACTTTCGGCCACATAAGCCACATCAAGCCGCTTTATCGCATACTTTTCATACCACTCAACACCAAACAAGTCGAGCACGTGCTCAATGTATTTCACACTGTTTATATGTCCGTTTACGTCCACATCACTGTAAAATGTACCGATGGAACTGACGAGGGGCGCTGCCTGAGACATCTTTACACGTGACGGCACATCTATCGGACAAGGCTTATCCTTATCCACATAACGTACTATTTCACCGTCTTTCACAGCCACAATATCCTCCGGCTGCCGCGTATTGGTGTCAATCATGGCCCAAATGCTGCGCCCGTAACCGTACACTTTGCCGCCGTCATTTACGTCTGTTATACGGAAATTACGGTGTGTAAAATATTTCATAACACCCTCAACCCATGTCTCAACATTGAAACGAGCATATTCCATTGGCATTTCATCCATCTCTATTGCCAATCGCGACAACACCCACGTCTTGTGTTCTGGGTTAAGATATGTCATGCCAAACCCACGATCATTAGCGTGGAAGTCGGCAGCATTAAGCAAATGGTTACCCAAATGCCCCATAAACAGCCTTTTAGAAAAATCGCAATGAAAAGGCTCTGCCAGAAACTCATAAATTCCTACTTTGTCAAGCATTGTTTATTTTTATTCTTATCCTGCATTTCAAGAAAATCACTCACTTGTTCCTCGGTGCTGCGCGTTATGGCAATGCGTCCGCTCCGTGTATATTGCAGCACACAGTCAAACTTGTCAAGGGCAAAATAAAGACCTGTAATGTCTTCCGTGACACCACTTATCATCACACTGCAAAACGTGGGGTTAACCTCCACCATACGTGCGTCGGCCTTCCTTATCGTCCTTGATATTTCCGGATTGTCAAGAACTTTCGACGTTGCCAGCTTATAAAGTCCAACCTCCCTGATAAACAGTTGGTCATCAGTATAATAGTCGGCTTTTATCACGTCGATTTTCTTTTCTATCTGTTTGGTTATCTTTACTATCTGGTCTTCATCACTCCACGCTGTTATTGTGTACTTATGTACGCCGTCGATGCTCGACGCCGACACATTAAGGCTCTCAATGTTTACCTGTCGCCGCGTAAATACCGCTGTTATCTGGTTGAGTATTCCTGCAAGGTTTTCCGAATAAACAAGCAGTGTGTACAGTTTTTTATCTGTCTTATCCATCATTAGCGTTATTTTTTCCGAGGCTGAAATACTTTCATATCAACCTCTTAGTAAAACTTAAAGAGTTAATTTCATCTCGTTTACCGAACTTCCTGGAACTATCATTGGCAACACATTCTCTTCCTCGCGTACTGCACATTCAAGCAGATAAGGCCCGTCCGTCGAAAGCATCTTGGCCACTTCACCCTTCAGTTCGTCACGACTTGACACGAAAGAGTAAGGAATGCCGTAACCTGTGCATATTTTCCCATAGTCAGGATTTAGCATCTTTGTGTACGAACGGCGTTTGTTAAAGAACATATCCTGCCACTGCCTTACATTGCCGAGATAATTATTATTCATTAATATCATCTTTACCGGGCAGCCATGTTCCATTATCGTGCCAAGTTCATGAATGCTCATCTGAAATCCGCCGTCGCCGGTAAACATACACACCAAGCGGTCTTTTGCGCCAAAAGTAGCCCCTATGGCAGCCGGCATGGCGTACCCCATGGTGCCGAGACCGCCGCTGCTAACTACGGAACGCTTAGTATTGTACCGGAAATACCTGCACGAGAACATCTGATTGAGCCCCACATCATTGACAAGCACAGCATCGCCGCCTGTGGCTTCAGCCACGACGTTGACCACCTCGCCCATGAGCAACGGGCCGCACGAAGGATGAATAGCAGGGCAGATGACTTCCTCAAACTCCTTTTCATACAAAGGCTTGAAACTATCACGCCACTCTTTATGATTATTTTCATTCAATAACCTCGTTATCGCAGGCAAAGACACTTTACAGTCGGCCACGACTGCCACATCGGTCTTGACATTCTTATCAATCTCCGATACATCTATGTCGAGATGGATAATCTTAGCCTGTTTTGCATAAGTATTGACATTTGCTATCACGCGGTCACTGAAACGCATACCAATAGCCACGAGCACGTCACACTCCTGCTCCTTTATGTTCGGAGCATAATTACCATGCATACCCAACATACCAACGTTCAGCGGATGTTCAGTAGGCAATGCCGAGAGACCGAGCAAAGTCCTCGCCGCAGGAATGTCGCCTTTTTCGAGAAAAGCCACAAGCTCATCATGGGCATTTCCAAGCTCAACACCATGTCCCACCAAAGCCAACGGCTTCTCCGCATTGTTAATAAGCTCAGCCGCACGGCTCACGGCGTCGGTGTCCAAGGCCGGATATGCAATATAACTACGCACAAAATCCACATGGCAAGGTTTATATTCCGTCAGCTCCTCTTGTACATTGCGAGGAAAATCAAGCACCACCGGGCCCGGTCGTCCCGACCGGGCAATATAGAAAGCGCGGCTGACGGCCCAACAAACGTCCTCGGCGCGGCGTATCTGATAACTCCATTTGCTTATCGGCTGAGCTACGCCTACAAGGTCTACCTCCTGGAAAGCGTCAGTACCCAAGGCCGCCATACCTACCTGGCCGGCAATGACTACTATCGGTGTGGAGTCCATCATGGCATCAGCCACACCTGTCAACGTATTAGTAGCTCCGGGACCGCTCGTCACGAGGCACACACCAACTTCACCACTGACACGCGCATATCCCTCGGCAGCGTGTGCCGCTGATTGCTCATGGCGCACAAGGACGTGTTCAAACACTCTGTCCTCACCACGGGTGTAATCATACAGTGCGTCGAAAACGGGCATTATCGCCCCGCCGGGATAGCCGAATATGGTCTTCACCCCTTCAGCTTTCAACGCCCTCATCAGGGCTTCCGCCCCTGTTATTGTTTCTTTCGGCATAATATCCTCCAAGATTATCGGCTCAATCTATTATCCTAACTCCACCTTTGTCGGCTGAACTTACGCTCTTGGCGTAAGCCTGCAAAGCCTTGCTCACAGTCCGCGTCCGCGTCAAAGGGCGTTGCGGGCGGGCGGCAAGCTCTTCATCGGTCAACTTAACGTTGATTGAACGCTCCGGGATGTTTATCTCGATGATGTCGCCATCCACTATTTTACCGATGTTGCCGCCTGCGGCTGCCTCCGGCGAGATGTGTCCTATGCTAAGGCCTGACGTGCCTCCGCTGAAGCGGCCGTCGGTTATCAGGGCGCACTCCTTGCCGAGGTGCATACTTTTAATATAAGATGTGGGGTAAAGCATCTCCTGCATTCCGGGGCCGCCTTTTGGTCCTTCATGCGTGATAACTACGCAATCGCCACTCATAACCTTCCCTCCGAGGATGCCATCACAAGCGTCTTCCTGTGAATCGAACACCTTGGCAGGGCCACAGAACTTCCAGATTGAGGGGTCTACGCCGGCAGTCTTGACAACGCAACCGTCTTGTGCAATGTTGCCGAACAGCACGGCAAGGCCACCGTCCTTGGTGTACGCGTGGGCGATGTCGCGGATGCAACCGCCTGCACGGTCTGTGTCAAGCGTGCCCCAACGTTCGTCCTGCGAACCCATCTCCGTAGAAAATCTGCGTCCCGGAGCACTCTGATATATTCTTTCGGCCTCTGCGTCAACGCCGGTCGCTGTAATGTCATATTTCGCAAGCTGTTCACCAAGAGTCTTTCCGTCCACTCTCATCACGCTTCCGTCTACCAATCCACCTTTTGACAGCTCGTTCATTATCCCGAAAATGCCGCCCGCACGATTACACTCCTGCACGCTGTACTTCTGTGTGTTGGGAGCTAATTTGCACAGGCACGGCACTTTACGGCTCAGGGCGTCAATGTCTTTCATCGTAAAGTCAACGCCGGCCTCCTGAGCCACGGCGAGCAGATGTAGCACTGTGTTGGTACTGCCGCCCATAGCTATATCAAGTGCCATTGCGTTCAAGAAAGCCTGACGTGTGGCGATGTTACGCGGGAGTACACTCTCGTCGCCTTCTTCATAATATTTAAAAGCATTAATCACCACCTGTCGCGCGGCGTCCTTGAACAGTCTCACGCGGTTAACGTGCGTGGCAAGTATCGTGCCGTTGCCAGGCAACGACAAGCCAATGGCCTCCGTAAGCGAGTTCATCGAGTTGGCGGTAAACATTCCAGAACAGCATCCGCAGCCGGGACAGGCTCTGCGCTCTATCTCCCTCATCTCCTCGTCGCTCACCGTAGGGTCGGCACCCTTCACCATTGCTGTTATAAGGTCGGCGTTCTCGCCTTTCCACGTGCCGGCCTCCATAGGGCCTCCACTGCAAAACACGGTGGGGATGTTGAGCCTCATGGCAGCCATTAGCATCCCAGGCGTCACCTTATCACAGTTGGATATACAAATCATGGCGTCGGCCTTGTGGGCGTTTACCATATATTCTACTGAGTCAGCAATGATGTCGCGCGAAGGCAAAGAGTACAACATCCCGTCATGCCCCATAGCTATGCCGTCGTCGATGGCGATGGTGTTGAACTCGGCTGCATAGCACCCGGCTTTCTCTATCTCGGCCTTGACCACCTGCCCCACGTCATGCAGATGGGTGTGTCCCGGCACAAACTGGGTGAACGAGTTTACAATGGCTATTATCGGTTTGCCGAATTGTTCCGGCTTCATGCCCGACGCAACCCACAATGCCCGCGCCCCTGCCATACGCCTGCCCTCTGTGCATACCGCACTTCTCAACTGATGCTTCATCATTATTAATTAGTTTTACTACACTTATTTTTTGATTATGCAAAGGTAAACTATTTTATTCTATTCAGCAACATTTTTCTATATTTTTTAAAGATAAAAAAATAATTTGCAATTAATCACCCGTAATAAGTAACGAATTAGTATATTGCATTGCACATTGAAACATTTTTTGTGCAACTTAACGACCTTCTGTCTGCACAGACACCTGCACTTTAACCCAAACGGCCATCAGCCCCAATCGGTTATTATAGCGTATATGACGGAATAACGTCGTTTTTCGCAGACTCTTCGTCAGATTATGCATTCCTGAAGATACCCGGTTTACCGCACGATATCGGCGTAGCCAGCCATATCTTCACCGAGACGAAAAGCTACCTGCACTGCATGAACACATAATCAACCTGAAACTTAATGGCCAATTTGGGTTATAACGTGCATGACATATTCAGATTTAACGGCAATAAAAAAACGGGGTGCACCCAAATGAGGTGCACCCCGTTATATTACAGGCCTATTTAGATTATCTTGCCTTAGTGTTGTCATTGAAAGTTGCAACACGGTTGAACTCTACCTGCTCGAACAGTTTGTCCGTAGCACCGCAACCCTTGGTTGTAAGGCGGTCGGCTGCAATCTTGTACTTGTTTACCAGAATCTTCTTAACAGCCTCGGCACGCTGCTCTGACAGCTTCTGATTAAGCTCAGCAGAACCTTCGGGTGAAGCATAACCCTTGATCTCAACCTTAGCCTCCGGATGGTTCTTCATATACTGGGCGATGAGCTCAATCGGGGCATACTGTGCGGGGTCTACAACTGACTTGCCCTGACGGAAGAGCACTGTGGGCTGCAAGTTGGTTACAGTTGCCGGCTTCTCGTAAACGGGAGCAGGCTTGTTGTTGCAGTCGTCGAGAGCCTTCTGCAAGTCTGCTATCTGGCGATCCTTGGCAGCCAGCTGTGCGTCCTTTCCATTGAGATCGCCGCGCAGGTCGTTAATCTTGGCGTTGAGGGCATCAATCTCAGACTGATCGCGAAGCTCGGCAATCTTGAAGTTATGAGTGCCGTTAGAGTTCTTGAACTTGTAGATGAAGCCTACATTGAGCTGGAAGCCGGACTCATGAACGTCATACTGCACCTCATTGTCTCTTACGGCATTGTTGCCGGCGAGCGTCCAAATCATTGCCGGCTCGATATATACCTGCCAAGCCTTGGCCTTGCCGAGATTGAAAGCGAAGTCGATACCTGCCTTTGAGGTGAGTTGATTGTCGTTATAGACATCCGACGGATGGCCGAAGATGTGCCCCCAGCCAAATCCGTAAACAGCTGAAACCTCGAAGAACCTCGGCTCGCCCTTGTATCCGCCAATCCAGTTGCTGAAGTTAACCGTTCCCAGCAATGATGTGTTCATCGAGCGGACAAATGTCTTGATTGAGGGATATGGCTTGTTTGACAGGTACAAATTGCTCTCCAATGCGAAACCGAACACAGGGGTCATATAGCGGCCTATGCGCAAGCCGATGTTGGGATTGAGATCGCTCATCCATGAATGTCCTGTGGTCTTCGTGGCGAGACCGCCGTTCAAACCGATGTACCAGTTATCAAATGTCTTGCTCTCTTCCACTGTTTGTGCGGAAGCTGACACCGTAAAAGCGGCAGCAAAAAGCATTAAAAACAACTTCTTCATTTTCATTTGATTTTTAAATTAATTAATGTGATGACTTTCTATTTTGTAAACCTTCGTGTTGCAAAAGTATTAAAAAGAAACAACTATGCAAACTAAAATAGACTAAAAAACCATTTATTGTGATAAATCTACTAAAAAATATGTAGATTAGAACAGTTTTGAATTTGTTTAAACAAAATTTAACCATAATATGTTTGTATGGCAAACGCATTACCTGATGTGGCTGAACGATTTGTACCATAACACAGCCGAATTACCGACACACGGCAAACAGCCTTGCAAAAGGGCATCTTTTACGCCGTAAAAGGCGTCCTTTTGGCACGCAAAAGATGTCCTTTTACAACCACACTGATTATCAACAAGTTACAAACGTAACATAAAAGACCTGAAAAACAGGCGGATAATAGGCGATGCAAAATAAAAATTCGTTTCTCTTCCTTTTATTTTGTATTGCGCCCAACTTCGATAAATTTCTTTCGCTCATAAAAGGAAAAACTGTTTTCCTTTTACTTCACTTAACCGAATTTTTGCATTATCTTTGTAGCGAATATATCGCCTTACCCTGAAATGAGAAAAATCATACTTATAACCGGCGGCCAACGCTCCGGCAAAAGCGTTTATGCGGAAAAGCTCGCACTAAGCCTTTCAAGTACGCCTGTTTACATAGCCACGGCTCACGTGTGGGACGACGAGTTTGCCAAACGAGTGGAACGCCACAAGGAACGGCGCGGGGCGCAGTGGACCAACATCGAAGAAGAGAAATATCTAAGCCGACATAATATATTAAATAAGGTGGCTGTGATAGACTGCCTGACGCTCTGGTGCACCAATTTTTTCTTTAACCGCAGCGACGACAGCCGCCAGCCGACCGTCGACGAGGCTCTCGACGAAATAAAAAACGAGTTTGACAAATTCACCGCACAGGACGCAACGTTCATCTTCGTTACCAACGAGATAGGCAGCGGCGAAGTAAGCAGCAACGCCGTGCAACGCCGCTTCACCGATATGCAGGGCTGGATGAACCAATATGTGGCTGCCCACGCCGACGAGGTAGTCATGATGGTGTGTGGCATTCCGGTAAAAATAAAGGGCTGAAGGGCCGCCAACAAATACGCAAAAATGATAAAATTCGACATAAAAAGCCCGGACACGGGCTTGCAGACAGCGATACAAGACAAGATTGACAACCTCAACAAACCTAAAGGCTCGTTAGGAAGGCTTGAGAGCTTGGCCATGCAAATATGCCTGATACAGCAGACACCGGAGCCTCGTCTGAAACATCCGTGCCACTTGCTCTTCGGCGGCGACCACGGCATTGAGCGCGAAGGGGTAAGCGTCTCGCCGCGCGAGGTAACGTGGCAACAGATGCTCAACTTCGCTGGCGGAGGCGGCGGAGTCAATATGTTCTGCCGGCAACACGGTTTCAAGCTGTATATCGTTGACGTAGGCGTAGACTACGACCTTGCGTCATGCCCCAGAATAATTGACAAAAAAATCGCACGCGGCACGGCAAACTTTCTTTACGGCCCCGCCATGACAGCCGGGCAATATGATAAAGCCATCGGGACAGGGGCTGAAATGGCCGCCCGCTGCCACGCCGAGGGGTGCAACGTAATCTGCATAGGAGAAATGGGAATTGCCAACACATCACCGTCGAGTGTATGGATGAGCCTGCTCGGTGGTGTGCCTCTTGCCGAATGCGTAGGCGCAGGGGCAGGACTTGACGCTCCGGGAGTGAGCCGTAAACTCACAATCCTTGCCAGAGCGGTGGACAAATTCAAGGCGGACACACCCGACAGCAATGCGCCCGAAACGATAATACGCTACTTTGGTGGCTTCGAGATGGTGGCTGCCGTGGGTGCAATGCTTAAGGCCGCAGAGATGAAAATGACAGTCCTGATCGACGGCTTCATAATGACGGCTTGCGCGCTGGCCGCCACACAACTTGCGCCGGAAGCCAAAGAATACATGATATTCGGCCACGTTGGTGATGAATGCGGGCACCGCCGGTTGCTCGATTTACTTGGAGCCCAACCGTTGCTAAACCTTGGCCTCAGGCTCGGCGAGGGCACAGGGGCACTATGCTCCTACCCTATCATAGTCAGCGCGGTAAGAATGATTAACGAAATGAACAACTTTGAAAATGCGCATATCACTAAATACTTCTAAATGGTATGACACCGCTTGGGCGGCGTTCATCTATTTCACACGCCTCCCCTTGTGGCGCCTTCACGAGCCACCGCGCGAGTGTTACCGTGCGGTGGTTGAGTTCTGGCCGCTCGTAGGATGGCTTACGGGCGGAGTGATGGCCGCAGTGATATATTTCGGCGGCTACATATTTCCGCATACAATCGCCGTGCTTATGGCCATTGCAGCAAGGCTGCTGCTGACCGGGGCGTTCCATGAAGACGGCCTTGCCGACTTTTTCGACGGATTCGGGGGCGGCGGCAACGACCGTAACCGCATTCTTGAAATAATGAAGGACTCACGTATCGGCACTTACGGCGTGCTGGGGCTCGGTGTGTATATGCTACTGCTGTTCTTTGCCTTGTCGTCGATGAGCGCGCCAATAGCCGCACTTACGGTGCTGGCTGCCGACCCTTTTTGTAAGATGGTGGCTGCGCAAACGGTGTCGATGATGCCTTACGCAAGGACGGAAGAGACTTCAAAAGCGCACGTGGTGTACCGAAAAGCGGGACTGAAAGCCGGCATACAGATGTTTGTCCAAGGCATTGCGCCGCTCGTTGCAGTGCTTTACCTTTCCGGCGGACTGCTGCGCTGGGACTTGTTCTTCTTTGTTCCGTGCGTAGTGATGTATTTCCTTTACCTCATTATGTGGCGTAAATTAAGAGGATACACAGGCGACTGCTGCGGCGCGGCGTTCCTGCTGACGGAGCTTTCGTTTTATCTTTGCGCCACATACCAATTCTTTAACAACAAAGCACTATGGACATTGTTTTAGTAAGACATACGAGCGTGGGGGTGCCAAAGGGCACTTGTTACGGATGGAGCGACGTACCCGTGGCTGAAACGTTCGAGGACGAGGCCGCCGAAACCAAGCGTAACCTCGGTACGGAGGCGTTCGACGCCGTGTTCTCATCACCGCTCACGAGAGCACGCAAGTTGGCGGAATACTGCGGATGGCCATCGCCCATCGTTGACGACCGCCTGAAAGAGATGAACATGGGCGACTGGGAGATGAAGCTCTTTGACGAAATCGAGGACGAAAACCTGCAAAAATGGTATGGCGACTATATGCACTTAGCCGCCACAGGAGGTGAGAGCTTCCCCGTATTATTCGACCGCGTGGCATCGTTCCTCGACGAACTGAAAACCCGCCCTTACCACCGCGTAGCGGTGTTCGCCCACGGCGGCGTGCTGATTTGTGCCGGGATTTACGGAGGACTGTTCCCCAAGGAAGATTGTTTCAAGCATCTTGTGCCCTACGGGGGAATTGAAAGAATAACAATTTAATTCTTAATTCCTAACCCCCTTCCTTCAAATGACAGACCATGAACTTTTAGCCTTGTCCGAACGCAACATCCGGCAAGCCCGTGACATTATACGGCATACCGGCGTAATGGAAGCCTTTGCCGATGCCGGCGGCGAAGCCCACGTGGTAGGTTCCGTGGCGATGGATCTGATGATGACACACCGTGACATCGACATTCACGCCTACACCCCCACGCTGACGGTAAAAGACAGTTTCGCCGTCATGGAGCATATCGCCGAATGCCCCAACGTCACACGGATGAAATACCGAAACCTGCTGGCAACCGATGAGGCGTGCATGGAATGGCACGCATGGTATGCCGGCGAAGGCGGCAATGAGTTGCAGCTCGACATCATACACATACAGAAAGGCTCACGTTATGACGGATATTTCGAGCGCATGGCCGAACATATCAAGGCTGCGTTGACGCCTGAAACACGCCTCGCCATACTGCGTCTGAAAGCCGAAACGCCATGCAGAACGCACGTGCCAGGAGTGGAAATTTACCAAGCAGTGCTACGCGATGGAGTGCGGACGTGGGCCGACTTCGCAGCTTGGCGTAAAGAACACTACGTCGAAGGTATAATTGAATGGATGCCGTAACGGTGTTGACAAATGCGATAAGATTTCAAAATTAAAGCAATATGCAGGTCTTGTCGAAATAAATAAGTACATTTGCAGTGTTGCAAAATGTTTATAACAACTTTCCCTACGCTTTATGAACAAATTATTTATATTAATCATGGCATTATTCACAGGTTGCTTGGCAAGCTGCGGACAGCAAAAATTCAGCACCGTTGATGCCGACGAGTTCGAGAAAACCATAGCGGCGGACAGCGTGCAGCTGGTTGACGTGCGCACGACAGAGGAATTTGCAGACGGCCATATCGGGACAGACGGCACGAAAAACATTGACGTGAAACAGCCCGGTTTCATCGAACGTGCCGAGAAAGAGCTTGACAAGGGCAAGACAGTGGCCGTATATTGCCGCAGCGGACGGCGCAGTGCAGACGCCGCCGGACGGCTTGCCGCACGTGGTTTCAAGGTCATCGACCTCGGAGGTGGCATTCTTGAATGGCAGCAAAGGGGCAAACCCACAAGCCGATAAGACACCTTTCACACTGTAAAAGGATATCTTTTGCTACGTGAAAGGACACATTTTGCAAGGCTAAAAACATCTTCTTGCAACGCAATAATTATCAATATGTTACGAACAGACATTTAACTATCAAAAAAAAATGAATAAAATTAAAAGGATCACAGCACTCAACACATTGCTCGTAATCATGGCGCAGGCTTTCGCACAAGGCCCTAACGGTACAGGCACATACTACCAAGCTGCCGACGGCAAAAGTGGCAAGGAACTGAAAACTGCTATGGCAGGAATAATCAGACCGCACAACGAGCTTGAATACAACGACTTGTGGGAAGCCTTCAGAAGCACTGACGCACGCGCTGACGGCAAGGTGTGGGATATGTACTCAGGCATAACAAACTACACATTCGTCAGTAAAGGACAACAAAGTTACGGCAGTGAAAAATCAGGATACAACCGCGAACACTCCATGCCCAAGAGCTGGTTTGACGACAAAACGCCGATGTACACAGACCTCGTTCACCTGATCCCAGCCGACGGATACGTGAACGGCCGACGCAGTAATTACCCATTCGGCGAGAATGAGGGCGAAAGGTTTACGTCAGAAGGCGGCTTCAGCAAACTCGGCCAATCCACCACAAACGGTTACGAAGGCACTGTATTTGAGCCTAACGACGAGTATAAAGGCGACTTCGCGCGCATTTATTTCTATATGGCTACGTGCTATGAAGACAATATTTCAAGCTGGACGATAATCGAAAAGAACGGCAACCAGAACAACATCCATAGCGAAGAATATGACGTGTTCGCAGGAAACACCTACCCTGCATACACAAAATGGACTCTCGATATGTTGATGCGCTGGGCCGGGAACGACCCTGTGAGCCAAAAAGAGATAGACCGCAACAACGCCGTTTACGAACTTCAGGGCAACCGCAACCCGTATGTTGACTATCCCGGATTGGAGGAATATGTATGGGGAGACAAGCAAGAAGTGGCTTTCAACTATGAAAATTCGCCCACGGGGATTACCGTAACCGTACCGACAAAGGACATATCAGACGTTAACGTGTACACTATTACAGGCGTGAAGGTACGCTCCGGTGTAAACAAAAGCGAAGCCACGACCGGCCTCGGCAAAGGTATTTACATCATTGGGAACAAGAAATATGTAGTAAAATAGACCTATAATAACACCCTTAAAAAAAATAACGGGGAGCTACGCCTGGCTTTCTTATCTGCCAGACATAACTCCCCGTTTCCTTTCATAATCTGAATCAATCACGACAAGTGCTCCACGCGACTGGCATCCCGGTCTATAACAGTGCCGTTAGCCTGGTGTGTGGCAAGCACAAGTACCTCGGCCACCTGCACGTGTTCAGGTGCATTGGCGGCGTAAAGAGCCACGTCAGCGATGTCGTCACCAGTAAGTGGCTTTATTCCCTTATACACGTTATCGGCACGCTCGTTGTCACCATGGAAGCGGACGACGCTGAAATTCGTCTCCACTAATCCCGGCTTGACGTTAGTGACACGCACTGCCGTATGCGCAACGTCAATACGCAACCCGTCAGTGATGGCCTTCACGGCCGCCTTTGTGGCACAATAAACGTTCCCGCCGGCATAAGCTGCATCCCCGGCTACCGAACCAATGTTTATTACATGGCCCCTGTTACGCTCCACCATACCCGGAACCACGAGGCGCGTCATAGTCAACAGTCCCTTAATATTTGTGTCGATCATCGTCTCCCAGTCGTCGATGTCGCCCTCATATTCCTTCTCCAAACCCAAGGCAAGCCCCGCATTGTTAATCAACACATCAACAACGGCCCACTTACCGGTGAGAGAGTTGACGGCTTCCGTCGCGGCCTTACGGTCTCGGACGTCAAAAGCCAACACTTTTACGTCGGCTCCGAGCTCCCTTGCCAGCCGTTCCACAGTCTCTAACTTACCTGCGTTGCGCCCCGTGATAACAAGGTCGTAACCGCCTTTGGCAAACTTTCGTGCGCAGGCTTCGCCTATTCCGCTCGTCGCGCCGGTTATCAATGCAATCTTTCTCTCCATGAATTTATATTTTGTTTTATGATTAAACGAACAAAAAGTAAAGGAGTAAGTAGATATGCTTTGACTTAACATATTAGGCTGAACTCCTAATAAAACACATCTACTTACTCCTTCACTCCTTGCTCCTTGTCTTTTCCTGAAATAGGTTGACAGTTTTTGTTTAAATAAACTACATTAGTTTACAGACTCCGGATAGAGGTACTGGAATAGTTGACATCGCATCTGTAAACGTGCCACTTTACTTTACATTCCCGGTCTTTGTCAGGAGGCCCCGCGGGGCCTCCTGACAAAATCGCAGCAAAG
>CALUGX010000047.1 GCA_944320285.1 uncultured Prevotella sp.
CATTAAATGCTTAAAGACTTTCGGCACAACTGGATATGAAAAGAGGGTGTACCTGAATTTTGATACACCCTCTTTTGTCGTGTAATACGTGCCCTTTTGCAATGTGAAAGGATATGTATTAGTCGTTAGCGGAATTTTTATTGCAATATAAAAGCATCTGCACTCATAAAAATCAGAATATAAAAGCATTAAATATTAACACGAATTAAACTGCACCGGCATATTCGATTGTTCACTGTTTGCATATTGTTTATATCTTTACATCACATTAATACAACTCTAAAAAATATTACAACGATGAAAATCTTTGAGAGAACAACAAAACAACAATGCTGATTATCAGCAATTTATATTTTCAGCCAAAGAGTTATTTTACAGATGTCTAAATAAAGGTAAAAATAAAAAAACGATGAAACACTTAATACTTATTTTCCTAATTGTTTTTGGATGTATGCCAGCCGTTTGTTCATATCAAAGGTAACAGATAAAGATGGAGCATTCAAAAACGAATACGCCGTCTACGTAAGACAGTCTGCCGCAACCCCGAATACAGGTTGATCATAAGCGTTTACTGCACAACGCCGGAACATGAAATGAAGACAGCCCCAGCAAAGATAACAATCAGATAAACCGCCACATTCCGTTTTACCATTATCCGGGCCGTGATAAAGAGCCGCGCATATTCTTTTACGCGCGGCTCTTTTACGTTAAAATATAATAAACTTACGGCTGCACGGCACAAAGTTTGTATCTTTGCAAAGTTTTATTGCATTTTAATTGTAGATAAATAAAAATTACACATAACTATTAAATGAAACAATTTAAGTTGGTTGACAATATCCTGGGCTGGCTGGCTTTCCTCATCGCCGCCTTCGTATATTGCAGCACCATTGAGCCGACAGCCAGCTTTTGGGACTGTCCGGAGTTCATCACCACAGGTTATAAACTGGAAATAGGGCACCCGCCCGGAGCACCGTTCTTCATGCTTACGGCCAACTTGTTCTCACAGTTTGCCAGCGACCCGTCGCAAGTGGCGATGATGGTCAACACAATGAGCGCGCTGCTCAGCGCAACGTGCATACTGTTCCTGTTCTGGACTATCACGCACCTTACTCGCAAACTTATACTCAAAGACTGGAACTCGCTGACGACCGCCAAGCTGATAGCAATCGAGGCGAGCGGTATGGTGGGCGCGCTGATTTACACATTCAGCGACACATTCTGGTTCAGTGCCGTGGAAGGCGAGGTTTACGCCTACTCTTCGGCGTTCACGGCTGTGGTGTTCTGGCTCATACTTAAATGGGAAGACCATGCCGACGAGCCGCACAGCGACCGCTGGCTGGTGCTGATAATGTATATGACAGGCCTGAGCATCGGCGTCCACCTGCTCAACCTGCTCTGCGTGTCGGCCATCGTGCTGGTGTTCTATTACCGCAAATTCCCCAACGCCAACCTGAAAGGCTCGCTCATAGCCCTGCTGATTTCGTTCATCCTCATCGCCGCCATACTTTACGGCGTGGTGCCGGGCATCATCACCGTGGGCGGATGGTTCGAGCTGTTCTTCGTCAACACGCTTGGCTGCCCGTTCAACACGGGTGTGATAATATACATCGTCCTGCTCGTGGCCACTGTCATCTGGGCCATCCATGAGAGCTATTCGGGCAAGAACTTCAAGCGCGGCAACCTCTCGTTCGTCCTCGCCGTGGGTATGCTCGGCGTGCCGTTTTACGGCTACGGATGGGGCGCGTTCTTCACGGGCGTGGTGGTCATGGCGATACTTTGGTTCGTCGTGAACTATATGAAAAGCCAAAAGCCGCTCGTCAGCGCACGCATCAAGAACACCACGCTGCTCTGTATGCTGATGCTGATGATTGGCTACTCAAGCTATGCCGTCATCGTAATACGCTCGTCGGCCAACCCCACGATGGATCAGAACTCGCCTGAAGACATCTTCACACTCGGCAGCTACCTCAGCCGCGAACAATACGGAGACAACCCGCTGGCTTACGGCCAGGCATACACGTCGCAAGTTAAACTCGACGTGGAGGACGGTATCTGCAAGCCGCACGTGGAATACGGTGCACCCGTTTACCAACGCAAAGAGAAGGCTTCACCAGACGAAAAAGACTCTTACTTCGTAGTGAGCCGCCAGCGTGACTACGCTTACGCCCAGAATATGCTGTTCCCAAGAATGTGGAGCTCGTCGCACGCCGAGGCTTACGAAAGCTGGATGGGCGGCGTGGAAGGAACGCAAGTGCCTTACGACCGCTGCGGCGAACCGATAATGGTAAAGATGCCGACCATGCTGGAGAACCTGCGCTTCTTCCTCTCGTACCAATGCAACTTCATGTATTGGCGCTACTTCATGTGGAACTTCGCCGGACGCCAGAACGACATTCAAGGCAACGGCGAACTGGAGCACGGCAACTGGCTCACGGGAATATCGTTCATCGACAACTTGAGGCTCGGCGACCAAAGCAAACTGCCCGACGATCTGAAAAACAACAAGGGACACAACGTGTTCTACTGTCTGCCCCTGTTGCTCGGTCTCATCGGCCTTTTCTGGCAGGCTTACCGCGGACAACGCGGCATAAGGCAGTTCTGGGTGGTATTCTTCCTGTTCTTTATGACAGGTTTGGCCATCGTGCTTTACCTCAATCAGACGCCTATGCAGCCACGTGAACGCGACTACGCATACGCCGGTTCGTTCTACGCCTTCGCCATCTGGTGCGGTATCGGAGTAGCGGCGATAATCGACTTGCTGAAGAAATACGCCAAAGTCAGCGGCACGGTTGCAACTGCCTTGGTGTCAGTACTCTGCCTGCTCGTGCCCGTGCAAATGGCAAGTCAGACTTGGGATGACCACGACCGCAGCGGACGATACGTATGCCGCGACTTCGGACAGAACTATCTGATGTCACTGCAAGACAAGGGCAACCCGATAATCTTCACCAATGGAGACAACGACACATTCCCGCTGTGGTACAACCAAGAGGTTGAAGGCGTAAGGACAGACGCCCGCGTTTGCAACCTGAGCTACCTGCAAACCGACTGGTACATAGACCAGATGTGCCGCGACGCTTACAATTCGCCCGCAGTGCCCATCAGCTGGCCGCGTTTGGACTATTGTTCAGGTACTAACGAGTATGTTGAAGTACTGCCCGAAGGCAAGAACCAAATCCTTGAGTTCTATAAAACCAACCCTGAAGAGGCCAAGGCGACGTTCGGCGACAACCCGTTCGAGGTGAAGAACATCATGAAACATTGGGTTCGTTCAAAGAACCCGGACTACCACTTCATTCCGACCGACACGCTCTACATAACCATAGACAAGGAAGCCGTAAAGCGCAGCGGCATGATGATGGCCGCCGACAGCATCCCGGACCGTATGGTTATCTCGCTGAAAGGCAAGTCCGCACTCTACAAAGGCGACCTGATGATGCTCGAAATGCTTGCCAACTGCAACTGGACGCGCCCGCTGTATGTAGCCACAACGGTAGGTTCGGAGAACTATATGAACCTCGGCGACAACTTCGTACAGGAAGGTCTCGCCAACCGCATAACTCCGTTTACCACCAACAAGGCAGGAGCTGAGAACTTTGACACAGAACGAGTCTACACAAATATGATGACACGCTTCAAGTACGGCGGCATCGACAAGAAAGGCATCTACCTTGATGAAACTGTCATGCGTATGTGTTACACCCACCGCCGCCTGTTCGCACAGCTCGCCCTGCACCTCATCGCCGAAGGCAAGACAGACAAGGCGATGAAGACACTCGCCTACGCAGAGAAGATGATACCAGCATATAACGTGCCGATGAACTATATCAGCGGCGGCCTCGACATCGCAAAGGCATACGCACTGCTCGGCAATACTGGCAACTGCAAGGCAAAGGCTGCCGAGACGACAAAGCAGGTGTTCAACCACGCCCATCAATACATGGCATGGTACAACTCGCTTAAGGGCAGCCGTTTCACACAGGCACAGCAAGACTGCATGATGCACATCTACATCATGAGTATGTGCATCGACAACGCGGCCTTATTCGACAAGGCGCTGGCCGATAAGCTCGAAGCACAATTCAACAAAGACCTTGCTACGTATCAAAGTAAGGGCGGAGTGTTGCCGCAGTAGGCTTTAAGGAACAAGGAGGGATGTAGGTAAAAGTAATAAGCGGAATTTCTCACATACTTTTACTGCATTCCTCCTCGCTACTTGATCAATATAACAATAAGAAACGTATAAGGACATGAAGGCATTTCAGCTTACTCCTTCCCTCCTTTACTTCGTTTACTACTAAAGAAAACAATGATTATCGAACAGCCGGCCATCTGGTTACGTTGGCTTTATCCAAGGGCTACATGGCGTATGGACAAGAATGTCAAAGCTGTCTACCTGACATTCGACGACGGCCCCATACCGGAATCTACACCGTTCATCCTCGAAACGCTTGCCGCTTACGACGCCCACGCCACGTTCTTCATGGTTGGCGACAACGTAAGGAAACACCCCGAATTGTTCAAACAGATTGTGGGCGCAGGCCACCAGGTGGGCAACCACACCTTCAACCACTGGGGTGGCTTCAAGCATACAACCAAATCATACAGCGCAAACACCGAAAAGGCCAACCTGCTAATCGGCGCACATCTTTTCCGTCCGCCCCACGGCTGGATGCGCTGGGAACAATATTTCTGGCTCGGACGCAAGTACCGCATCGTCATGTGGGACCTCGTAACCCGCGATTACAGCAAATGGCTGACGGCTGAAGACGTGCTACGCAATGTTAAACGGTACACACGTAACGGCTCGATAATAACATTCCACGACTCGCTGAAAAGTATCGATAAATTACGATACGCCCTACCCGAAGCATTGAAATGGCTGAAAGAGCAAGGATATGAGTTTAAGACTTTCGAGTGAACAAGTAAAAGCCGAGGCAAAAGACCTCGGCTTTTTCGCCTGCGGCATAGCAAAAGCGGTTACGGTAAGCGAAGAGCACGCCACCGTTTTTAACCGCTGGATAGCAAACGGCGGCCACGCCGGAATGGAATACATGGAGCGCAATACCGACAAGAGGCTCAACCCGTGCCTGTTGATGCCCGGCGCAAAGAGCATCGTAAGCGTAGCACTGAATTACGCTCCGGCCGTGCGGATGGCCAAAGGAGAACTGCAATTCGCGGCTTACGCCCTCGGCAAGGACTATCACGACATCGTTAAGTCACGCCTGCACACTCTCGCCGCACGCATCGACATAACAAATTACCGCGCTTTTTGCGACACAGCCCCTGTGCTTGAACGATATTGGGCCATGCAAGCAGGCTTAGGCTGGACAGGCCACAACCACCAGCTCATCATTCCCCACGCCGGCAGTATGTTCTTTCTCGGCGAACTGTTCCTTGACGCCGAGTTTGACGTTTACGACCGACCGGTAAAACCGCGCTGCGGCTCGTGCCACGCCTGCATAGACGCATGTCCCACAGGCGCACTGCGCAAGGACGGTTCGTTCTGTTCAAATAAATGTCTGTCTTACCTGACGATAGAACACCGTGGCGACATACCACAAAGCATTGCCGCCAGGATGGGCGACACAGTTTACGGATGCGACCGTTGCCAAGACGCCTGTCCGCACAACCGCTTCGCCACTCCCACTGACGAGCCGCAGCTGCAACCATCACCCGAACTTCTCAACATGACACGCACCGAATGGCAACGGCTCACCGTTGAGCAATACCGCCGCCTGTTCAAAGGAAGCGCAGTAAAACGCGCAAAGTATGAAGGACTGATGAGAAATATCAACTGTGCGATTAAGAAACCAAATGAAAATTTAATAAAATAAGTGCACACCATGATTGGAAAAGACATCGCCATAGCCGCACTTGTGCGCGCATTTTTCAAGTATTATGTCATCGGAATCCTTGAAAAACAAACCGACGTTGACATACAGGAACGCTTTGAGCCTAAAACAGTGAAACGCATCATGCTCAACCACTACGGGAACATATCAAAGCACTTCAACCAAGAGGCTTTTTATGCCTTGTCGCGCATGAACTATAAACCTGACGAAATAGAACGGTTATTGAAAGACTTTGCATCGAAAAACACCACCGATGTAGACCTTGTGCGCTTTGCCTGCCGCAGCGACGAAATGTTCAGTGTCATGGTGGCCGAATATAAGCGGAACTTCCTAAACCTCCTTGCCGGAGGCATTGAGACAGAAGACGACCACATCAAAGCATACACCCGCGAACCATCACTCGGTGAAATAGACACCGACCTCGCCGAAAACATCATCAACCGCATGGCCGCACAAGCATACCGGCTCGGCAAAGATGCTGTTGTGTAAAACTACTGATGAATGTCAGCAAAGTTCCCATTCATCAGTAGTTAAAGTAGTTAAATATGTTATCGCTCCCTACAGTCGCTGAGTAGTTAAAGACATAACCTTCGCTAAATTACCCCTGTCTGACAATAGTAAGATAATTACGGTATTCATAAACTAAATTAAGAAGTAAACCACCTTGCTTATTCTTCCGCACTTCCAAGTAGGCACAACGCCGTTTACTTTTTAATTGTTACCTTATTAATAATACGCCCTTTTACAGAGCGAAAAGCCACGTTTTACAAAAACAGACAGAAAATGTAAACGCTACGGCAAGATGTCAGCAAACCGCAACACTACCAACATACGACAAATACATAGTGCCATCCGCCAACGGCGGCAACGATAAGCCAATGTAAAAACGTTTATGACCAAACATATAAAAAGAAGCAACCTGCTTTACCAGCAAATTGCTCCTTACAGTTGCGGAGGCAGGACTCGAACTTGCGACCTCCAGGTTATGAGCCTGGCGAGCTACCAACTGCTCCACTCCGCGATGTTTCTTTATTGATGCGCCTCATTTCCGATTTGCGTGTGCAAAGGTACTACTTTATGTCGGAATATGCAAACTTTCAGCAGACTTTTTCACATTTTTTGTTCAACATCGGCCGATTTTACTAATAAACATATCTGAAACGACCTAAAATCCGTGGTTCGGCTTCAAAAGGAAAATAAAATATAATTGTGATAAACCGTCAAATATTTTGCCGTATCAAATAAAATTGATACTTTTGCACACAGCAAATTGAATGTGCAAAATAAAGAAACTGGAGGAGTAGTCAATATGTCTATATCTAAAACAAGACAGCTGTTAGTGGACGTCGCGAGACAGTTGTTTGCAAAGAACGGCCTCGAAAACACAACGATGAATGACATCGCCCGCGCTTCAGGCAAAGGCCGGAGGACGCTTTACACATATTTTAAAAGCAAGGAGGACGTCTACTACGCCGTAATAGAATCGGAACTTGAAAGGCTGTCGGACAAGATGGACGAAGTGGCAACCAAGAAAATACCACCGCAAGACAAGATCATCGAACTAATCTACACCCACCTAAACATGATAAAAGAAACCGTAATGCGCAACGGGAACCTGCGTGCGGCCTTCTTCAGGAACATCTGGATGGTGGAAAAAGTACGCAAGAACTTCGACGAAGATGAAATAGAACTGTTCCGAAAGGTCTATGCCGACGGTAAAGCCGACGGTGAATTTGACATCGACAATGTGGAATTAGTTGCCGACATCACACACTATTGCATCAAAGGGCTTGAAGTTCCATTCATCTGCGGACGTCTGGGACACGGCATGACGCCTGAAGCCAGCAAGCCACTTGTGGCGAAAGTGGTATACGGAGCTTTAGGCAAGTCAATAACAAAATAAGGAGCAACGGCACTTAAGCCACACGGCAAACCGGCTTTAACATACACATAATTAAAATATATCTTATCAAAATTA
Source organism: uncultured Prevotella sp. (assembly GCA_944320285.1). Taxonomy (GTDB): domain Bacteria; phylum Bacteroidota; class Bacteroidia; order Bacteroidales; family Bacteroidaceae; genus Prevotella. Next base: position 7,837 of record CALUGX010000047.1, read on the forward strand.
AACTAACAACAAAATGGGACTTCTGACAGGTAAGACCGCCCTCATCACCGGAGCGGCACGCGGTATTGGAAAAGCTATCGCGTTGAAATTTGCAGAAGAAGGCGCAAACATCGCCTTCACTGACCTTGTAATAGACGAAAACGGGAAAGCCACAGAGACTGAAATCGCCGCCAAAGGCGTAAAGGCTAAAGGCTATGCAAGCAATGCGGCCGATTTCGCAGAGACTGCAAACATTGTAAACCAGGTAAAAGAGGACTTTGGCTCCATCGACATCCTCGTAAACAATGCCGGAATAACAAAAGACGGCCTCATGATGCGCATGACAGAAGCACAGTGGGACGCCGTAATCGCCGTAAACCTGAAGTCGGCTTTCAACTTCATCCACGCCTGCACACCCATAATGATGCGCCAGAAGAGCGGCAGCATCATCAATATGGCGTCCGTAGTAGGCGTGCACGGAAATGCAGGACAATGCAACTATGCAGCCTCTAAAGCCGGACTCATCGCCCTTGCGAAGAGCATCGGACAGGAAATCGGCTCACGCGGCATCCGCGCCAACGCCATTGCTCCCGGATTTATCGAGACTGCAATGACACAGGCCCTTCCTGACAACATCCGCAAGGAATGGATACAGAAGATACCTTTGCGCCGCGCAGGACAAGTGGAAGACATCGCCAACGTGGCAACTTTCCTCGCCTCAGACCTCTCTTCGTATGTAACGGGACAGGTTATCCAGGTTGACGGAGGTATGAATATGTAATAAGTAATCAAGAACGAGAAATTAAAAATGAAGAGTGAAAGAGCCATCTGCGTTACAAATTAAATGCAAGTATTGGATTTTTCACTCTTCAATCTTCACTTTCCCTTTATGAATGTCGTTTACGAAGACAACCACATAATCATTGTCAGCAAGCGCAGCGGAGAAATTGTGCAGGGCGACAAAACAGGCGACCGCACGCTCGCCGACGACGTAAAAGCATATATCAAAGAAAAATACGCCAAGCCCGGAAACGTGTTCATCGGCGTGACGCACAGGCTCGACCGCCCGGTGTGGGGGCTTGTTGTCTTCGCCAAGACTTCAAAGGCACTCGCCCGTCTGAATGATATGTTCCGCAACGGCGACGTACACAAGACATACTGGGCCATTTGCCAAAACACGCCGGAGCAACACGAAGGCACACTCACCCACTGGCTGACACGCAACGAAAAGCAAAACAAGAGCTACGCATACGACCACGAAGTGCCAGGCTCAAAAAAGGCCGTGCTAAAATACAAAGTAATCGGGCACTCTGAAAGATACACCCTCATTGAAGTAGAGCTGCTGACGGGCCGCCACCATCAGATACGTTGCCAGTTGGCAAAAATCGGATGCCCCATCAAAGGCGACTTGAAATACGGCGCGCGCCGCAGCAACCCGGACGGCAGCATTTCACTGTTGGCACGCAAAGTGGAGTTCGTTCATCCCGTATCAAAAGAACTGATAAACGTAGCAGGCCCCTTACCCGACGACAAACTGTGGCGTGAAATAACCATGTAAAAGCTGACGAACAGGCAAAGGACGTTCAAACAAGCTGACAAGAAGCAATATCCGACAGGCCGACATCAGTTTGGCACAGGAAAAACTGAAACTTTTATCCCCGCAATGGTAACATTGCGAATCACGGGAAACCTGCAAACTCATAATCTGCAACGAAAAACATCTTATTTACTTACGATGTAAAAGGACACGTTTTGCAAGCCGTTTAAGGCCCTTTTGCAAGCCGTTTAAGGCCCTTTTACAAAGCAAAACATGGCTTTTCGCGATACGGCGCACGCTCTTTAGCGAGAAGGCAAAAAACTTTCCGCCAAAGTCCACGTACCCTGACACTGCAGAAAAAACAATATGAATGTTCCGCAAAGCCCCCATTCATCAGCAGTTAAAGCAGTTAACGCCCACTGCGTGGTCTAAGAAGTTAAAGACAAATGCATAGTTTGTTCATGTGCATTTGACATGATTAAGATAATTGCGAACATTCATAAAAAATAATGTCTTGTATATTTTTTGGCAACAAAACGTTTCTTTTTCTCATAAATAATTATTTACTTTGCACTAATTACTATATTAAAATGTAATTCCGTGCAGAAAAAGAAAATACTGAAATGGACGGCCGGCATAATACTGACACCCATTTTACTGTTCATCATATTAGCCGTAATGCTTTACATCCCACCCGTGCAAAACTGGCTTGTAAGGCAGGTGACGGCTTACGCCTCGGAGCAGACGGGCATGGAAATATCCGTAGAGCGGGTAAAGCTCGTGTTCCCGCTCGACCTCGGCGTGGAAGGCTTCAAGATGATACAACAAAACGACTCGCTGCCGCAGGTGAAAGACACCATTGCCGACGTGGGGCAGCTCGTCGTCAACGTGCAGCTGTGGCCGTTGCTGAAACAACGTGTGGAAATCGACGCGCTTGAGTTCAACGACGTGAAGTTGAACACCGCCGACTTTGTTCACGAGGCGCGGGTGAAGGGCGCCATCGGGAGGCTTTACCTGCGCAGCCACGGCATCGACCTTGGCAAGGAAAGCGTGAAGATTAACGAAGCCGTGCTTGCCGACGCCAAGGTGAACGTAGAACTGAGCGACACCGTGCCGCCAGACACATCGACGACCAAGAACAACTGGAAAATATCGTTAGACAAGCTAAACATCACCAACACGGGAGTAACCGTGCATATGCCCGGCGACACGCTGCAAATAGCCGCCTACTTAGGCAAGACCGAAGCAAGGGACGGCTACTTCGACCTCTATTCCGGACTTTATAAAATCAGCCGTCTCGACTGGACTGAAGGCTCGCTGGCATATGACAACAATTTCGAGATACGCACCAAAGGCCTCGACGCCAACCACATAGCCCTGTCTGACGTCAAGCTCGGCATCGATTCACTCTATTTCTGCTCACCCGATTTGAGGCTTTCGCTGCGCGAATGCACCTTTAAGGAGAAGAGCGGCATAGTGCTGTCAAGCCTCACAGGGCCGATAGCGATGGACTCGGTAAACATCAGCCTGCCGGCCATCGAGATGCGCACGCCCGACTCGCAGTTGTCGGCGCGCTTCGTCATGGCTCTCAACGCTTTTGATAACCATAATCCGGGAGAGTTAAGTCTTTACGCCGACGGCTCCATCGGCAAGCAAGACGTCATGCGCTTCATGGGCGATATGCCCGCAAGTTTCGTCCGCCGCTGGCCCAACCAGCCGCTTATCGTCAAGGCAGCCGTGGCCGGCAACATGAAGAACATGAGCATCGGCGGCATAAACGTGAAACTGCCGTCGGCCTTCAACATCAATGCAAGCGGCACGGCCGGCAACCTGACCGACACTGATAACCTGCAAGCCGCCGTGAAACTGGATGCAAAGACATACGACTTAGGTTTCGTAACCGAACTCCTGAAATCGCAAGGCGCGCCCGTGAATATACCGAGAAACATCGGTCTGAAAGGCGATGTGAAGGTAAACGGGAAACGATACCGGGCCGACATGACCGTAAGCGAAGGCGGAGGAATCCTGAAAGCCTACGGGCAATTCGACGCCGGCAGAATGAGCTACGACGCCACACTGACAGCCGACAACGTGAAGACGGAACACTTCATGCCCGGCAGCGGCCTCGGCAACCTCACGGCCGGCTTAACCGTCAGCGGCCAAGGCACCAATTTCAGATCGCCGCGCACACGCCTTGCAGCGTCAGCCGGCGTCGAGAAATTCAGCATCGGCGAGTACAATCTTGACAGCATAAGCCTCAACGCAAACATCGAGAAAGGCGTAGCCCGCATAGCGCTCAACAGCGAAAACGCCTTGGCCAAGGGCGACATCACACTCGACGCACAACTAAGTCCGAAGATGATACGCTCAACACTGGCGGCAGACCTTCACCATGCCGACTGGTACGGGCTGCGCCTCGTGGAGTCGAAGCTGTCAACATCGTTGCGCTGTCGCGTTGACGTAAGCACCGACCTGCGCAACGTGCTGAGCGTGAAAGGTATGATAAACGACCTCACTATCAACGCCGACTCAGGACGTGTCTACACACCCGACGACCTGTTTATCGACATACTCACAAGCCGCGACACCACCCACTTCGTAGCCGAATGCGGCGACTTCAGGCTCCACTTCAACGGCAAGGGAGGTTACAAAAAAATACTCGACAGGGCCAACCTGTTCACGCAAGAGCTTTCCACACAAATTCACAACAAGCAAATCAACATCCCGACACTGCGCAAACAGTTGCCCCTGGCGCAATTATACCTCAACACAGGGAAAAACAACCCGCTTAGCAGATTCATCTCAAGCAAGGGCTTCACATTCCAAGACGCCGACATAGACATATCGTCGTCACCCGTGACGGGACTCAACGGTTCCCTGCAACTGCTTGAACTGCAAAACTCCAAGATGACGCTCGACACCGTAAGATTCAACATCGCCTCGGACACTGCGCAATGCACGTACAACGCACAAGTGAGAAACAACCGCGACAACAAGCAATATGTCTTCAATGCCCTGCTCGACGGATATGTCTTTGAGAAAGGTTCGGGCGCCAACATAAAATTCTATGACGCCCGCGACAGCATCGGACTGAAACTCGGTATGGAGGCGTCGATGGAGCAAAACGGCATAAAAGTGCGTATGCTTACCGACGACCCGATACTCGGTTATAAGAAATTCACGGTGAACGAGGATAACTACATCTATATGGGCGCAGACCGCCGAATATCGGCAAAGCTGCAACTACTGGCCGACGACGGCACCGACCTGCACTTCTATTCTAACGACAAAAACACCGAAGCGCTGCAAGACCTCACCGTAGGGGTGAAAAAGCTCGACCTGAAAAAAATCTTCTCGGTACTCCCATATATGCCCGACATAACAGGAATGATGGACGGCGACGTCAACCTCACACTCATGGGAAACGACCTGCAAGTGTCAGGCAACCTGTCGGTAGACAAAATGACGTATGAACGCACACGCATGGGCAAGCTCAGCACAGAGTTCGTCTATATGCCGCAAGGCGACGGCACACACAGCGTTGACGGCATACTAAACTGCAACAACAAGCAAGTGGCCCAGCTCAACGGCACATACAACCCCGCCGGAGAAGGCAACCTGGAGGCCAGCATGAGCATGGAACGGATGCCTGTGCGCCTGCTCAACGGATTCATCCCCGACCGAATAATCCGCATGACGGGCTATGCCGACGGAGGGGTGGACATAAAAGGCACGCTCGACAAGCCACAGGTGAACGGCGAAATACGGTTTGACTCATGCTATATACGCAGCGCACAGTATGGCATAAGCATGAGAATGAACAACACGCCGGTGCACATCGTGGGCAGCAACCTGCTGTTCGAGAACTTCCGGATGTTCGCCAACAACAACAATCCGCTGACACTCAACGGCAACGTTGACTTCTCCAATCTCAACACCATGCGTATGGACCTTAACATGGTGGCGCGCAACTGCCAGATAATCGACTCCAAGGAAAACCGCCGGAGTATAGCTTTCGGCAAGGCGTTCGTTGACTTCTTCGCCACGATGAAGGGGCCGATGGAGCACCTTGAGATGCTCGGCCGCTTAGACGTCCTCGGCTCTACGGATATGTCTTACATACTGCGCGACACACCACTATCGGCCGACAACCGAATGAACGAACTCGTGAAATTTGTCAGCTTCGAGGACTCCACGGCGACAGTAGTTGAACACCAGCCGATGTCGGGCTTCACAATGGATCTCACGATGAACATAGACCAAGGAGCGCACGTGATGTGTTACCTCAACACCGACCACTCAAACTACCTCGACATACTTGGAGGCGGCAGTCTGCGTATGCAATACGATATGGCCGGGAACATCCGCCTGACAGGACGATACACGCTCGACAGCGGCGAAATGAAATACTCACTGCCCGTGATACCGCTGAAAACGTTTACCATACGTGACGGAAGCTACATCGAGTTTACAGGAGACCCTATGAACCCAAAACTGAACATCACCGCCACTGAGCGCACAAAGGCAAACGTCTCGTCAGGCACGGGCGATGAAGGCGGGCGCACCGTAGAGTTCGATTGCGGCGTGATAATCACCAAAACACTGTCAGACATGGGATTGGAGTTCACCCTGAGCGCACCGGAAGACATGACACTCAACACCGAATTGCAGTCGATGAGCGTAGAACAACGCGGCAAACTGGCCGTCACCATGCTGACAACGGGTATGTATCTCGCCGACGGCAACACGAGCGGTTTCTCCATGAACAACGCCCTAAACTCGTTCCTGCAAAGCGAAATCAACAGCATCACGGGCAACGCCCTGCGTTCACTCGACCTGAGTTTCGGCATGGACAACTCTACTGACGCCAGCGGAAGCACGCATACCGACTATTCGTTCAAGTTTTCAAAACGCTTCTGGAACAACAGGATGAAGATTGTAGTAGGCGGAAAAGTATCCACCGGGGCCGATGTGGCCAATCAGAACGAGTCGTTCTTCGACAACGTTACCTTTGAATACCGTCTCGGTGAGACGTCAGACAAGTACGTAAAGCTATATTACGACAACAACGCTTACGACTGGCTTGAAGGCACGGTGCGCGAATACGGCGTCGGTTTCATCTGGCGTCGCAGCCTGCAACACTTCAAGGAAATATTCGGTTTCGGCAAGAAGAAAAATCAATCAACTCCGAAAGACAGCACAAGCGTCAACAAGAAAGCCACCGCAGAAAAAGAGGACGAAGGCAGAAAATAATGCCGAGAGACGTAAAATCCAATTTAAGCAATGACAACCAAACAACCATACGACAATAAGGAAAGGCGGACTAAGGCGCCGTGCATTGGGCTTGCTGCGTGCGTTGTGCTCATGGCGAGCCTGTTTATGCTTGCGTCATGCTCTACGACAAAGGGGCTGCGCGGGAACGAGCAGCTATTCATAGGCCTGACAAAGATAGAATATAACAACGATGACGAGGCCGACAAGGAGACCGACCATTTCGTCACGACGAAAGAAGAAGTGGAAGCTTCGCTCGCAACGGCCCCCAACGGCGCGCTGTTCGGTAGTTCATATTACCGCACGCCGTTCCCTTACGGACTGTGGATATGGAACGCATTTTCAGGCTCGAAGAACAAAATAGCGCAATGGATAACCAAGACGTTCGGCAAGGCTCCCGTGCTGATGCGCCAGGTGAACCCCGAACTGCGTGCTTCCGTGGCCCAGTCGGTGTTGCACAACCACGGCTACCTCAACGGCAAGGTAAGCTATAAAATAGTGCAGCAAAAGAACCCTAAGAAAGCGAAAATAGGCTACACAGTAGATTTCGGGCCGCTTTACACCATCGACTCGCTCGAATATGTTGGCTTCCCCGAAGAGGCAGACAGCCTCATCCGTAAGACGAAAGACGAAGCCCTGATAAAAAAAGGTTCGCCGCTCGACGCCTCTGTGATGGACGCCGAACGCAACAGACTGTCAAATATATTCCGCAACAGCGGCTATTACTTCTATCAACCGGGCTTCGCCTCATACCTCGCCGATACCATCGCCGTGCCGGGAAAGGCGCAATTACGCCTGCAAATGGCCGACAATCTGCCCACAGCCGTACTGCGGAAATGGTATATCGGCAGGATAAACATCGACATAAGAAAGCAGTTCATGGAGGAGCTTACCGACTCTTTCAGCAACCGTTACTTCACCGTAAAATTCAGGGGAAAGCGTCCGCCAATACGCCCAAGGATAATCTTAGCCGACCTGAAGCTGCGCCCACGCCAGCTATTCAAATACGACAATTACACCGAATCACTCAACAAAATCAACGGTTCGGGGCTGTTCAGTTCGGTGGAGGTAAACCTTACGCCGCGCGACACCACAGGGCGCAGCGACACCCTCGACGTACACCTGTCATGCACATTCGGCAAACCGTATGACTTCTACATCGAAACTAACTACCGAAACAAAATCAACGGACGCCACGGCCCTGAGCTCGTGGTCGGCTTCGTGAAGCGAAACGCTTTCCGCGGAGGCGAGAAATTAGACATCAACCTGCACGGCTCTTATGAATGGGAGCAAGGAGGCAACGTCAACGGCGAGGGCGGCAACACGAACTCTTACGAATACGGAGCCGACGCCTCGATAGAGTTTCCGCGCCTGATTGTGCCGTTCCTCAAGCGGCGGAGGTATTTCACCACACCTTCTACATTCGCAAAGGTGTCGATGAACGTGCTCAACCGCCCGGACTACTTTAAGATGCACACCTTCTCGGCGGAGTGGACTTACA
>CALUGX010000048.1 GCA_944320285.1 uncultured Prevotella sp.
TGCATTGATTATCAAGCGATTACGAATTGCATTATTTGTGTAAAAGACTGAATGTCAAGCATTTAGCACTATACACCCAAACTGCGGATGAACCGTAAAAGGGCACTAACAGTGATGCAAAAGGTGCCTTTTCAGGCTGCAAAAGGGCACAAATCGGAGGCTAAAAGATGCCCTTTTGCAAACAAGTTGATTTACAACGGGTTAGCGAAACAGGAATCAAAGACATTAGCCACGTCAATTTATTCTTATCAGGCAATAGTTAAGATAATTGCGGAATTTCATTTTACATTACATAGCCCTCGCCCCGGATATGAAAATAAAAGTTCGTTACATCCACTTTTATTTTGCATTTCGCCCGGTTTGCACTATCTTTGAATAACATAGGCGGCACCTCGGATATGAAAATAAAAGTTCGTTGCACCCACTTTTATTTTGCATTTCGCTCGGTTTGCACTATCTTTGCAACACGAAATAAGAAATCAAACCACTAAACTAATATGGAAGAACAAAAACAACTCTTTCACGAGGTGAACGAAGGCTATACCATGCTCGAAGCCATAAACGAAGCTAAGAGATGCCTTCACTGCAAAGTGCCGCAGTGCAAGAAGGGATGCCCCATAAGCCACGACATACCCGACTGGATACATGAACTGTCACGAGGCAACCTCGGCAATGCCATGAAAATAATCAATGACAAGAGTAACCTGCCTGCAGTGTGCGGCCGCGTATGCCCGCACGAGAAGCAGTGCGAGGGGCACTGCGTGCTGGCCAAGAAGGGCCAGGGCATCCACGTGGGCAAGCTGGAACGCTTCATAGCCGACTTTGACGGTGATATGGGCCTGATAAGGGAGAAACTTCAACCGAAGACACGCGGCAAGGTGGCCGTAATAGGGTCGGGCCCCGCCGGACTGACCATCGCGGGCGACTTGGCGCGGCAGGGCTTCAACGTCGAGATTTTCGAGATGGAGCCTGAACCGGGAGGGGTGCTCATGTTCGGAATACCTGAATACCGACTGCCAAAAGACGTTGTACGGCGCGAGATAAAGAAAATTGAGGAGCTGGGAGTCGTATTCCACTGCAACACAACCATCGGCACAAGCCTCAACATCGATCAACTGTTTGAACAGGGCTTCGACGCCATTTTCATGGGCACGGGTACCGTAAAGCCCCGCAAACCGGACATTCCGGGGCGCAACCTGCGCGGCGTGCGCCAGGCAGTCTACTTCCTGCGCAAAGTCAGCCTGTACAATGAGGGAAGCATAACACGCGAGGACGTGCCCGTGCAAGAGGGCGACCGCGTGTTCGTCTTGGGCTGTGGCAACACGGCGATGGACGCCGCACGCACGGCGATACGCATGGGAGCGCGCGACGTAGAGGTGATTTACCACCACACGATAGACGACATGAGCGCGCTGCGCTCGGAATACGACGAGGCCGTAGAGGAAGGCGTGAAATTTAACTGGGAATCGAAGCTCGTTGAAATACTTGACTACAACGGAACACTCAGCGGCGTGGTGATAGAGCACGACGGCCAGCGCCGCACGGAAAAGGCCGACAAAGTGATAATGGCCATAGGCTCAGTGCCCGCCAGCCGGATTGTGTCAACGACGAAGGGCATAGAGACCGACGAGAGCGGATATGTCCTGACACGCGACACTCCGTGCGGAATGACGAGCCGCAAAGGTGTATTCGCCGGCGGCGATGTTGTCAACCGCCCCTCTACTGTGGTGCTGGCCATGCGCGACGCAAAGAAAGTGGCCGAGGGCATAGCGCAATATGTTGACGCTATAAAGCTGCTTGAAGCTATCAACCTGAGCGGTCATCTCAAGAAAGAAGACCAGCAATGATATAATGAAATGAAGAATGGAAAATGAAGAATGAATTATCGGCAAACCTGTAAAGGTAATTTAAAATTATTCATTCTTCATTTTCCATTCTCCATTTATATTAATTTATTTTGTATATTTGCACCCTAAAAAACAATCACAAAAAAACAAAATGGGAAGCAATCTGAACAGATACATCGCCGTGGCTTACAAGCTATACACGGTAGACAACGGAGAAAACACGCTCGTGGAAGAAGCTACTGACAGAGAACCGTTCCAGTTTATCAGCGGATACGGCATCACTCTCGACGCTTTCGAGAAAGAGATTGCCGGACTGGAAAAGGGAGCGGAGTTCGACTTCACACTGCAAAAGGAAGACGCCTACGGCGACTATGAAATGGCGCACGTGCTCGACCTTGACAAAGAGGTGTTCACCATAAACGGCCACTTCGACCGTGAAAGGATATTCAAAGGTGCCACAGTGCCCCTGCAAAACGAAGACGGCAACAGATTTCTCGGCAAGGTACTCGCCGTAAGCGACGACAAGGTGAAGATAGACCTTAACCACCCGCTGGCCGGCAAAACGCTCAACTTCAAAGGGCACGTGGTGGAAGCGCGTGAGGCAACCAACGACGAGATACAGGGACTTATCAACCGCATGAGTGGCGAAGGATGCTGCTGCGGTGGACACGACGGCGACGGCGGATGCTGTCACGGACACCACCACGATGGCGGACACTGCGGACACCATCACGACCACAAAGACGGAGGATGCTGCCACAAGCATTGATGAAAATAAAAATTAAAAATGAAGGATGAAGAATCAAGAATGAAGAATTAAAACACAAGGCAAATAAATTCTTCACTCTTAACTTTTTATCAAATATATGCGTAACACTTTCGGTACACTGTTTCGCCTTACGACCTTCGGCGAGAGCCACGGGGCGGCCATCGGCGGCGTGGTAGACGGCTTCCCGGCCGGCATCGACATCGACATGGACTTCATCCAGCATGAACTCGACCGCCGCAGACCCGGACAAAGTGCAATAACAACAGGCCGTAAAGAGGCTGACAGGGTAGAACTGCAGAGCGGAGTGTTTGAAGGCAAGTCTACGGGTTGTCCGATAGGATTTATCGTAAGGAACGACAACCAGCGGCCGGCCGACTACGAAGAGATGCGCACAGCATTCCGCCCGTCGCACGCCGACTATACTTACATACAGAAGTACGGCGTGCGCGACCATCGTGGCGGAGGCCGTTCGTCGGCCAGGGCAACGATAAGCCGCTGCGTGGGCGGCGCACTGGCAAAGCTCGCCCTGCGCAAAATCGGCGTAAGCGTACAGGCGTACACATCACAAGTGGGCACCATCGAGACAGACCACGACTATCGGAAATACGACCTTAGCGTGGCCGAAACCAACGCCGTAAGATGCCCCGACACCGTCAAGGCCGAAGAGATGGAACGCCTGATAAAGGCCGTGAAAGCCATTGGCGACACCGTAGGTGGCGTGATAACGTGTGTGGTTAAGGGATGTCCTGCGGGCGTGGGAGAGCCTGAATTTGGCAAACTGAACGCCGCATTAGGCAGCGCGATGCTCAGCATAAATGCCGTGAAGGGCGTGGAGATAGGCGAAGGCTTCGGCCTGACGACCATGCGCGGCAGCGAGGCCAACGACATATTCTATAATGACAACGGACGTATAGCCACAAGAACAAACCACAGCGGAGGCATACAAGGCGGCATAAGCAATGGTCAGGACATCTACCTGCGTGTGGCGTTCAAGCCCGTGGCTACACTGCTAATGGAACAGCCTACGGTTGACATACACGGCAACGAGACAACGCTGACAGCCCGCGGACGGCACGACCCATGCGTACTGCCACGTGCCGTGCCGATAGTAGAGGCTATGGCCGCCATGACGATACTTGATGAATATTTGATAGGAAGATCCGTCAGAATGTAATTTTTCATGTTAAAAATGTTAATTTCTTTATTAAACATTTGTCTAAAATAAAATATTATGCTATATTTGCATCGACAAATGCGGGGTTTGTGAAAATCTCGGTTTAGTCTAATTAAGTCTAGTTTAGTTTTTGTGTTGGTTGAGTGCGGTCGATTGGCCGCACTCTTTTTTTGCCAACGACACAGCAACAGATTTAGTTAACAAATGTATTAATATGCAAAAAGACAAAATTTATTTTCAATTTTACAGTAAATAAGCTATCTTTGAAACAGAAAACAAAGAAAAACATCGTAATACAAACATTTATCCAACTTTCTAAAAACAAAAGAAAATGAAGAAAATCACAATCGCCTTGCTACTGTTCATTGCAGCGATAGGCGCACAGGCACAGTTGCTTTGGAAAATATCAGGCAACGGATTACAGAAACCTTCGTATATCATCGGCACCTACCACCTCGCCCCCGTATCGTTCACAGACAGCATAAAGGGTCTGAAAGAAGCCCTTACCGCAGCCGAACAGGTGTACGGAGAAGTAGTAACAGCCGACATGACGTCGCCCGGGAACCTGCAAAAGATGCAGGCTGCAATGATGCTCCCCGAAGGACAGACGCTCGACAAACTCTACACAACAGACGAGATGGCACGAATCAACGCCGCACTGAAAAGCATACTCGGCGCGGACATGACAAACCCGATACTATCCCAACAACTCGGAAAGTTGACTCCGCAAGCGTTGTATACGCAGCTCGGACTGCTGATTTACCTGAAGAAACATCCGGGATTTAACCCTAACGAGGGGTTTGATGCTTATTTCCAAAAAGAAGCTACGGCTAAAGGCAAACCCGTAGGCGGGCTTGAGACTGTAGATTTCCAAATAAACACACTACTCAAAGGCCTGTCATTAGAACGCCAAAAGGAACTGCTGCTTTGCTTGGCAGACAACCTTAGCTTTAATGAGGAACAGACAGAAAAGGTTGTAAATGCGTTTTTTACACAAGATCTTGACGGCATAAAGGCTGCAATGGACGCCAAACTGAACAACACTTGCGACGGAACACCGGAGGAAGAGGAAATGCTCATCTACGGACGTAATGACAACTGGATGAAGCAAATGCCTGAAATAATGAAACAAAAATCAACCTTCTTCGCCGTAGGTGCAGGTCATCTGCCGGGCGAACGCGGCCTGCTGGCACAGCTGAAAAAAGCCGGATACACCGTAGAAAGGGTGAAATAACATTCTTTTTTGTAACAAGACCAACAAAAACGGGGCAGGCAATCACATTTGTCTGCCCCGTTCTTGTTGTCTGAAAGTTTAACAGTTAACGGTTGACACGCTCATTCCAACGTTCCTATAATGTCCTTAACAGATTTGCACCCGTGACTGTCCAGCCAGTCATTGATACCGTCGCGCACCTTAATTGTAACTTGCGGATCGATGAAGTTGGCCGTGCCTATCTCAATGGCAGAGGCCCCGGCCATCATAAACTCAATCGCATCACGGGCGTTACAGATGCCTCCAAGACCGATAACAGGGATTTTCACAGCCTTAGCAACCTGCCAAACCATCCTCAGGGCGACAGGTTTCACCGCCGGACCGCTCAATCCTCCCGTGCCGATGCTTAACACACGGCTGCGCCGCTCGATGTCAACAGCCATACCCATCAGCGTATTGATGAGCGACACACTATCTGCTCCCTCCGCCTCAACTGCACGCGCTATCTCAGCAATGTCAGTCACATTTGGCGACAACTTTACGATAAGCGTCTTGGGATACTTGGCCCTGACTGCCCTGACAACACTCGAAGCGCCGGCACAAGTGACACCAAACGCCATACCGCCGTCCTTGACATTAGGGCACGAAATATTCAACTCGATTGCCGGAATACGGTCTAACGCAGCTATTCGGGCGGCACATTCGGCATAATCTTCAGGCGAAGAACCGCTTACGTTGACAATGAATTTGGTGTCAATGTCCTTTATTTCAGGATAAATATGCTCGCAAAAATAGTCTACACCTTTATTTTGCAACCCCACACAGTTAAGCATCCCTGATGCAGTCTCCACCATACGGGGGTAATCGTTGCCCTCACGCGGCTTCAAAGTGGTGCCCTTTACTATTATGCCGCCAATGCCTTCAAGCGGCACAAAATCAGCAAATTCAGGCCCGTAACCGAATGTTCCAGACGCTGTCATAACCGGATTTTTCAACTGCAAGCCTTTTATCTCAACACTTAAATCTGCCATAATAATTGTTTTATATTGATTACAGGACCTTCCTTGCACACACAAACATTGCCTTTAACGGTCTTTTCAACACAACAAAGGCAAGCGCCCAGGCCGCAAGCCATCATGTTTTCAAGCGACACTTCACACTCTATGCCGTTCGCCTTGGCGTATTTCGCCACGGCAACCATCATCGGTTTGGGACCGCACGTAGCAATCCTGTCAAACTTTATCTCGCCCAATACAGAATGATTTGTCACAAACCCGCACTCACCAACCGTACCATCCTCGGTGGTAAGGCATACGCGGCCATACTTACGGAACTCGTCGAGCATGAGTAAATCCATGCCTGAGCGCGCCCCAAGCAGGAAGACGGGGCGGCAACCGGCTTCGTCCAAGCATTTACCGAAATACAACAGCGGGGCGACACCTACGCCACCACCCACCAAGAGCACATTTTCGGTCTTATCGGAAGGCATCGTAAAACCGTTACCCAGCGGAAACATACAATTGAGCACGCCGCCCGCCTGCAAACCGGAAATATGCCGTGTGCCTTCACCAACAGCCGCAACAAGCAGCCAAAGCTCGTTAGCATCATAATCAACAAAATTCACTGAAATGGGACGCCGCAAGAAAGTAGACGGAGAATCGTCCACGCGCACCTCGACAAACTGTCCGGGAAGCATCTCTGGCAGTTTTGCGTCTTGTGTCAGTTTGACAAGAACATACTTGTCGCTGATATGTTCCACCGACACGATTTTTAGGTCTGAAATGTATTTTTTCATTCAAAACAAGTTTTTCTTTATCATAAAATAAACAATGTATGTTTATCAATGCAAAAGTACAAAATAAGCGAACTTCCACCAAAGAAATAGCCCCCAAACACGAAAAAACAGCCTTCCTTACGCTGCAAGAAGGCTGTCTGCATGACAAGACATCATTTTTTTGGCACAAAACTTTCGTAAGTTTGGTCGTCAAAGAAAACCCTTATTTCCGTGATTTGCCGTTTGGGACGCTCCACGTATTTCACCTCCGTCTTCACCGGAGCAGCATAACCAGCATTAATTGAATGGGCTGGAGTAACCTCGCCACCACCGGAAAACAAGTCTGGCATACGTGCTTCGCCTTGTCCGGAAAGCGAACTGTTATCCGTAACCTCGCCATCGGTATGTGAGCCCGCCGCATTTCCTTCACCTATGAACATCGTTCCGCGACCAAATATCAGCCACTCAACATTCAAGTTGGGTATCTTGGCCTTCAACGCCTCAACCGTGTTTAGGGTAGGACGGGTACGGTCGTTGAAGATGCTGCTAAGCGAGGCTGCGTTGATTCCAATGAAGTTGGCGAAGGTCTGTTGACTCATGTGTTGAGCCTCCATTATCTGCCTTATTCTGTCTTTCATTTCTATCATAATCGTATGCTTACCTGATTTTTCGCTATTTTTCTTTGTTTTTACAAAGGTAAATCATTTTTCTTACATACACAACAAATCTAAAGAAAATATAGAGATTAAAATTTTAGATTTAGATATTTATATTTATAAATTCAAATTTATATGTTTTGCGATTTAAAATGTAAAAATACAAATATAAATTTATAGTCCTAAATTGCACTTAAAGGGATAATTCACGATTTTTCGCTATATATTTCACTCTAAACCAGTTAATAACACTGCTTTTTATCAAAAAACAACGATTATGCAATATTTAATCTGTAAAAAAGCGTTTTTTGGCTTATTACAGTTCAATATACAGGCATTTTTAGCTGTAAATCAGATATTTACGCCTATATGTGTACTTTGCATAAATATTCCTTGTGATTTATTGATTTAAAAGTTTCGATATACAAACTTATATTTAACCCACGATTACAACACAACATTCTGCAAATTTATGCATTTAAAATAATAAATTAATATACAATTTGCAAAGATTTATAGTTTTAAAGTTTACAATTTTACATATTAATAAATGCTAACGCTAAATTTCATGCGCGTTTTTAGGGTCGTTTTTCGAGTTTTTACGATATTTCGGAACGGCATAAAGAACGCTTGAAAATACGCGATTCTCAGAGCGTCAAAATTCATAAAAGTGCCTGATTTTTAGCATTTTTACCACGATTTTCTTGTCTGCGAAAATCCGTAAAATAGAAAAAAAGAGGCTGAAAAACGGCCTCTTTTTAGTGTAAAATGAAGAAAATAAGCTCTCGTAACAGCTCCCCTATGGGCGTATTTGGGTTGTCAAGCCCCTTACTTTTGGCGTCTGTCTCTCTTATTTTCGATATAATCTGCATCACCTTCACCCCTGTGTAGTTCCTCATGCCGGTGATATAATCCTTTGCCGCCCACCCGCTACGCAGGTCGAGCCACCGCGCCACACCGTCCTCGGTGTAAGGACGCGGGGCGTAATACGCTATCAATAAATTCTGGAAATAAGAGAACAACATCGGCACCAGCATATAAGCATTGCCGGCCTTCGGGTTGCTGTTGAAGTAATAGACTATCCTGTTCGCCTTCACCACATCGCGGTTGACGATAGCCGAGCGCAGCTCGAAGGCGTTGAAGTCCTTGCTCACCCCTATCCTATCCTCCACCACGTCGGGTGTCACGCGCCGGTCGTCATCCGTAAGCGACAGGATGAGCTTGTCAAGTTCACCCGTCAAACGGCTCAGGTCGGCCCCGATATGGTCGGCTATCATCTGCGCCGCCTTATTGTCTATTGTCGCACGGCCGTTCACCTTCAAATAATTGGCGATGAATGCCGGCAACTCATAATCACGTTTCTTCTTACTGTCGAATACGACACCCACCGCGGCGGCCTTGGCCAGTATCTTCTTGCGCCCGTCTATCGAGCCGTTCTTGTGGCAGATTACAAGCACCGTGGTAGCCACGGGCTTCTCAACATAATGTTCTATGCGCTCCCAGTTTTTAATGTTCTGCGCTTCTTTCACTATCACGACCTGCCTTTCGGCCATCATCGGATACCGCCGTGCCGTATCGACTATCTGGCTCGGTTGCGCATCGGAGCCGAACATGACGGACAGGTTGAAGTCGCGTTCTTCCGGAGAAAGGGCGTTTGTTTCTATATACGACGTTATCTTATCTATGTAATAAGACTCCTCGCCCATCAGGATGTACACAGGTGCGTACCTGCCTTCACGCAAGTCACGCATTATGCTGTCGTATGTCACTACTTTCTTTTCTGTCATGTAAATGTGTGATTAATGCGCGCACAAACGTCAAAAAGCGGCAAACGCCGTAGTTTTTCAGTATAATTGCGTAACTTTGCAGAAGATAAGCCGCACTCGGATGATTTGAAAGCAACCTTTCTTTCCTATCGTTTGCATATCTTTGCCGCCGCGCAGTGCGTTTACAGATTGCAAATTTAATAAAATGTATCGATTAAACCTACCACAATACGAAATAAAAATCACCAACCGCAACGGCCGCCACTGCATATTCGACATCCTGCGACGTCGATACGTCGCGCTGACGCCTGAGGAATGGGTGCGCCAGCATTTCGTCCATTTCCTCGTAGAACACAAGGGTTATCCACCGTCGCTCATGGCTAACGAGGTGGAGCTACGTGTGGGCGACAAGCGCCTGCGGTGTGACAGCATATTATATAATAAAGAGGCGCGGCCCGTGATGATTATGGAATACAAGGCTCCGACGATAACTCTCACGCAGCGCGTGTTCGACCAAATCACGGCTTACAACATCCTGCTGCACGTGGATTATCTCATCATAAGCAACGGATTAGAGCACCATTGCTGCCGTATGGACTACGAAAACCACACGTACAAATTTCTAAAAGAAATACCTGACTACACCGAACTTTAGTTATTGCACACAAAGAAGGCTGCCTCTCAATAAGCGAGAGGCAGCCTTCTTTGTGTGCACAATCCATATCACTAATTTATCCTGTCGTGTATTGATTACCCGTTGGCGGAATTATTTTGAGCGGTACGGCGATTGTTACAGTTTTACACGGTGCCCTTTCGGTCTGCAAAAGATGGTCTTTCGTCTTTTAAAAGACCATCTTTTACACGGTAAAAGGATGCCTGTTGCAAACCCGTCGAAAGCGCGTGAAAACCGTAAATAAAAACAATTAAAATGTAACAAACCGTAAGCAGTTGTCACAATGAGTGCAAATAATTCAACCAACGTGTATGGATTGTAACTTTTTAACCCCGTAAACGCCACATACTGCTAATATGGATTTCAATAAATTATCAACGAAACCAACGCTTGTGTCCATAAGCCAATCAAGAACTGAAAAACAAATGCACATCAAACAAATAGACAATAAGGGCTTTAATATCCTTTTTACATACCTCATAACACCAATAATGAAATTACATTACATTCCCCTTGCCTTGTAAATACGTTCCTTGGCGTCGTTGATTTCCTGTAATTTCTTCTCTGCTGCACGGCGTATGTCCTCGCCGAGGGCGGCCACGCGGTCTGGATGATGCTTCAAGGCGAGCTTGCGGTAGGCCGCGCGCACCTCATCGTCTGTGGCGTCGGGACTTACGCCGAGCACGGCGTAAGCATCGTCGAGCGTACCGCCGCTTAGCTTGAGCATTGAGGCGATATCAGCATCGGCCACTCCCATGAAGTGCGCCACGTCTTTCAGGGCATCCACCTCGCTGCGAGGCACGCTGCCGTCGGCCTGCGCTATCTGCACGAGAAAGTTAAGCAGCTGCAACCGTCCGGCGTAATCCAAGTTGGCCGCAATCTGCACACAACTTTGTCTTATCGTCTCCCTGAACACTCCCCGGCGACTTGCCTCCATACGTTTCTGCTCGTCAAAGAGGCGCAGAAGTATGGCGTTACCCTGTTCCACGGCCGCTTCACCGAAATTACGGCGCAGGAACGAGCGCACAAACTCCATCTCAGAGTGCATCACACGGCCGTCGGCCTTGATGATGTATGACGCCAAGACGAGCAACGAGAACAGGAAACTGTTACGTTGTCCCTCATAATACTGCCGCCGTCGGTCGTCTTCCCAGGCGTCGCCACCGCCCGCAAAGTCTTTCCGGCGGCCTTCATCGCCTTCGTTGACGGCTTTCAGTCCGTAATCAAACAGCGCACCCAAAGCCACTCCGGCCAATGCTCCCAAGGCACCACCCGACATGAAGCCTAATATACCACCTATCCATTTACCTGCTGACATATTATTACAAGTTAAGAGTTACGAGCCGGCAAGAATACTTCCTTTTGCCTCAATAATCGTTATTTTACACAGATAATACAAATATAAGGCCAATACTGCAAAATGCAGGTGTTTTTCTTAATTCTTAACTCTTAATTCTTATTTTTTCACTATTTCCACTCCTCCAAGGCCTCATCTACGCCTCTTGCGAGCATCGGCAATTCGTCGAAAGCCAGCGTTACGGTGCTCACGCGATGCGTGCCGTTCACAAGAGTCTTCGCTTGCGTCATAACCAGCTGCCGCACGACGCCACTTTGTTCTTCGTCAAACGTTATGTCGCCGCTTAGCGACGCCACAGTAAGCCCCGGCGGAAGCCCCTCGCCTTTGGCTATCTTACCAAGCAAGAAGTCAACCGCACCGCTGAAAGCCGTCAGCTCCTTACGGTCAAAAAATATCTTCTGCTTGTTGTATTCGTCCGCCGCGTCCTTCACGCTGTGGGTTATCTTGAAGTAAGTCTCCGCCCCGCTGTCGTTGAAGTCGAGATATATCATGCCATGCTTGAGCCTCAACACCCTGCTCCACCGGCTCAGGCGCGTAGGCTCAGGCTTAGGTCTTTCATGAGGATTATTTATCAGATCCATGTGGTCAAGCCACGGCTGGCCGTTGGCAAGGTACTCAACATTCTCAAAACCGGCCAACGCCCGCTCTAATTTTCCTCCCTTCGTACAGCAGCCTACCACTATTTTCTGTGCCAGGGACATCATCAGCACATTCCTGTCAAACGCAGAACGGGCAGTCACCGCGTGCACACTCGCGTCGCAGTGGGTTACCACTAAGAGCCGGCCGGCCGCCAGAGCCTCGCGCACATCGTCATCCCACCTGGCGGGCATAGCCTCGGCAAGGCAAAGAATTACTGGTATCTTGCGCTGTAACAGTGTTGTAAACACGGCACGTTCCATAGCCGACTGGTTGCCACACATTATGCAGTCGCGCTCTTCCGTAAGCCCAAGCAGCCACTTGCCTACGAGATATTCCAGTCCGTCGGGCGTCTTCCGCGAGCATAAAAATGCCGTCTTCTCGCGCTGCATGAGCGTCTCGTTGCCAAGTTTTGATTGTATTTTCATGATCAGACTTTATTGTTAACATCTTATTTAGCCAGCTACGCACCAACATTACGCTACGTTTCGGTGAACGCCTTGTCATATTCCACTACGCCATGAACGCCGTCCAAGCCTCCGGGAAGCAGCTCTACAGCCATACAACAGTCATCGGGAGCATCGAAGGGGAAACTTATTCCGAAACCGCTTGCGGGCCTGTAGCCGAACCGTGGATAATAATCCTTATGCCCAAGAACCACCGCCGAGCCGTAACCAAGGCTAGCGGCACGCTGGTGAACCTCACGTATCAACGCCGTACCGATACCTTTCCCATGCCACTCCGGCAGCACGCAGACCGGCGCAAGGGCAAGAGAAGTGAATCTGTCACTGCCCGAAACAATGCTGACTTTTGTCATAAGGATATGCCCTATCACGCTGCCAACGCCGTCAACGGCAACAAGCGACAATTGCGGCACAAACGAAGTAGACAGCCGCAGACGGCCAACAAGCTCGTGTTCGGCGTGGTCGCTCTCGACAACTTGCCTGAAAGCCAGTTCTACAACACGTTCCACAGCCTCGTGGTCGCGCACTTCTTCCTGCCTTATGGCATACTGACAAGAAAACGGGTTGTCCATAATCAAAATGCGTTTACTTTCTGCAAAGATAATGAAATAATGAAAAACGAGCAATGAATAATGAAAAATCAAACTTTCTATCAAACGCCGAACGGACAGTCACCGCGTGCACGCTCGCGTCGCAGTGGGCTACCACTATGAGCCGGCCGCCAGAACATCGAGAAGTTAAGAGTTAAGAATTAAAAGCTAAGAATTAAGAGCTAAGAAAATCACCGGTGATTGCATATTTTCTTAATTCTCAACTCTTAATTCCTGACTTCTCAAAGCCTGCTCTTTTGCCCTGCTCCGGCGCCCGTTCCCTTATATTTGCTGCGGCCTACGTTGAACTTATAACGCACCGTAAGGTTGATTTTGCGCACAGCTTTTGGCTCATAGATTGACTCACGCATAGTTCCGTAGTACGTGACGACGCTGTTTTTGTCGGTCTTAAACAGATCGACAACGTACAGCGAGAGCGTCAGTTTGTCCTTCAGCAGCGACTTGTAGAGCGACACGTCGGCACGGAACGACGGCTTACGCAGGTAGTTGTTCTCGTCAGCACCGGTAGTCGTACATTCCATGTTGAGCGATACTTCAAACAGTCTGGCGTCAAACGTGTTGTCGAAACGGAACGTTGCCTGCGGATTGTCAAGCGGATTGTGGCCGTGCACGGCCATTTTAAACCACTGTTTCTGCACGCCCAGCATCAGCGACGGATGCCAGAAACCGAACGTGGGGCGCAGGTTGAGCGAGGCAAACACCTTGTCGTAAGCCTCGCCGTTTACCTGACTGAACAACGCTACGGCAGGGTCGTCGTTGTAAGTCTCGCTGTGCTGTATGATGGGGTCTATGATATGTGAGTAACCTGCGCTGAACATCAGCCACTTATACGAGGCCGCGAAGTTCACGTTATGGCTCTTCGTTGGCACGAGAAATGGGTTGCCTCCCTCGTAGGTATAACGGTTGTCATAGTTTATGTTACTGCGAAGCTGGTCGTATGAGGGGCGGCGTATGTCGGCGGAATAGCCGAGTTGGAGGCCTATTTTGCCCAGCATCGTCGAAAGGGCCACCGACGGGAACCAGTCACCATACGCCCTACTCTGCTCCGCTATGCGCACGCCGTCCTCGTAATAGTCGAAGTCTACGTTCTCGTAGCGCAGCCCAATCTGTGCGCTCAACGGGCCGAACTGCCGCCCATACTCAACGAACGCCGTGGCCAGTCCCTCCTCCGTGCGACTGCGGTCGTCGTCAATTATGCCCTTGGGTAACACCGTGTAAACCGACTTGCGCGTGGAATAAGAGTATTCACCGCCGAATGACAGACTGCCGCCGAAAAGCGGAGCCGTTATGACAAGTTTAGAGGCTATGAGGTTGCCGCGCGGAACGTTGTTCGTCGTCACGTCGTTATGTTCCGTCGGTTGCCCCACTTCGGTATAGTCCTCTATGGTGTTCATCGTTGAGTTGCTTTTCGTGTACATCCAGTCGGTATTGAAGTCAATGCCCCACTTGCCTATTTTTCCCGTGTAATATGCGTTGCCTTGAAGCGTAGTAGCCTGCACGGAGGAGGTGTAATCGCTGCGGAGCTGCTCGGTCAAAGTACCGTTCTGCGTCAGGGTTGACTCAATGTAACCCCTCGCCTTGCTCCACGGCTGGCGGCGGTAGCTGGCACTTACGCCTACGGAATGGTTTTCGTTGAACATATAGCTAATGGCCAACCGTGCGTACAGGTTTTCGCTTTTATACACTTGGTCGATTTCGCTGCGTTGCCGCCAAGTGTCCTCCAAGTGGGTGATTTGCTCAATGGTCTTGGGGTCGGGACTGGCCCATTTCGACGCGCGAAGCGTCGCCCCGACGTCAAGTCCGCCCGTGCGGTAGTTCATGTTGAGGTTGTCCTCGCCCACTAAGTAGCCGTAATCGTTAAGCTCTCCGAACAGACGGTTGTCAAGGCTGAAGCCCTCGCCCACGGCTTTCTTCGTAGTTATGCGGATTACTGACGTCACGCTGGCGTCGTAACGAGCGCCGGGGTTGGTAATGACTTCCACCTCTTTTATATTGTCAGCGCTCAGGCGGTCGAGCTCGGAGTTGTCTCTCACCTTGCGACCGTTGATGTACAGCTCCGGCGTTCCGCGCCCGAACACTTCTATCTTGCCGTTTTTGGCCGACACGTTGGGTATGCGGTCGAGCAGTCTCTCTATGGTTCCGGCGTGCTCAAGGAGTGTTCCGCCCACGCTCGTCACCATGCCCTCGCCCTTCTGCCGCGTCTTGGGCAGGTCGCTCTTTACTACCACTTCGCCCAGCACTTGCGTCAGGGCGTCGAGACGCACCGTGCCGACATTGGGTCTCACGTCGGCGAAAACAGTCTTATACCCTACCGACGAGAACCTTAACAGGCGGCCCGCGCCCTTGGCGTCGAATGTGAACGTGCCGTCGTCACGGGTTGTCACGCCGGAGACGAAGGCCGAGTCGGGCAGCGAGAGAGCCACCACGTTGGTGTAAGGCAGAGGTCGTCCGTCGCCGTCAACCACGCGCCCCGTAACCGTCTGCGCCGCTGCGGAGTGCGCAATGAACGCACAGCAACACAGGACGGAAAGTCTTGTAAATGTCATCATCATGTATGTTTTATGGGTGTTCGTTTTCTCTTTAGACGCAGTTTGCAGCGGATTTGTTACACAAAATGTCTTGTCCTGGCAAAAGTTGACACATTTATTAACGATAAAAAATGTGTAGAACAATGCGAAAGAGTCCAACAA
>CALUGX010000049.1 GCA_944320285.1 uncultured Prevotella sp.
GGCCGCACCCTCATGGGACACGACTCGGCGAAGAACCAGCAGATGGACGACCACTACTTCGGGACCATCCCCGACCGTGTGCAGGCATTCATGAAAGACCTCGAAATACAGGCTCTCGAACTGTCAATCCCCTGCAAGACGAGACACAACGAGGTGGCTCCGAACCAGTTTGAGATAGCTCCCATCTTCGAGGAGACCAACATCGCCAACGACCACAATATGCTTCTGATGTCGCTCATGAAGAAAGTGGCACGCAAGCACGGCTTCCGCGTACTGCTGCACGAAAAGCCATTCGCCGGCATCAACGGTTCGGGCAAGCACAACAACTGGAGCCTCTCCACCGACACAGGTGTGCTTCTGCACGCGCCGGGCAAGACTCCGGAGGAGAACCTGCGCTTTGTCACCTTCATCGTGGAGACCCTCATGGGCGTGTACCGTCATAACGGTCTCATCAAGGCCAGCATAATGAGCGCGACTAACGCCCACCGCCTGGGTGCCAACGAGGCCCCGCCGGCCATCATATCGTCGTTCCTCGGCAAACAGTTGAGCGAACTTCTCGACCACATTGAGCGCAGTGACAAGGATAACTTGTTCAACATGGCCGGCAAACAGGGAATGGAGCTTGACATACCGGAAATCCCCGAACTGCTCATCGACAACACCGACCGCAACCGCACGTCACCGTTCGCCTTCACGGGTAACCGCTTCGAGTTCCGCGCCGTAGGCTCCGAGGCCAACTGTGCCAGTGCGATGATAGCCCTGAACACAGCCGTGGCCGAGGCCCTCACCGACTTCAAACGCCGCGTGGACGCCCTCATCGCCGAGGGACACGACCAGACCGACGCCATAATCGACGTCATACGCGAGGACATCAAGACGTGCAAGCCCATACGCTTCGACGGCAACGGATACTCCGACGAGTGGGTGGAGGAGGCCAAGAGGCGCGGTCTCGACTGCGAGACGAGCTGCCCGGTGATTTTCGACAACTACCTGAGCGAAAGCTCCGTGAAGATGTTTGAGTCGATGAACGTCATGAACCGTAAGGAGCTTGAGGCCCGCAACGAGGTTAAATGGGACACTTACACCAAGCGCATACAGATAGAGGCGCGCGTCATGGGCGACATCACGATGAACCATATCGTGCCCGTGGCCACGCACTACCAGAGCCAGCTGGCCAAGAACGTGCAGAATATGCGCCAAATCTTCCCCGTGGAGAAGGCCGAGAAGCTGTGCGCGCGCAACATGAAGCTAATCGAGGAGATAGCCGAGCGCACGCAGACCATCGAGACGGGCGTGGAGGAACTCATCAACGCACGCAAGGTGGCTAACAAGATTGAGAGCGAACGCGAGAAGGCAATAGCCTACCATGACACGGTGGCACCGAAGATGGAGGAAATCCGTTACCAGATAGACAAGCTGGAGCTGATTGTCGCCGACGAGTTATGGACGCTGCCCAAGTATCGCGAACTGCTCTTCATAAGGTAATTTACGGATGCTTCCACCCTGACGGGTGACTATATCTGAACGCCATATTTTAGCTGCGTATAATCCGGGCGTGGGCAGGCTGAGAAGCCGTCCCGCGCCTTTTTTGTGCCCTTACGGATAATGTCCGCCCGCCGGTTGCATCTTTGGATTTGCCGAAAGGACGCTAAACGCTGTGCGAAAGGGCACCTTTTACACGCTGAAAGGTATCCTTTTGTAAGACGTTGAATATCAATGCGTTACGGTGAGGATGCGCGGTGGTGGCGGAACGGGGTGCAAGCCGGTGAAGCCGGGGATTGATTTTTTGGCGGAAAAGGCTGTGAAAACCGATTAAATTATGTATTTTTGCAAGGATTAAACCGTAAAATCCACCCTCTGCGCTCTGACGGCCGAGAGGTGACAAAGCCGCCACGCACGGGCGTATGGGCAGCGTGGCATTACATAAAGGAATACATATGCAGGCGATAATATTGGCGGCCGGAATGGGCCGCAGGCTTGGCGAACTGACCAAGGAGAACACTAAGTGCATGGTGAAGGTGAACGGCACGAGGCTCATCGACCGCGTGCTGTGCCAGCTGTCGGCACTTGGACTGAAGCGCATAGTCATAGTCACGGGTTACAAGGGTGCGGAGCTGAAGGCCCACATCGCGGCGGAGTATAAGGGCACGGTGCCGGTTGAATATGTTGACAACCCTGTTTACGACCGCACGAACAACATTTACTCGCTGTGGCTGGCCAAGGATAAGTTGCAGGAGGACGACACGCTGCTCATCGAGTCGGACTTGATTTTTTCCGACAACCTGCTGCCAATGATTCTCGGCGACGGGCATCCCAACATCGCTTTGGTGGCGAAATACGAGTCGTGGATGGACGGCACTATGGTGCGCCTCGACCGTGAGCGTAACATTGTGAACTTTGTGCCGAAAAAAGCGTTCCGCTTTGAAGACGCCGGCGAATATTACAAGACGGTGAACATCTACAAGTTCAGCCGGCCGTTCGCGGTAGGCAAGTACGTGCCTTTCCTCGACGCATACTGCAAGGCACTGGGCAACAACGAGTATTACGAGCAGGTGTTGCGCGTGATAACGCTGTTAGACAACAGCGACCTGAAGGCACTGCCCATCGGAGACGAGAAGTGGTATGAGATTGACGACGTGCAAGACTTGGACATAGCCGAGACTCTCTTCGCCGAGGACGAGGAGATGCTGCGCCGCTACAACTTCCGCTACGGCGGCCATTGGCGGTTCCCCAAGATGACGGACTTCTGTTATCTCGTCAACCCGTACTTCCCCACGGAGCAGATGAAGGCCGAGATGAAGGCCAACTTCGACACGCTGCTCACCGAATATCCGTCGGGGATGTATGTCAACTCGCTGCTTGCGGGCAAATGTTTCGGCGTCAACCGCCGCTACATCGTGGCCGGCAACGGTGCTGCGGAGCTGATAAAGAGCCTCATGGAGCACGCCGGTGGCAAGACTGGCGTCGTCTACCCTACGTTTGAGGAGTATCCCAATCGCCTGTCGGCTGACGCAATCGTGGCCTTCACCCCCGGACGCGACGACCTCGGCTACACCGCCGACGACCTGATGCGCTTCTTCGACGGCAAGGACATTGGCCGCCTGTTGCTCATCAATCCGGACAATCCCACTGGCAACTTCATCCCCACGGCAGACGTGTTGAGGCTCGGCCGGTGGTGCGGCGAACGCGGCATAAGGTTGGTGGTAGACGAGTCATTCGTTGATTTCAGCGATGGCTTCGAGCGCAACACGCTGCTTTCCGACGCCGTGCTTGAGGCCAATCCCGGCCTGATAGTTGTCAAGAGCATATCCAAGTCATACGGAGTGCCCGGCTTGCGGCTCGGCATACTGGCATCGGCCGACGCCGGATTGATAGACAAGATAAAGAAAGACGTGAGCATCTGGAACATCAACTCGTTCGCCGAGTTTTTCATGCAGATATACAACAAGTACCAGGCCGCCTACACAGAGTCATGCCACAAGTTCACCGCCGAGCGTGCGCGCTTCCTCACGCGGTTGCAGACGGTAGGCTGGTTGCGCGTGTTGCCGTCGCAGGCCAATTACTTCTGTTGTGAGATAAAGGGTAAATATACGTCGCACGAGCTGGCCAAAGTGCTCTTGGCTAAGTTTAACATAATGATAAAAGACTGCGACACGAAGACCGGACTGGCCGGGCGTAACTTCATCCGCGTCTCAGTCCGCGACACCGCCGACAACGACCGTCTCGTTGATGCACTGCTGTCGCTGTAACAAGGAACAAGCAAACGAGCAACAAGTCTCCGTCAACGGCTATTCGCCTTATCATCACCGTTCGTCACATTCGATAATTTACCTTTTTACTTTTTTTACCTTTTTACCTTTAAAACGATGAGGATTTGCATTTGCGGAGGAGGCAATTTAGGTCACGTAGTGGCAGGTTTCATTGCATCACAGGGTACTTGTGAGGTGAACATACTTACCCGCCAGCCAGACCGATGGGCGCAAACGCTGACCATAGACACACCCGACGGCGGCACGCTCTGTGGCCGCCTGGCGCGCGTTTCGTCGCGTCCGGAGGATGTGATAAGCGGCTGCCGGGCCGTCCTGTTGTGTCTTCCGGGCTGGTCGATAGGTTCCACTTTGAGCGAGATAAGCCTCTGTCTGTCCGGCGGAACAGCTGTTGGCAGCGTGGTGTCGAGCACGGGTTTCTATTTTGAAGCACGCCGCCTACTGCCGGCCGGCACACCGTTGTTCGGCTTCCAGCGCGTCCCGTTCATCGCGAGAACTACCGAGTATGGCCACCGTGCGTCGCTTCTCGGCTATAAAAAGCAGCTCGTCGTGGGTGTGGAGAATATGCCGGAAGCCGACAAGTTCGGGCTTGGAGTGGGGCGGATGCTCGCCACTCCCGTCGTGTTGGCTAAGAATATGTACGAGGTAAGCCTCTCTAACAGCAACCCGCTGCTGCATCCCGCCCGCCTTTACAGTCTCTGGCACGACTGGCTTGAGGGGCGGGTTTACGGGCGTGTGCCAATGTTTTACGAAGAGTGGGACGACTTTGCGGCGGAGCTTTACATCGGTATGGACGGTGAATTGCAGGCTTTGCTCGGCGTGTTGCCGGTCTCTAAAGAGTGCGTCCCTACCGTTCTTGATTATTATGAGAGTAGCGACGCCGCCTCGCTTGCTGCCAAGCTGCGCTCCATTGAGGCGTTCCGTGGCATACCGGCACCCATGAAAAAGGTTGCAGGAGGCTACGTTCCCGACTTCACGAGCCGTTATTTTACGGAGGATTTTCCTTACGGACTGGCCATCGTCCGCCGTCTCGCAAGGGAGAAAGGAATACCCACACCCATAATGAACAAGGTGTATGAGTGGGGAAAAAGTAAGCTATAAGATAACAGTCACAGCACCAACTGACACCCACCCCAACCCTCCCGAAGGGAGGGGGCTTAGTATGCTTATGTTGGCTAAGTATTGTTTAAAAGCCGATGTTATCTGCATTGCATACTAAACTCCCTCCCTTCGGGAGGGTTGGGGTGGGTGTCAGTTGATGCCGGGGTGGGTATTTAATCACAACCAATACGCTTCAAAGCTGTGGGTTACGCGCTTCTCGACAGGCGGCAAAGTCATGTAGTCGCCGTAAGTGCGCTTCAGATAGTCGGCATAACCTATCATCGTCTTGTACATTTTGCCCTCGAATAGGATGTCAACACTGTCTTCGATGTCCTTGGCCGGCAGGCATCCGTCTATGCCGGGGCCGGCTTCCGTCATGTTGGCCACGGTGAACGTCGGTTCGTGCAGCACCACCATGCGCTCTATCATGCGGTCGAGCGTGCTGACGCTGACGGGCAACAGACGGTAACACCAGTAGGCAAGAGCCGATTTCAGGTAGTTCTTTTGTGAAATCTTGCACCTCCTTATCTTATACAGCAGCCGTTTGCGGCGGAACACGCGGCGGCGTTCGCGGATGTCGTCGGTGACGTAATCCACTGGGAACACGTCCACGTAGACGCCTATGCGGTAGCCTTCGGTCTCGGTTTCGACGAGCAATGTGCGTGTGTCAACCACCTTGGCGAAAGTGTAGAAATAACGTTTCTCACGCTTGGGGTCGAGCACACGGCAGTGGCCCGATGCGCTTTCAAACTCGCGGATGAAGCGTTCGTAATCCTCACGCGGCATATACAGGTCGAGATCGTCGTCCCAAGGAATGTAGCCCTTGTGACGCACGGCGCCGATAAGCGTGCCGCATGATAGGAAGTAGCGTATCCCGTGCTCCGTGCAGAAGTCGTGGATGTCGTCAAGGATGCCTAACTGCACGCGGCGAAGTTCATGTATGTCTGTAATCCGTTTCATCTTTTTCAGTATTCGTAGAATGCTTCGTAAGCCTGTTGCATACGGCGTATGCCGAACTTAGAGCGGGCGAAGGCGGCCGCCTTCCGGCCGAGTTCGTCGTCCGGAGTGCGCCTTTTCAGTGTGCGGAACAGTGCGGCATACTGCCCAAGGTCGTTGCCGCCGACCATGAGCGGCCAGTCCTGTGGCAGCGTGTCGGCCAGTCCTGGTGCGCGGTTGGCAATAACGGGCAGTCCGGCGAGGCTCGCCTCTATCGACATTATGCTCAAACCCTCGAACTCCGACGGCATCAACATATAGTCAAACGACGACAGGCAGGCCGCTATTCCGCCAATGGGCGGGCGCAGCGTGACGCTCTCCATGCCTCCAAGTTCTCGCTCCACGTCGGCGCGGAGGCTGCCGTCGCCTATGATGTGGAAGTGGAAACGTGCACCGATGCTTACCCTCTTGACTATTGAAATGAGCGTACTGACGCCTTTCTGTGGCTCAAGACGCCCGGCGAAGAGGATATTTATCTTGTCTTTCACAATGCCGTCGTAAGGGCGTTGCGGCGTTTCGGCCACGCCGTTATATATAATAGGTGGTCGTTGACCGTAGTTGTTTTCATAACTGTCGCGCACCGATACGGATATTGCAACGTTGGCGTTGTTGCGCATGAAGAACCGTTCTACACGCCGTCCCGTGTGCCCAAGGCCGGCCCAGAGCCGCGTGTTGTGTATCGTGCGCACCACTTTGCAGCCCGTGAGCAGTTTCGGGAACAGAGTGAAAAACCACCACACTGCCATGTCGGGCATCTCGGTGTGGGTGTGTACTACGGCCGGGCGGTGCTTTATGAACAGTGGCAGGAACCACAGCGGGAACACCACTGCGGCCAGCCGCTCGAAGACGTAATGCCAGTGGACGTCGGGCATCAAGGCGCGGTGGTAGCGTATGCCGGCGGCTTGCAGCTCCGACACGAACCCGCGGCTGAACCGTGAGCGGGCGCGGATAAGCTCTACCACGTGGTATTCATACCCCGCCGTCTTCGACTTGGCTATGTTCACCGCCACGCGCTCGGCTCCGCCGACGTCGAAATGTGATATTATGTGGAACACTTTTTTCATCTGTCGCAATCTGTTTTGCCGTCCGTCGTCATGCCGGCGGCATTCACCCTTTGATTGCAAAATTAGCAATAATCGCGTGAAAGGGCAAATATAAAACAGTGTTTTTTAGCAGACCGGTTCACTGTGGCTGGCATATTTGCCCCGCCGTTGTGAACCGGTCTGTTTGTATAAATAAACAATCACTTTCTTTTCCGCTTCAGGACATACTCCAGGCACTCGTCGAGTATGTCTGCGTGGGTGAGCTTCATCACGGCGAAATACAGCGCGGCGGCCAGTGTCACGCGGACGCCGAGCAGCAGCCAGAGGTTGCTTATGCCTGCCGTAAGCGGCCACACGGCGGCCATCACTGCCGCGGCTGCCAGCATGAAGGGGCAGACGTCGCGCAGTACGTCGGCCGCCCGCAGGCCCGTGAGCCTGTGGAGGTGATACTGCCACACGCCGATGAAGAGCACGTTGCAGACTGAATAGGCGGCGACCATCACCGTGACGCCCTGCCGGGCGAACGCAA
The DNA here is from genome assembly GCA_944320285.1 of uncultured Prevotella sp. Classification (GTDB taxonomy): domain Bacteria; phylum Bacteroidota; class Bacteroidia; order Bacteroidales; family Bacteroidaceae; genus Prevotella. The sequence continues at coordinate 7,437 of CALUGX010000049.1, forward strand.
GCACCGCGAGGAGCTGCACGGCTATCTGCGCCACGTTGCACCACAGATAGACGTCGCTGCGCCCGCGGCTTATCACGAGGTTCTGGTAGAGCGTGTAGAAGGGTATGAACGCGCCGCCTGCGCACAGTATCCTGAGCAGCGGCACGCTGCCCGCCCACTGCTCGTGGATGGTGACGAGGATGAACTCTTCGGCCACCATAGCCAGCCCGAACATCGCCGGGAACGACAGCATGGCCGTGAAGCGCGCCATCTTGCGGAACACGCGCCGCTCGCGCTCGTCATCGTCGCCCACCTCGGCCATCACGGGCTGTGCCACCTGTGCCATCGTGCCCGTGAGCAGTGAGTAAGCCATTGTGTTCCACTTGTTGGCCTGTGAGAAGTCGCCCACGGTCTTGATGGGTAGCATACGGCCGAAGATGAACACGAGCAGGTTGCCGTTGAGTGTGTTGAGTATCGACGTGGCTAATATCTTTACGCTGAAGCCGAACATACGGCGGATGGGCCTGAAGTCGATGCGCAGCGACGGGCGCCAGGGTGTGCAGACGTAACGCCCGATGTTGACGACGGTGATGTAAATCACCTGTTGCCACGCAAGGCTCCAGTAGGAGTATCCCTTGAGGGCGAGGACGACGCCTGCCGTGCCCGACGCCAGCAGCGCGGCGAAGCCCGTCACGGCCGTCTGCTTCACCATGAGGTTCTTGAACATATATGCGCCGTGAGCTATGCCGAGCGACGCTATGACGAAACTGAGGAAGACGAAGCGCGAGAGCCGGGTAAGCTCAGGCTGGCGGAAAAAGGACGCGATGAGCGGGGCGGAGAAGAAAAGGATGGCGTAGACCGTGACGCTCACGGTGACGTTGAACCAAAACACGGCGTTATAGTCGTTGGCCGTAGGCCTCTTCATGTTGGTCAACGCTTGTGTGAAGCCGCTGCTTTGCAGGTTGCCTGCGATGGCCGTGAATATCGTCAGCACGCCCACCATTCCGTAGTCGGCCGGCGAGAGCAGCCGTCCGAGGAAGATGCCGAACACGAGGTTGAGCAGCTGCGTGGTGCCGTTGTTCATCAGGCTCCACACAAGCCCCTTCGCCGTTTTTTCTTTCAATGACTCCATTTCGCCGGCAAAGATAGTGCAAGCCGAGTGAAGCGCAAAATAAAAGCCCGTGAAACGGCTTTTATATATGATAAAAAATGGTTTTTATTCGTGGTTTTGCCCGATTATTGCTAACATTTGTATGTAATAGACACGTGCCGCCGTGTACATCGGTGGCGGCGCGCTTAACAGCCGTTGTATGAAGAAAGTATTCCACGTCATATCCCATTTCGACGTCGGCGGAGCCGAGCGCGTGGCCGTCAACATAGCCAAGTCGCGCAGCGATGGCTTCCTCGACGCGTACTGCAAGGCATTGGGCAACAACGAGTATTACGAACAGGTGTTGCGCGTCATAACGCTGCTCGACAACAGCAACCTGAAGGCATTGCCGATAGGCAACGAGAAGTGGTACGAGATTGACGACGTGCAGGACCTCGACATAGCGGAGACCATCTTCGCCGAGGGGGAGGAGATGCTGCGCCGCTACAATTTCCGTTATGGCGGCCATTGGCGTTTCCCGAAGATGCTCGACTTCTGCTACTTGGTTAATCCTTATTTCCCCACGGAACAGGTGAAGGCCGAGATGAAGGCCAACTTTGACACACTGCTGACGGAATATCCCTCGGGCATGTATGTCAACTCGCTGCTGGCCGGCAAGTATTTCGGCATAAGCCGCCGGTACACCGTCGTGGGCAACGGGGCCGCCGAGCTGATAAAGAGCCTAATGGAACATGCCGACGGCAAGACCGGCGTGGTGTATCCCACGTTCGAGGAATATCCCAACCGCCTCGACAGGGAGGCTATCGTGGCGTTCGTGCCGCAGGGTGACGACCTCGCCTACACCGCCGCCGACCTTGAAGGCTACTATGCCGGCAAGGACATAAGGCGGCTGCTGCTTATCAATCCCGACAATCCATCGGGCAACTTTATCCCCAAGGCCGGCGTGGAACGCCTAGGGACTTTGCGACAAGGCATTTGTCTTTGGCTCCTTTAACTCCTCTAACTCCTTTAACTCCTAAATAAAATGAAAATATGCATTTGCGGAGGTGGCAACCTTGGGCACGTTGTGGCGGGGTAATTGCCGCTAACGGCGTGGACGAAGTGCGCGTGATGACCCGGCGGCCAAGGCTGTGGGGCGAAACCATTACCGTAGACACGCCTGCCGGCAACGCCGTAAGCGGCCGGTTGGCGTGTGTGTCGGCATCACCAGGGGACACGGTGGCCGGGGCGGACGTGGTCATGCTGTGCCTGCCTGGATGGTCGATAGCCCCGACACTGGATGAAATACGTCCCGCGCTCGGGCATGGGACCGCGGTGGGAAGCGTCGTGTCGAGCACTGGGTTTTACTTCGAGGCGTGCCGACTACTCCCGGCATGTACGCCGGTGTTCGGCTTCCAGCGTGTGCCGTTTATCGCGCGCACCACAGAGTATGGCCACAGGGCGTCGCTGCTCGGATATAAGAAACAGCTGTACATGGGCGTGGCCGGCATGCCGGATGCCGAACGGTTGAGGCGGGAAATGGAGCGGATGTTGTCTACCCCGGTGGCACTTGCAGGTAACATGTATGAAGTGAGCCTTACCAACAGCAACCCATTGTTGCATCCTGCGCGCCTGTATAGCCTCTGGAAAGACTGGCAGCCGGGCACTGTGTACGGACGTGTGCCTATGTTTTACGAGGAATGGGACGACCGCGCGGCAAGCCTTTACATAGGGATGGATTGTGAATTCCAGGATTTGCTTGCTGCATTGCCGGTGAAGAGAGGGTGCATTCCCACGGTGCTCGACTATTACGAGAGTGCCGACGCTTCATCGTTGGCGGCCAAACTACGTTCCATAACGGCCTTCAAGGGCATACCTTCGCCGATGAAGCAAGTGCCCGGGGGGGTACGTTCCGGATTTCAGTAGCCGGTATTTCACTGAAGATTTCCCTTACGGATTGGCAATAGTGCATCGCCTTGCAAGGCAGAACGGGGTGCGCACGCCCATGATTGACAGTGTGTATGAATGGGGCTGTACGGTTTTGGCGGCATACGGGCATTGATATGTCATTGCCGCCCATGCCGATGGCCGTTTTTTTGAAGGCATGCGGGCACGGCGGAACGCTGTCGTAAGTAAATATGCTGGGAAGCAAGAGATAAAGGATGGAAGGATTGGGGCAATAATTATTTTAAATCATTATAATAAAAGAATGATGCTTTAGGAAATGTTAAAAAACAGATTGTTTAACATATTTTTACCATAAGCTACTATGTTTTTTATGAATATTTTTCGTAATTTCGCATTGCAGACATGACATTATGAAATATCGTGACCTATATCAACTTTTATTATCAACCTAATTTCTAACTAAAATCAACAATTTATGAAGAAAAGTTTTCTACTCTGCCTGACGATGCTTTTATGTTGCGTCACAGGTGTATGGGGAGCTACCGTCACGGCTTCTTCCGGGACGGGAACCCAAGAAGACCCATTCGTATTTAATGTGTCTGACGGCGACAACGTGGACTTGCAACAAGGTCAGTATGGTAAGTTCGTGTTTGCGGCTAGCGCAGCTGGTAATCTATCAATCCGCCCTTCTGGTTTTGATAACGACTGTTACCTAAGCTTCACCTACGGCATAGCTGACGATGTGATGCAGGCCGCGGAATATGACGGGATTAACGGAATAATCAAAGTAGATGGCCTTGAAGCAGGACTGACGTATCAAATCGTACACTCCGTAGCGTCTTATGAAAACTGCAACTTCTCGTTTGAGTTTGACGGAGGTGGCGGTGACGAGCCGGGCGGCGGCGACGTTCCTGGGTCTGACGAAGGTACGGAGGAGAATCCGTATGTGGTAAGTGACGGCGAGGAATTCTTTATGAGGGTGAAATCTCCTGATGACATTCTCGCAGCCCAGACTTATGCTAAGTTCACTGCCCCAATAGACGGCTATGTAGTGTTGACGCAGACATCGCACAAAGCTGAATACGCTTATCTTGCAAATAATGTATACTATTTCGGCATCAGCACCGACGGTAGCAATTTTGACCCGTCTTCGGCCATTATTGAGAGGGATTATGTGAACCCTGTCGTTACGAGGTTCCCTGTAAAGGCAGGACAAGAATACTGGGTAAGGTCTAATACGGGACTCTCTGCATGGTCACAGTCTGAATACGAGAATATGCAGGGTGCTGTAGGAGTAATAGTAACCTTTGAAGAATTGTCTGATGACGCATTCCAGGTCGTATCCGCAGAGCCGGCTGTAGGTAGCGCATTAGCTAGCGTACGCTATGACAATCCTATATTGGTTACGTTGAACAGGACAAGAGACCAAATCCCCCACATCGAGGCAGATTTCACTAACAACACGCAGAACGTTGCTATAAGTTTTGTAAGTGAAGACACCGATGCTGGTACGAGTACATGGTCAGTAGGTCCGGTAGATATGCGTGACGTTTATGGCGAAGATTACGTTAGCCAGTGGGTGCTCTATGAGGGTACAACATATACCATGACTCTTGAAGTTTATCCGGAAGGACAAACTTCACAGGGTGGCACTCCTATAGAAACTTGCCAAGTTACTTACGAGGGTGCTACAGAACCGGAACAGTATTCAGACATCAAGCTGATACGCGTCACCCCGGGCAACGACGCCACGGAGGAGGAGATGCTCAACGAGGAGAACCACGTGTTCGAGATAGAGTTTGACGGCAAGGTCGAGATAGAGAGCATGAACATTGCCCAGGGCCAGTTCGGCTCAATCCCGTTGAGCCCAGTGGTTGAGTACACGGATGAAGGCCACACCATCGTAAAGGCCGACGTAGGCACCCCGACAAGGAACGACTACATATACGCTATCGTGGTCACTGCCAAGGACGCAGAGACGGGCCTGTACCTGAACGACCCGGATCCGGAACTGCCTGGTGTTACATGGGCCGGCTACGCATACTCGTTCGACATTCCTTGCTCTACGGGACGCTGGTTTGACACCTCGCTCGGCGTGGATGACATCACCCCGTTGGAGAATTCATACGTGACCAAGCTCGACCGTGTATACTTCACGATGACCGGCGCGGGCGACCAGGACGGTTATTATGGCAAGACCGCCAACGCGGAGGACGCAGCGCTCTACAACGAGGCTGGCGATATGGTTGCATACGCAACGCTGTGGCAGGACGACGAGCGCGGACGCGAGGAGTTCGACCCGAGCCAGTCTGTTGGCGGCATGGGCGGCGAGGCTGTCTATGTAGACGGTACGACAAAATACTTCTATGCAGAGTTTACCGACCTTAACGGCACCGGCACTCCCGTGGAGATTACCACCCCGGGCAAGTACACCCTGAGGATACCGCAGGCAGCGATAGGCGACGGCGACTTCGAGCTCAGCGCACCTTGGCTCGGCCCGCTTGGCAGCACGGAGCGCGGCAACTGCAACCCCGAGTTCGAGTGGACGTTCAACGTTGTCGAGAGCCTTGTAGAGGTTGAGAGCGTTGACCCCGTTCCTTACAACGTAAGCGGAGAGTTCAACGAGGAAATCCCGGCAGAGATAACCATGACATTCAGTGACAAGGTAACCATTGACCAGCTGATGATACAGCACGGCGAGCGCCAGTATTACTTCCCGACCGAGGAGGAATACAGCCTTGACGGCAACACGCTGACAATAAAAGTCAACGAGGAACTACAGCAGGAAGGCAACATCGTGGTTAACGCCACGGCCACGGCCGAGACAGGCCAGCCGGTAAGCTACGGTATCAGTGAGGACGACCTCGCAGACGGCCTGACCGGTATAATCATGTCTTACCAGACTCCGCTGAACATCCTCGAGCCCGTAGGCGTAACACCGGCAGAGGACGACGAGACCGTGACGAGCCTGAGCGAGATGACACTAACCTTCGACAGGAGCGTGGCATTCACCAACTATGACGCTACACTCGAGCTGAAGGACGCCGAGGACAACACCGTGGCAACGGCGACGGCCGACATTGGCGCAGGCGAGAACGAGGTGGTATTGCGGCTCGACAAGGAAGTCAACACCCCGGGCACATACACACTGACGATACCGGCAGAGTCCATCTACGACCTCGAGGGCGTTTACTACAACCCGGAATTCACCCTTACGTTCAACGTATATGAGGCAAGCGGCATAGACGGCATCAAGGCTGACGCCGACGGCAACGTCAAGGTTTACACCGTGGACGGAGTATACGTAGGCCAGGGCAAGGCCGTCGATATGCTTGGCAAGCTCGCGAAGGGCATATACATCATCAACGGAACAAAGGTAGCCGTAAAGTAAAATAAAATAAAAAAGGCTGAACCTTAGTTGATATAAGTACGACAAGGGGGCAAGAACCAGGGGTAAACACCCTGTTCTTGCCCCCTCTTTTTGTGTGGATGCACAAGTTGCTGTTTGTATTGTATGGGGATTTGTTGTGGTATATTTGTTTATGTTCCCTTTTGGTTGAAAGTTAAATAAATGTAAAATAATGCCTGCAGGCAGCGTCTTGTATACTCAGATATAATAAAAATGTGTACCTTTGCACGCCGATTATTATCGGGGGTACACTTAGAGCCCCCGGAACGGAGTGTTAATAGTCGTACTTTTGGCCGAGTGCGACGGTTAGTGAATCGCCGTTCAACGAGATTTAAAAACGTTTTTTAGTAGTAATTTTAAAATTAGAAATGAACACTTTAAGTTACAAGACTATTTCCGCAAACAAGGAAACGGCAAATAAGGAGTGGGTCGTAATCGACGCTTCAGGCCAGATCGTAGGCCGTCTTTGCTCCAAGGTAGCCAAAATCCTGCGTGGAAAGTACAAACCAAACTTCACCCCGCACGTAGACTGCGGTGACAACGTAATCATCATCAACGCCGCCAAGGTGGTGTTCTCCGGCAAGAAGGAGACCGACAAGGTGTACACACGCTACACCGGCTATCCTGGTGGACAACGCTTCAACACTCCCGCAGAGCTGCGCAAGCACAGCTTCGGCGCCGACCGCATCATCCGTCACGCCGTTAAGGGTATGCTGCCTAAAGGTCCGCTCGGACGCAGCCTGATGGACAACCTCAAGATTTTTGACGGCACTGAGCACAATATGCAGGCCCAGAAGCCCAAGGCAATAGATATTAACCAGTACAAATAATTGAAGCGACAATGGAACAAATCAATGCAATAGGTCGCCGCAAGAGTGCCGTGGCGCGTGTTTATCTCACCGAAGGCACCGGCAAAATCACAATAAACAAAAGAGACATAACCGAATATTTCCCCTCAAGCATACTTCAATATGTCGTAAAGCAACCCCTTCAGTTGCTCGAAGTTGCCGAGAAATATGACATCAAGGCCAACCTCGACGGCGGCGGCTTCACAGGCCAGAGCCAAGCCCTGCGCCTCGCCATAGCGCGCGCCCTCGTAAAGGTGAACGCCGAAGATAAGAAGAACCTGAAGGACCACGGCTTCCTCACACGCGACGCCCGCGTGGTAGAGCGCAAGAAGCCGGGACGCCCCAAGGCTCGCAAGCGCTTCCAGTTCAGCAAGCGTTAATGTTTGGC
>CALUGX010000050.1 GCA_944320285.1 uncultured Prevotella sp.
TTGGACTCTTTCGCATTGTTCTACACATTTTTTATCGTTAATAAATGTGTCAACTTTTGCCAGGACAAGACACTTTAGGGTTCATCCGCAAATGTGTTGGATGGAAATATCTTTTGCAATAAAACCAAACATAAATTGAATACATCCGCAAAGTAGGGACATGATTTATTATGTCCGCACGTTTCGTGGAAAACGTATTACGCTGATATTCAAATAATTAAATGCTCCTTCAGGGCGTGCGGGCATAATGAATTATGTCCCTAAGTTAGCGGCGTTCATTGGTATGCTGTGATTGTGGATAAAATAATTATATCCGACAGGTATGCGGATACCTCTTCTTTCTGTGAAACATCATTGATGCTGACTGATAACTTTCAGCCCGTGTTAAGCGTGAAATATGTAATAAAAAACAATATTAAAATGTATTTTGCTGAAAAATTTGCATATAATATCCTGAAAAAATGCTATATTTGCAAGGAAAGGAGGATTGTCTTATGATTAAATTTAAAACATCCGCACGGCGGATAAGTCATGCAAAACAACGTGAAACGATAATTTGTGTGAAGAAAGTTCTTATGACGCTTATGCTGCTATTTGCCATCACGGCAGGTTCTTCAGCCAAAGACACGACACGTGACGTAGCCGACACGCTGAACGTGAACGTCCATGTGGTGATGAAAGACGGTACGGTGTATGACGGGCACGTCTACGGCGTGAACATCTACACAATGACACGGCTTAAAGTTAACGTAAAAGGAGAATGGCTGTCGCTGAAAGGGAAAGACGTGGATTATTTCGAGTTGATGCACGACGGAAAGCCCACGGCCCGCTTCCGCTACATCCCCACCAATTTCATGTATGGCAACAGTTGGTGCCTTTCGCTGGCTGAAGGTGAGCACGTGAAAGTAATGCTGCGTCAATACGACCATTATTACTTCAGGGACGACGGGTCGTTCACGGTGACGGCGAGAATCACACATACGGTCTTTTATCCCATATTCGCACATTTCAATGATGGAAAAACAAAGTATGCAGGCATCCTTTACCCTAAAATGACAGGGACGAAAGGGGGATTGTTCAACCGTACCCGCATTTATTCAAACGACGAATACGAGGTGCAATATTGGAAAAAACTTGCATCAAAGGCTTTCAAGAAAGACAAGGCCTTGAGCAAGGAGATAAAGGAGGGCAAACTGACGTTTGAAGATTTGGAAGAGGTTGTGCGCCGATACACTCCAGACGATGGGGAATGATCCTGCCTGCCCGTTGCGCCGGATTTGCAATCCGAGCGCAATGAACTTGGCGGATTTGCAATCCGCCATAGGGCGAAAACAGCTTTGACGGGATTGCAAATCCCTAAAGATAACAGTGGCGGATTGCAAATCCGCCACAACGGGTTATAAAGCAATTCAATGGCCACGTAGGCACAGAGAGCATCACGTTGCCAAAGGCGTGTATGTAGGAAACAAAACAAGGCGGACATCCGCCGTGGACGTCCGCCTTGTCAAATGTTGTCAGGGATATTATCCTTTATGGCTTAATATTAGAAATAGTAAGCGGCTGAAATCTGCCATGTGTTTGAACGGCCGCGTATCAGCCCCTTGGCAATGTCTCCGGTTGTCTCTAAGAATGTGACTTCGCCCGTCTTTCCGCAGACGATGTTGTAGTTGAAGCCTACCTGCAAGTGGCTGAGCAGCATGACGCCGGCACCTACGTTGACGCTGAAGTTTGACGTCTTCATCTTCCAGCTCATGACATCATCAAATAACGACTGGTCCTTATCGCCTATGTTGAAACCGAACTGCGGGCCGGCTGCAAGATATACGGCAGCGAGGCTGCCCAGACCTATGTCGTAACGCAGGTTTATGGGGATGTTGATGGCTTTCTGCTTAATTTTTTGTCCGCGGATGATACTACCGTCTTCGTCGTGAATGTCGTCAAACTCAGCCTCGCGCTGGTCGTAAAGCACCGATGCGTCCACGCCGAAGCCAAGCAGAGGAATGGTGATTTTGGCTGTAGGGCCGATAAAGAAACCAGCGCGGTTAGACGTGCTTAACACATCGCTGCTGAATGACATATCGGTGATGTTGAGACCACCTTTCAAACCGAACTTGATTTGCGCCTGTGCCGGAATAGCAACGAGCGTTGCCGCCACGAGGACGACGAGAGTAAAGATTTTTCTCATGTACTTTTAATTTTAATGGTTGATGGTTATTTTAACTGATAATTCTTAATTCATAGTTCACGAATTGCCGGTACGAATCAAACACATAATTACCGCACGGCCAGTCATGAATTATGAATTAAGAATTATGAATTGAATCAATGCCGCTGGCGGCGCACTGTCACGCGGGCTGCCGACGAGCCACCGGATGACGACTTGCTTGACGAACGGCGCTTCTTAACCGACGACGATGCGCGGCGGTTGCGCTTGGCCTTCTTGCTCTTCTTGTCCTTCACGTCGGCCTTGGCTATGCTGTCAAGAGAGTCTTTGCGTGCCTGGTCGCCCCAGATATTCTTCTCAAAGGCCGCAATCTCGTCCTCTATGCGCTTCTGCTCCTTGGCCATAGCCGAGTCGGTAGGGCAGTATTGCGCAAGCGTGCGTCCGAGCATATTGGTAGTCTTGTAAATCTTGCCTTTGTACATATTCTGCGTGAAGTAGTCGTCCATGCTCATCGTGGCGGCGTTGTTGTAGTTGCTCGTCATCACCACCTGCTTGCTGAGGTAAGGGGCGGCGTCGTCATACTTCACCCAGAACAACGGATATTTCTGTTCGCCGTCGCCAAAGTCGTCAGTCCTCCACAGTACGGGGCATAAGGCTATCGGTTTTACGTGGAACGTGGCCGAAGCCTGGTCGTAATATGCGCTCTCCTTGACATAATAAGATTTCACTTCGCTCGACGGAATGTCGCTGTCGTCGATGCGCACGCCGCGGTTGCTGCGCTCGTAATATATGTGGTAATTGTCGAGGAAGGCCATGCGTTTAACCTCGGCGGAGTCGGTAAACACCTCGTTGCCGTCAAGTCTGTACTCGTAAGCCTTGATGGAGCCGCGCATCATGAGCTTGAAGAGGTAAGTAAACAAGTTCATCTGTGAGCCTACCGGTTCTACGGGGTAATACAGCGGCGCGTTGGCGTCTTCTTCAAGCAGGATTTCCCGGTAAACGTCGCGGCGCCAAACAACGTCCTCGGACATCTTGGCCGCCACGGGATATGAAATCTGCGCCCTCGTGGTAAGGTTCTGTGCGTTGGATGCGTTCTGCCTTTGCTGCTGGCGGCGGCGTGCGGCTGGCTGGGCGTTCACGGCGTCAACGGCGCACACTGTCAAAAGCAACACTGCGGCAAACACCTTGGCAAGGCGGCCCGGCAGCATCCTCTTGGCCCGCAATATGTTTCGCGAAAACAAGAAATCAGTCATATTTTATATTTCGGTTTTTAGGTTTTACGGTTTTAGGTTTTACGGCCCTGACTTTCGGTCATCGTGCGGTTACCTGCATAACCGTACCAACCTTGGTAGCTTAAGGCCGCACCAACCTTACTTGACGATAATCTCCATCGACGTGGGCAGTGTTCGTTTTATTCCGTCAGGGCCTACGGCGTTGATGCGCGTGATGTAGAAACGCTTGTTGCGCGCCAGCTTTCGGAACGTGTCACGCTGCCTTTGTGTGAACGCATCGCCGTTTGACACCATCGGCACGGCATTGCCCATGTTGTCATAGAACACAGCCTCGAAGCTCAACACGCGGAACGGAATGTCCAACAGACCGTCGTCGATGGCCGCCTTTATGCCTCCCGCCGACATGAGCTGAGCCTTGGCAAGGCCGCCTGTGCGGAAGCGGTTGTCGCCAATCTGTATGTACGGCGTCGGATCGGGCAGCTTGCGCACCTTGAACGTGAAGCCTCCCACGGGGCGCGCCGTCCCCGTCTGTAGCGACAGTACGTTAATTGTCACATCCTGGCCTACGGCCGACGGGCGGGCGATATACTTGCCCGGACCTACAGGTTGGAGAGCTCCTCCCGTCATCGTAGCCGACACTTTGTTGAGCGGAACGCCGGGAATGCTTATGCTGATGGGGTTGTTATACCCGGCGTAAAGCACATTCATAAGATCTGCCGAGACTGTGGCACTAGGATCTATCACGGTGTATTTCTGTGAGAAATCACGGCGGATGACGTCGCCGCTGCCGTTCAACATCGTTATGTAACCCGTGAGGTTGAAGTCGCCTGTACGGTTTGTCACCACCTCGTAAGTATTGTTGCGCAGGTTCATCCGCCGTCCGCCGATGTAGATCTGCGGCTGCTGTGTGGTGTCTATGGCCGCCATCACGATCTGCGCCGTGAACTTGTCGCCGCGCACTATGGTCTGTGAGTTAGGTATGACGAACGCATTAAGCTGGTTGACGCGGATGTCTTTCATGTCGATATTGGCCACAAGCGTGTGTAACACTTCCCCTTCGGCGTAACGGATGTCGCTCTGTAACTTTGAGAGCAGTGTCACGGCTGCGGCCACTGGCATATCTTCAAACATATATTCCTGCCAGTTCTTGCCCATCGTCTTGGCGTTCTTTGGCAGTTCGGTGGTAAGGTTACTGGCTATTATAGCTTTCTGACGTTCGTCTGTAACCATTGTCAATATACGCTCACGGAACGAGTTTATGGCGTCAAACAACTGCTTGCCCTTGCCCTTGCCCGGCGCGAGCATAACCTGGTTGGCTGCCTCAAGGTCGTCTTTTCGTTCTATGTTAAGTACGTCACCGTCTTCTCCGTCAGCCTCTTTTACGATGGCAACCTTCAACTCTTGCGCGAAATTGAACAACGAGTCGCTCATGCGCTTCACGGCAGTGGCCTTCTCAAACCAGGCTTTTACCTTCTGCGGGTTCGCCTTCATCTGTGCCTCAAAGTCTCCATATAGCGCGTTGTTTTCAGACGACGCATTCTTTGTGGTGCGCTGGAGGCTCTCTTCCACTATGGAAAAGCCCTCAAGCACTTCCGTCGAGACGTTGAGCGCAAGCATTGCCATCAAGACGACATACATGAGGTTGATCATCTTCTGGCGCGGAGATACCGGTCTTTTCTTTATTGCCATTATTTATTATACTTCAGCATTGTTCCCGTTGGTCGTGGTGGCACGCATATTAACGGTCATTGCCTCAATCATGCGGGCGTAAATCTTGTTAAGCTGTTCAATCTGCGATGCCATCTTGCGCGACTGTTCATTGATTTCGTCAATCGTGCCGATTTGCGCACTGGCGCCTTTAAGCTGCATCTCGTACACTTTGCAGATGCCTGTGAGTGTGCGGTTGAGGTTTTCCATCTCTTCCGAATCCCTTGTCAGGCGTTCGCTTTGGTCCGAAACCTTAGCCAACATCTCGGTGAGCTTCTTGAGCTCCTCGACGTAATTAGTAGTGGCCTCTTCCATTTCGGGCGACACTTGCTGCTGGGCTGCAACCCATCCGGGCACGACTTGTCCGCCCGTAACCGTCTGTCCGACAGGTGTTCCGGCCACAGCTGCGCCGTCAACAGGCTGCTGTGCAGGCTCTCCTTGAGCCGCTTCGCCCTGCGTACCGCCGGCGTAAGGGGCTCCGCCGCCCGCAGGCGGTACGGTTCCGGGGCCTACGTAAGCCACCATACCGGGAGGAACGGACGCTCCGCCTTGAGGTTGTACTCCGGCCACAACCGCTGCCTCGTCAGTCTCAGACATCTCAATGTCAACAGGCTCTTCGCTTTCGTCCTCTTCGTCATTTACGTGTGTAGGCAGTTCTTTGCCTATCGCGGTCTTGTCGAACGGGCGGTCGAACGCGGAGATGAAGAACACAATAACCTCGGTACCCATGCCAAGATAAAGCATTATATTGGCACCAGGCAGGTGGGTCAACTTGAACAGTGTTCCGAGGATGACTATTGACGCGCCCCAGCTGTAAGCGTAGTTCAGGAACGTTTGTCCCGGCACGCTGTCAAGCCATTTCTGTAGGCGGTAGATGATGTTGTATTTGCTGTATTCAGTCATTATTTTTTCTTCCTCCCTTTTTGTTTAGTGCTTGTTGTACTTGCAAGGCTTCTCACGCAGCGGAAGCCTATGTAGCTGCGCGGTTGGTTCTGATATTCCCATGTGCGCCACGCCGAACGGATGTATGACTCCGGGTCTTTCCAGGAGCCTCCGCGCACGCTTTTCTTCTTCAGACGGTACGGGTCTTCCTTGGCGGCATTGTATTTAAGCTCCGGGTTGAGGTCGTTCATGGCGTCTATACCGGCCTCGGTGTACGTGGTGCTTGTCCATTCGGCCACGTTCCCGGCCATGTCGAACAGACCATTTGAGTTGGACGAGAACAGTCCTACGCGGCTTGTTATGAGGTTACCGTCCTCTGTGTAGTTGCCGCGTTCAGGCTTGAAGTTGGCGTAGAAGCACCCGTCTTCGTTCTTGACGTCCACTTCCTCCCACGGAAACTCTGCGCCTTCCTTGCCACGGGCGGCATATTCCCATTCTGCTTCGGTCGGCAGACGGTAACGCTGGATGTAGCGGGCCTCGCCGCCGAGACCCTTCAGCAGGTAGTCGGTGCGCCAGGCGCAGAAAGCGTTGGCTTGTTCCCACGTGACGCCAACCACAGGATAGTCGTTGTAAGTGGGGCTGCTGAAATACAGGCGCATATACGTTTCGTTGTCAGAGTTCACAAAGTCGTTCACCCAGCACGTTGTGTCGGGGTAGATGTTCACGATGTACGTGTTAAGGAAGTCCCACGGGCCGCTAAGCGGACGGTCTATGGTCTGGGTTACGATGCGTCCCTCGTCGTCTATGTAGGCCGTGTCTTTCGAGATCATCACCACCTCGTCAGGGTTCACCGTAATGTCGGTATTGAGGTTGCGCTGGGCCGGGTCGAGACGGTTGCGCCTCAGGGCGGCGGCCGTATAGTCATACACCTCGTAGCGGTAATTCATCTGGCTGGCGTCAAGCATTTTCTCGCCGGTCACCGGATTGGTGACATACAGGCTCTCGATTGCCCGCAGTTCATCCTCATTAGGTTTGCGGGGCAGGGCTTTTTTCCAGTTCAAGTGGGGCGTCACGGGGTCGCCGTTCTTGTCTTCGGTTATCATGTAGGTTTCGTCGCCGCCGTAAGCGGGGTCGGCAAGACGTGTGCGCAGGATGGAGTCGCGCACCCAAAACACAAACTGCTTGTACTCTGAGTTGGTGACTTCGGTCTCATCCATCCAGAAGCCGTCAACCGAGATTTCCTTCTGTGGCGTGTGCTTGCCCCAGAGAGTGTCGTCCTTCTCGATGCCCATTTTCAGGTATCCGCGTTTTATCAGGGTCATACCGTAAGGTGTAGGCTCGTTGAAGCCCTTGCCGCTGACGCCCACGACCTCGCCGCCGCGCCCCGACGACGACATCCGTCCGCCGAAACATCCGGTGAGCGTCGTCAACGCTACGATGGCGATAGCCGTTATGAATTTAGTTTTCTTCATATCGTCTTTATAATATTCTCACGCTTTTATGTTTGTTACGCCCCTTTTTGAAGAGGTTGATGTTGGTCTGGTAACCGATGAACAGCTCGTGGCTGCCGTTGCCTATGCTTATCGCCGAGGTGTACACTTCATAGCTGTAACCGATGTGTATGCCGTGGAATTTGCCTCCCACGAGCACCGTCACGGAATTTGTAGGGCTGTATGACACGCCTCCGTAAAGCATTTTTTTGTCGTTGGTGTAGACAATGCGCCCCGACACGTCAGCCCGCCAAGCCAGTCCGTCATACCTTACAAGGGCTGACGGGTGTATAGATAGAAACGGATTTCTTAGTTTAATATTGTATCCTCCGGTTAAATAAAACGTCGGATCAATCTGCAATTCGTTGGTTTCGCCAAGCTCAACGAGCGGTGACGTGATGTGCTGGGCCGACACGCCGACGTACCACGGCCCGTGGGTGTAATACAGGCCGAAGCCTACGTCGAAGGCGCTTCCGTTCACGTCGGATGTGGACAGGGCCGGGTCGCTTGAGTCCTCGACGTCCAGCTTTGAACCGTCGAAGCCCTCGCTCAACAGTCCCAACTGCACACCGGCGCTTATCATGCCGCCGAACAAGCGGTGCTTGTAGGCGTACTGGATGGCTATGCGCTGGTGGGTGAAAAGGCCTATCTGGTCGTTAAGCAGCGACACGCCTACGCCGTGGTAGTTTTTCAGGAAATAAAGGGGCATATCCGCGCCTACGTACATAGATTTGGGGTTGTTCTCAAAGCCCGCGAAGCTCAATGCGTACACTGCGGCCACGTTCAGCTTCTGCTCCTTGCCGATGGAACCGGGATTGTAATATGGCTCTAAATCCCAATAATGGCTGAATGCCACGTCATACTGTGCGCCGGCCCTCTGGACGGCGATCAGCAGCAATGCGGATATTATGAAAAGACGTGTTCGCACGATTTTATAACGCAATCCCCGCTCATTTATTGCGCCAAGTGGTTTAAGAAACTGTTTTTAATTTTCGTGAATGTAGGTAAAGCTCCCATTCATTAGTAGTTAAAGGAGTTAAGGAAGTTAAAGGAGTTAAAACAAATGCTTTGTTGGAAGAGTCTACTAAAAGGCATTTGTCTTAACTCTAATTATATATTTAAGGTGAAAGATTGAAAAGGTAAACAGTAAAACTACGAAAGCATTTATTCTTTTTCTTCCCCTTGGGGAGGTTAGGAGGGGCTTTCATTAATGTGTGCTTTTCGCACGTTCATCATATAATACCCCGCCACGGCGACTGTAGTCAGCAGTTCGGCGGCAGGCATTGCGCCCCATATGCCGTGGACGCCGAAGACGCCGGGCATCAGCAGGAAACTCGGCACGAGCAGCACGAAGCCGCGCAGCAGGGCGAAAGCAGTGGCCGGGCGGACGTGCTCTACGCTCTGGAAATAGCCTATCGCCGTGATGTTGGCTATGAAGAAGATGAAGCCTGACGCGAAGTAGGGGAAACCGTCTACTGCTATGTGCGCCGCCATGTTGTCAAGCCCAATGAACAGCCCCACAAGCCATTCGGGCAGCAGGATGAAGGCAGCCGTTATCGTAAGTCCGCACACGGCAGCCGTCAGCAGTGCCGTGCGTTCAGCCTGGCGCACGCGGGCTTGCGCCCCCAGACCGAAGTTATAGCTGATAATGGGCTGTGCCGACTGCGCTATGGCATTGCCCACCATGAAGATGAACGGCATATAATAGCACGCTATGCCGAAGGCGCCCACGCCGTCGTCGCCGATGTGACTCATGAAGATGAGGTTGCCCATGAGCATCAGCATACCCATAGTGGCCTCGCCGAGCAGTGCCGGCGACCCTATGCGGCATTGGTAACCGATGTTCCTTATGCTTAGTCTCAGGCTCTTGCGGCTTATCTTCAGGCGTATCAGGCGCAGCCTCTTGGCCGGGCCGAGGATGTAGGCTATGGCCACGGCGGTGCCCGCCACGGTGCTTATTGATGTGGCAAAGGCAGCTCCCATTATGCCCCAGCCGAAGGGGAACATGAAGAGCCAGTCTAAAAAGACGTTCATCACGGAGGCCACGAGACTGCTGGCCATCGCCACTTTGGGCGCGCCGTCGAGCCTGATGACGAACAGCGCCACGGCTTCCCAGGCTATGAAAATCCACGAGGGCACGTACCACAGGGTGTAATCTCTGACAAGGGGCAGCAGACGTTCCGACGAACCGAGCAGCCGCGCCGTCTCGTCGGGGAAGCCGAGCATTACGGCCATGAGCAAGGCCGACACCAAAGACACGAACAGGAACGCTTGCGTCATGTTGAGCCGTGCCGCCTTCTCCTTGCCGCGTGACAAGTGGATGGAGGCCACCACGGAGCATCCCGTGCCAATCATCAGTCCCAGTCCGGTGAACAGCATCTGCATAGGGATGATAATGTTCACGGCGGCTATGCCGTCGCTGCCAACGCTGTGGCCGATGAAGATGCCGTCGATGGCTGTCATGGCCGACATTCCCAGCATACCGAACAGCGTGGGGAAAAACAGTTTCTTGAACAATTTGGAGACGTTGACCGTCCCGAAGTCGATTGCATCCTTTTCCATTTCTTTTGTCTTTGTTTTAATGGTTAGCTTACCGTCTGCGCCTGTTCCGGGTGCATATCTGTCTGTCACGACATTTGGCACGCCTTACCGCTGCCGCCGTCACAGGCCGAAAACGGCGGAATGCCGGTTAAGATGGCTGGTTCCCCCATGTCATCTTATCCGGCATTCCGCCCTCCGATGATGAGTACAAAACGTTGTCTATTCTGTATTCTTGTGTGCAAAGTTAGTTGATTGCCGCCTATTATGCAAGTTTTCCGTTGAGGTTTTTCAATGTTGCCGGCATCATAATTTCTGTTGTTTTGTTGTGTGTTGGTAACTCGTTGACAGTCAGCGGGTTGGCAAAAGGACACCTTTTGCCGTGCGAAAGGTGTCCTTTTAGCCCGCCGTTTGTGCCCTTTTGGGATGTAAAAGGTATCCTTTTGCGGTTCATCCGCAATTTGGTTGGATGATATTAATTTTATCTACAATTACGGCATATCAATCAACGTCCCTACACGCGGGAGTTTTCAATTCATTTTTTTTGTTTTATTGCAAAAGATATTTCCATATAACCGACCTGCGAATACCCCTTTTTGTAAACCTGTCAGTCTCTTTCACGTTTGTGCGGGAGCGTTCCGTGGGGGCGCATTATAACATTTTTTTACGAAAAGTTAGGCTGCATGGCTTAAAAGTTGTACCTTTGCGGGCGGATAAAGTGTGTAAAGGACATTTATTTGCGGAGCCGTTGGGCGTCCGTATAAATATAGGATAATGATAAAGAAAGTGTTAATCGCCAATCGTGGCGAAATCGCGGTGCGCGTGATGCGTTCTTGCCGCGAGATGGGCTTGCGTACAGTGGCAGTGTTTTCCGAGGCCGACCGCGCCTCCCGCCATGTGATGTACGCCGACGAGGCTTATTGCATAGGCCCCGCCGAGTCGCAAGAGAGTTACTTGAACATTGACAAGATTGTAAAGACTGCATTGGACTGCGGTGCCGACGCCGTGCATCCGGGTTACGGCTTCCTGTCGGAAAACGCCGAGTTCGTGCGCCGTTGCGAGGCCGCCGGACTTGTGTTCATAGGCCCGCGTGCCGAGACGATGGAGGACATGGGCGACAAGATAGCCGCCCGCAAGCGCATGATTGAGGCCGGAGTGCCCGTAGTTCCCGGCACCACACAGCCTCTGAAAGACGCCGCCGAAGCCTTGGCCCTATGCCGCGAGATAGGCTTCCCCGTGATGCTTAAGGCCTCGATGGGCGGCGGCGGAAAGGGTATGCGCCTGATTCACGCGGAAGACGAGGTGGAGGAAGCGTTCAACTCGGCCCGTTCAGAGTCAATGTCGTCGTTTGGCGACGATACCGTTTATCTTGAAAAATTCGTCGAGGAACCCCACCATATAGAGTTCCAGATACTTGGCGACGCCTACGGCAACGTGGTGCACCTGTACGACCGTGAGTGCTCCGTGCAGCGCCGCAACCAGAAAATAGTGGAGGAGAGCCCTTCGCCATTCCTCACCCCGGAGCTTCGCAAGGAGATGGGCGAGAAGGCCGTGGCAGCGGCCAAGGCCGTAAACTACCGCGGGGCGGGCACCATAGAGTTCCTTGTTGACAAGTACCGCCACTTCTATTTTCTCGAAATGAACACCCGCTTGCAGGTGGAGCACCCAATAACCGAGGAAGTGATGGGAGTAGACCTCGTCAAGGAACAGCTCCGCGTGGCAATGGGCGAGCCGCTGCGTTTCAGGCAGGAGGACCTATTCCAGCGCGGCCACGCCATCGAGTGCCGTATCTGCGCGGAAGACACCGAGAATGGTTTTATCCCCTGTCCGGGCGTCATCCGCCAGCTCGTAGAGCCTAACGGCATAGGTGTGCGCATAGACAGCTACGTCTACGAGGGCTACGAAATCCCCCTCTATTACGACCCGATGATAGGCAAGCTTATCGTATGGGCCGTTACGCGCCAGTACGCCATCGAGCGTATGCGCCGCGTGCTCTATGAATTTAAGATTACGGGATTGAAGAACAACCTCAGCTATTTGCGCCGAATAATGTATGCCCCGGCCTTCGTCAAGGGCGAGTATGACACGTCGTTCCTTTCTAAATACTCTCGTTCGCTGCAACGTTCCAACGGCGAGAACGAGGAGATAGAGAACATGGCCCTCATCGCCGCATATGTGGATTATCTCTTCAACCTTGAAGAGAACAGCCCAGTGCGCACCGTTGACGCCCGCCCTATAAGCCGTTGGCGCGAGTTCGGGCTGCAAAAGGGAGTGTTGAGGATTTAGTGTTAATTCATAATTCACAATTCATAATGCATAATTAGGGCTGACGCCCTTGTTGGAGCGACCGTAGTTTGTGGTGTTGTCCGCCTGTGGCGGAATAAGGGTTCGAGATTAAAAGTCGGGCTGTTTGCAAGTGGCAATGCTATTGTCTTTAACTCCTTAGCGAGTGTAACGAGCGTTAACTACTTTAACTCCTTTAACTACTGGAGGGAACTCCTTTAACTACTGAAAAAATGGAAATGCACATAGGCGACCGCGTTGCTGACGTGACGCTGGTCAACAAGGATGGAAACAAGGTTGAGCTGACCATCGACGGAAAGCCCGTGGAGGTTGACATCGTGATGGCGGAGAACGGAAGTTGCTCGATACTGCATAACGGCAACTCGTACAACATCGAACTTATACGCGGTGAAGGCGGCAAGAACTATGACGTAAATATGTTTTACCGCTCTTACCACGTTGACGTAGTAGACACCCAGGCGAAGTATCTGCGTATGCACAAAGGTGCCGGCGAACGGCAGGGAGACAAAATCGTGGCTCCAATGCCGGGCAAGGTGGTAAGCATACCGGTGAAGGTCGGCGACAAGCTCGCTGCCGGTGACATCGCCATCGTGCTTGAAGCGATGAAGATGCAGAGCAACTACAAGGTGACGTCTGACTGCACCGTGAAGGCCATACTCGTGGCCGAGGGCGACGCCGTACAAGACAATCAGACGCTCATCGAGCTGGATTTAAGTAATAATTAGTAGTTAAAGTAGTTAAAGACGAATGCTTTGTTGCCGAACCGTCCAAGAAAAGGTAATGACTTATAACTACTTTAACTACATTAACTACTTTAACTACATAAAAAAAACAATGACACGCGAAGAAACATACTCACGGTTTGAGGAACTCGACCGCCTGGCATCGCAGGGCGGAGGGGCAGCGAAAATAGAGAAGCAGCACGCCGCAGGGCGCATGACTGCACGTGAACGCATAGATATGTTGTTAGACAAGGGCACGTTCTGCGAGACCGACAAACTGGTCAACCACAGGTGTACGCGCTTCGGCATGGATAAGAAGCAAATCCCCGGCGACGGCGTGGTGTGCGGTTACGGCAAGATAGACGGCCGCCTGGTGTTCGTCTACGCCTACGACTTTACGGTGCACGGCGGCTCGCTGAGCGAGACCAACGCCGCCAAAATCGTTAAGGTGCAGCAGCAAGCGTTGAAGTGCGGCGCACCCATTATCGGGCTTAACGACTCCGGCGGAGCGCGCATTCAGGAGGGTATTTGCAGCCTTGCGGGTTACGCATCGATATTTTACCAGAACACGATGGCGTCAGGAGTCATACCACAGCTGACGGCCATTCTCGGCCCGTGTGCGGGCGGGGCTTGCTATTCGCCGGCGCTTACGGACTTCATCTTCATGGTGAACGAGAAGAGCCATATGTTCATAACGGGTCCCGACGTGGTAAAGGCCGTCACCAACGAGGTGGTTGACAAGGAGGAGCTTGGCGGCGCATACACCCACAGCACGAAAAGCGGCGTGGCCCACTTCATGTTCTCAACGGAGGAGGAGACGCTCATGCAGATGCGCGAACTGTTGAGTTTCCTGCCGTCGAACAATATGGAAGACGCGCCAATAGTGCCCTGCACCGACGACGTTAACCGCACGGTGGAGAGCCTGCAGACCGTCGTACCCGAAGACCCTAACCAGCCTTACGACATCAAGGACGTAATCGAGCCTGTGGTTGACGATAACTATTTCTTCGAGGTGATGCCCCATTTTGCCAAGAACGTCGTAGTCGGCTTTGCCCGTCTCGGCGGCCAGACGATAGGCATAGTGGCCAACCAGCCCGCCTTCCTCGCCGGTGTTCTTGACATAAACGCATCCGACAAGGCGGCGCGCTTCATCCGCTTCTGCGACAGCTTCAACATCCCCCTCGTCACCATCGAGGACGTGCCGGGCTTCCTGCCGGGCACGGCGCAAGAGCACGACGGCATCATCCGCCACGGCGCGAAAATCGTTTACGCTTACGCCGAGGCCACTGTGCCCAAGATAACGCTCATCACGCGCAAGGCTTACGGCGGCGCTTACATCGTGATGTCGAGCAAGAACATCGGTGCCGACGCCTGCTTCGCATGGCCGCAGGCCGAACTTGCCGTCATGGGGGCTTCCGGCGCGATAAACATCCTCTACCGCAAGGCGTCTGACGAGGAGAAGGCCGAGGCCGTGAAGGAGTACGAGCAGGAGTTCTCCAACCCCTACCGTGCGGCGGAGCGCGGCCTCGTTGACGAGGTGATAATGCCCCGCGACACCCGCGCCAAGCTCATCCGCGCCTTGGATATGGCCCGCAACAAGAACCAGAGCAACCCGCCCAAGAAGCACGGCAATATGCCGCTGTAAAGCGTGGTGTAACTGCCTGTGTTTCAATATATTATAAACAACCTTGCAAAATGAGGGTGTATCAAAATTCAGGTACACCCTCTTTTCATATCCAGTTGTGCCGAAAGTCTTTAAGCATTTAATG
>CALUGX010000051.1 GCA_944320285.1 uncultured Prevotella sp.
TGATTTTTTTATACCAGACAAAATGAAAAAGAGAGTGAATCAAATATTTCTCAATTTGATACACTCTCTTTTGTAAGGCATTTGTAAGGTGTTGATTATCAATGTCTTGCAAACAGCTGAGTGCTTGCTGACAATTTGTGCCTTGTCTGCCGGTCCTCTGTCTGTTATTTCTGTACTCCGAACTCGGCCTGTTGGCGGTTGACTTCCTCCAAGGTGCGCCGGCGCTCCTCTTCGGTCATCGTCTGGTGGTTGCCGGCTCTCATGTTTGTCTGTTTGCTTGCCTGAGTGCTTGTCGGCTTGTCGGTGTAACATGAGGGCAGAGCCGGAGCTTCGCTCTCAATCGTCAGCGTGGCCGGGGTGGGAGCGTAAGTGCCCTCGTATGCCGAACTTGCCGTGATTGTTATCTTGCCAGGCTTGTCTGTAGCCTGTATCAGCACCGGCGCACTGCCCCATTCTACGTGGCGCGGGTTGGCCATGATGCCTTCTCCGTCGCCAATGATGTGCCCTTCGCCGCTGACGGTGAAGCGTATCTCGTCTGTAGCTAAGCGTTTCACGTTGCCGTTGTCGTCGGTTACTTCGGCCACCACTACAATGAAGTCGCTGCCGTCGGCAGTCAGCTTCTTGCCCATCTCGTCGGCATATAGGCGCAGCTTGGTGGAGCGGCGCGACGGCATTTTTTTCTCCACGGCTACCACTTTGCCGTCCTTGATGCCCTCGGCAAGGAGGCTCACGCGCTGCCAGTTGCGCTGCTTGTAGCTGTATTCGCGTGCTTTCCAGAAGTCCCAGAACCCTTTGAACACCACAGGGTGCGACTGTATGTCGTCGGGGTCGTGCTTTACGGGCAGCGTCATCACCTTGTCACCCTCGAAGGCTGTCAGGCGCACGCTGTCACAGTTGGAGAACACGGTTACGTCATTTTCGGAGAACTGTGTCATCTCGTTGGCTATGAACACTATCGGCGCGGCGTCGAGGTCTTGCGAGCGGAACATCTCGAATGCGTATTTCTTCTGGCGGAAAGCATCGTAGATGCCGCCGTAATATGGGTCGGGATGGTAGCCGCGCTGGTGGTCGAAGGGATGCCACTGGCATCCGCCGATAAACTGCCGCCGGCCGTGGTACATCTCGCCGTAAGTGTCGCAGAGCGAGAGGGCGGCCATGAGCATGGGCTTCTCGCCCCACGCGCGGGCTGCCCGGTTGATGTTGTTGTGTGCATACCAGTCGTCAACCATCTCGCCGAACTCACGTGTGAACACGCATTTGTTGTCAGGCCAGTCACCTTTGCCGATGTTGTCGGCCCAGTCATATACCACGTCATAATTGTCCCTGACTCCTGCTGACTGCACGTCGGCGACGGCTGCCGGGCGTCCGGGATAGGGGAATTCGTCTTTCGTTATCTTGAGAGCTTCAAGGGCGAAGTCTTCGGGATAACGGGTCTCGTTGAGGATAGGCTCCCACATGAGCACCGAACAGTGATTGCGGTCGCGGCGGATTATCATCCGTGTGTTTTCATGCACGAGTTCGCCGAAGTGTGGGTCTTTGTTCCAGTATTGCCAACCGGGTGTTGGCACGATGACGAACAGTCCCAGTTCGTCGCACGCATCCATGAATGCCGGGTCCATAGGGTAGTGGGCGCAGCGTATGATTGTCATGCCGGCGTCTTTCAGTCGCTTTGCGTCGCGCCATTGCTGGCTGTTGGGCATGGCGTTGCCAACGTAGGCGAAGTCCTGATGGCGGTTGCCGCCTACGAGCTGGTGGTAAGGTTTGCCGTTAAGCCAGAAGCCGTCGTTGCCCCTGAACTCAGCTTTGCGCACGCCCATACGCACCGTGCCGCCGTCAACGGTCTTACCGTCTTGGCTTATGGTTATTTCTACATTATATAAATAAGGAGTTTCGGGCGACCATAGTTTCGGATTTTTCAGTTTCATTGCAAGGTATGCGGTGTTGGCACGGCCGGCCTTCACCTTTATTTTTTTTGACAACGAGCAGACAGTCTGTCCGTCACGGTCTTTCACCACGGTGGTTACCGTAGGCTGCGCCGCAGCTTTCGATGTGTTGCCCACTTCCACGTTGACAAACACGTCAGCACTTTTCTCCGAAATGTTGTCATAGTGCAGGAATACGCCACCGCCGGCCACTTTACCGGCTTCAACGGCATCGGTTATCGCCACTGGCGATTTGCCGATAAGCCACACGTCGCGGTAAATTCCGCCGTGATAGCAGAAGTCAAGGGCTGACTGCTTCTTGCCCGGAGGGAAGGTCTTGTCATCGCTGTTGTCGGCTTTTACGGCTATCAGGCACTTATCGCCCGCCTTCACGCCAAGGGCTGCAAGGTCGACGGTAATCGGGAGGTAGCCGCCGAGATGGCTCTTTACCTTCTTGCCGTTAACGAAAATATCTTGTTTGCCCATTATCGCCTCAAAATGCACGGTGACGTTCTTGCCCTCCATGTCGGCTGGCACGGTGAAGTGTTTGCGGTACCAGGCAACGCCCTGATAGTTGCGGCCGCCGCTTGCGGCTGCGGGCTCAAGCCTTACGCTGTGCGGCGCGCATACTACCTGCCATTGGCTGTCGTCGTAGTTGGCGGCTTCGGCTCCCGGCGCGTCACCGAGGTGGAAGCGCCAGCCCTGGTTGAAGTTGTAGATCACTCGCCCGCTTCCCTGCAGAGGAAACAACCCGGCCACGGAATATGTGTCGGCGGTGGCAACGAGTGATACGAACAATGATAAAATGAAAAATAGTTTCTTCATGAACGTGTTTTTTAAGGAGTTAAGGAGTTATGCAGTCAAGGAGTTAAGACAATAGCTATAGATGATGCTGGTTGGTTCGGTCATTTCTATTTACGCATTTGTCTTAACTCTTTGACTGCATAACTCCTTAACTCCAAATATTACTTATTGATTGAATTGATGTCCAGCACAACGTGCTTAATCCTTTGTCTGCGCCAGGTGTAGATGCAATGCAGATTGCCGTCCTCTGTCTGGATGATTGACGGGTATGAGTATTGGCTTATGGGCGAGTCTTCAAGAGTTACCCAGTGGCGCCAGTTTACGCCGTCGTCAGAGATGAGTACGGACAGCGGCGTGCGCGGTCCCTTGCCGTTCTTGATGCCCTTTGGCACAGGTTTGTCGTTGCATATCATGGCGTGGCGGCCGTCTTTCAGTGTGACTACGTCAAGTCCGCTGTTGTTGTTGGGCACGTCGATAAGTTGTATTTTCGACCATGTTTCACCATTGTCCGAGCTGTAAGTCATGCCCACGTGTTCGTTACGCGTGCGTGCGACGGCGGCCAGGCGGCCGTCGCTCAGCTTCATTATGGCGGGCTGTATTATCTTTATTCCTTCGTCCATAGCCACATAGTCGGTGCGTTTCCACGTCTTACCCATGTCGTCAGAATACTCGAAATACAGTCTCCAGCCGCCTTCCTCAATGCTGGTAGGTGCTATGATACGTCCCTTGTTGAATATCGGCTTGTTCTTGATTGGGCCGAGGAAACCTTCTTGCAGTGGTTCGCGCTGGCTCCAAGTCTTGCCTCCGTCCTTAGAACGTACCATCCATCCGGTCCAGTCGGCCACCTTGTTACCTATCTTGAAATAGATTACGAGGTCGCCTCCGGGTATCTGGTAGACCACCGGGTTCCAGCAAGCCTTGCGCTGCCAGCTTTCCGGATTGCTGCGTACTTTCTTGTCAAGTATCGGTCCTTTGGCTGCGGCTGCGTTCGTGCTGTCAAGCCCGGACAGTCCTGCGAGCTTAGCTTCTTCACTTCCTGTCTTGAAAACGCCGTCGGCCACGAGTTGCGGTTCAAGCCACTTGTCGCTGCCTTTGGGCTTGCGGCTGACCCAGATGCAGACGTCGGGGTTACGTTCTTTTGTTCCGCCGAAGTAGGTTGCCACCAAGTCTCCGTTGTCAAGCTCTTCAATCGTGGCTGAATGGCATTCGGGGAACGAAGCGTTCCTGTACAGGAACTCGTTTGTGATGATAGCCTTGTCACGTATTGGGAGCGTCACAGTGAAGTCGTATGAGCCAGAACCGACGTTCTTTACGATACCGTCGGGCAGGTGAACTTCTGCCGTCGTGTTTGCCGGGATTTCCACGTGCCAGTAGAGTTTGCCGCCGTCCTTGCGCCAGCGGCTTACGATGTCGCCGTAGATGGACTTGTAGGAAGCCTTTATGTCGTCCATTTCTTCTACGGAGAAGTCTGGCTTCATGATGATGTGCTTGAAGCCCGGACGGTTCGGGTCGGCACTGATGCCGGCCACGTCTTCATACAGCCATGACACAAGGTCGCCCAACTGCATCACGTGGTTGGCGCTGTTCATCTTGGGGTTAGCCGTGTCACCGTTCCAGAGTTCCCATATCGTGGTGGCCCCTTTCTCTGTCATGTAGCCCCAACTTGGGTACTTCTTGTTGGTGGCCAGCAGCCAAGCCATGTCTGCGCGGCCCATGTCTGTGAGTCCGTGCATAAGCCATTGTCCGCCGATTATGCCGCAGGGCATCAGTCCTTTGTTTATTTCGATGATGTTGGTGATGATGTTTTTCTCCACCTCGCCGCGTACATAGTCGTCGTCAATCATTCCGAATGCGAGCGGCAGCAGGTTGGCAGTCACTGTGTTGTTGCCGTAGAACGTGCTGTCGGGATAGTGCAGGCGGCCCGGAACGGGGCTTGTGCCGCGGTTGACGGTGAGGAACTTCTTGTTGAAGGCTTCTTTCACTTCGGATGCTTCGACTGCGTATTCAGTAGCATCGGCGTCCTTCGACAGCACCTTGGCGAAGCGTTCCATGAGCTTGTTGAGCTGGTAATAATAGGCTGTGGCGATTAGCGTGCCGTCAGTTACGCGCTTCGGGTCGCGGCAGTGAATGGTCTTCTCGTCGGTAGGAGGCAGGCACCAGTCGGCAAACTTGTCGCGCGGCATCAGGCCGTCTTTCTTGTATTGATACTTCATGTGGGCGAGCCATTTCTTCACTGCGGGATAATACAGGCGCAGGGGCTTGTCGTCGCCATATTGGTTGTACATCATTTCGAGCGAGAAAGGCAGTGCTGCGGGCCATGTTATGATGTCAGAGTAATAGTTCCAGAAGGCCGGTGCCACGTCAGGTATGCACCCGTCTTCACGCTGTGACTCAACAATGTCGCGTGCCCACTTAGCGTAAAGGTTGTTGTTGTCGAAGATAAAGGCCTCGCCGAAGCATCCGCGTGCACGGTCGCCAAGCCACGGCTGGCGTTCGTCGCGTTGCGGACAGTCAACCGGCATACCCTTATAATTGCCGAGAATGCCCCAATATGCGTTATTGTAAACTTTGTTCACGATGGTGTCGCACGACTCGAATGTGCCCGTTACGGCCATCTCATCGCTGACTACTTCACCTATAAGGTCGTCTGCGTCGAGGTCTTTCATGCCCTTGATTTCGGCATAACGGAAGCCGTGGTACACGAAAGTGGGCGACCACCAGCGGCCTTGTTCCTTGCCGTCGGCCACGTATTTGTCGGTAGAGTAGGCGTGGCGGAAGTTTGCACGGTTGAGGCTGCCGTCTGGGTTGATGTTTTCTGAGAATATGATGCTCACCGTGTCGCCGGCGTTCACGCCCTCGATGCGCGTCTTGAGCCATCCGGCCATGTTCTGGCCCATGTCAACAATGTAGCTGTCTCCACGTTTCTTGACGCTTACGGGCTTGATGGTCTTCAGTACTTTCATGTTCGGAGCCATTGCTCCGCGCAGTGTTCCGGTTGGTATGGCCACGCGCTCGGCCGTCATCCATGCGCTGTCGTCGTAGCCAACCGTAGTCCAGGTGCCGAACTCTTTGCGGGCGTCGTAGATTTCTCCATCGTACTCGTTGTTTGAGCGGATGGCTCCGTCGGGGTTCAGTCGCCACTTGTCGTTCGATGAAACGGTCTGCTTCGTTCCGTCGGCATACTCGATTACGAGGTTCAGACGGAGCTTTGGATAGCCGAAGTTGGTGATTTTGTAAGGCTTCTTGTTTTGCTGCATCGTGTAGTAACGGCCGTTGCCGAGGGTTACGCCAATGGCGTTGTCGGCGGCAAGCATTGACGTAACGTCGAACGCATTGTAAAGAATTGTCCTGCGGTAGTCGGTCGGGGCGGGCGCAAGCACCTGGTCGCCCACCTTCTTGCCGTTGATGTAAGCCTCGTACATACCAAGACCGCTGATGTAGAGCGTGGCGCGGCGGACGGGCTTTTCTATCTTGAACTCTGTACGAAGGTAGCGTGCCGATAGCTGGCTGTGCTCCGTCTCCACGTCCCAAGGCATGGCTTTGTCAAGTCCTATCCAGCGTCCGCTCCAGTCGGCTTCGTTCAGCAGGCCCACGTTCCACATTGCCGTTGGGCTCCAGTCAGACTCTCCCTGCGTGGTGTTAACCTTCACGCGCCAGTAGCACGGCGTGTTGCTGCGCAGTTCCTTGCCGGCGTATTCAATCCATTGCGACCGGTCGCTGTTGACCGTTGCGTCCCAGAGGTCACCAATGAGGCTGTCAGCTTTTTCCTTGGTTGAGGCCACGATGATGTGGTAAGACGTCTGCATGACGTCATTTTTCTCTGACGTGAGCTGCCAGCCGAGGCGCGGACGTGGAGTGTCGATGCTCATCGGATTTGTCATCCGCTCGGTCTTAAGCTCTGTGACGGCCACGGGGAACTGCGACTTCTGTGTCTTCTTCTTGGCTGCTCCTGCCGTCAGGCACAGGCATAACGCCAGTGCCGACAT
The DNA here is from genome assembly GCA_944320285.1 of uncultured Prevotella sp. GTDB lineage: Bacteria > Bacteroidota > Bacteroidia > Bacteroidales > Bacteroidaceae > Prevotella. The sequence continues at coordinate 6,713 of CALUGX010000051.1, forward strand.
GAAAACTTTGCGTATCATTCTTTTTCAGGTATTTGTTTGTCGGTTTTGCTAATGTAACTCTTGCTTGAGTCAACGGCTATGAGCACGCGGTCGCTGCCGCGCAGGTAAGCCGCGTCGTAGGTAAATTCGGTTACCTTGCTGTCAAACTCGCCGAGATATGTAAGTTCGCCGTTTGCCGGGTTCATCCACCATACATTCTTCTTGGCACCGCTTATTTTGGTGAGGTCGATGCTCATGGGCTTGCCGCTGTAGTTGTAGACGAGCAGGTAGTCCTCTCCGCGAGTGGCAATTACACGGTCGTAGCGTTCGCCGTTCTGCCCGGCTATGACGCTTTGGTCAGCCACGCGCTCGGTGAAGGGGAAGTTGAGAATGAGCCATTTGAGGTATTTCATCTGGTTGTAGCCGGGGTCTTTCATTGCCTCCCACCACGGCTTTTCGGCTCCGAACGACGCCATGAGGCCGGGACGTATGAACTGCATCACTGAGTTGTGGCCGTAGGTGTGGCCGAAAGCACCGCCGAACACGGCCCAGTAAGCGTAGCGGCGCACGTCATAGTCTTGCCAGCGGGGGGCAGAGAAGTCGTGAAGTCCCTGAGGAATGTCCTCATAGCTCGGTTCACCGTCAATCACCGGGCGCAGCGGCTTCTTCTCGAAGCTCATGTCAACGTAGCGCCAGTTGTCCTCCTCCGTGTTGTCCTTGATTGTATAGTCGCCGTCGCCATTGCGCTGTCCGTAGCGGCGGTGTCCGCTCTGGAACATATTGAAGTCCATCCACTCGCGGTCGTTATACCACCAGGCCGACGTGGTGCGCCCCCTCGGATGGAATGTCATTACGTGCACTTTGTCTATTTTCTTGATGGCACGCGCCATAGCGTCCCACACCTCCGGTTTCTTGTCACCCATGATGTCGCCGCCTATCATCCAGATGATGTTGGGCTTGTCCTTGTATCTTTCGGCGAGGAATGTGCCGAGGGCTGCGGCCTTCTTAGTGTCCATCCGGTCTATCATGGAGCCCCAGATGCAGTCCATCGCGATGTATATGCCGTTGCGTTCGGCCACGTCAACGATATAGTCGAGGTGTTCCCAATAGCCGTACACTCCGGGCTTGGACACTTCGCTGAAGTCGAACTCGGCATTGTTGGCTGCGTGGCCGTAGACGTTGAACGTCGGTATGGCGTTGAGCACCTGTATTTGCTCGACGTTATAGCCCGCCGTGCGCTCGTAGTTGAGGAAGTATTCCACTTCGTCGCGGTTAAGTCTTTCGGGCAACAGCCATGCCGTGTTGCCCAGCCAGAAAAACGGCGTGCCGTTCTCGTGCACCAGGTAGCGGCTGTTTTCCGACACTACAAGCCGTCCGTTGCTCCACGGCTTGTACACTTTGCTTGCTGCGTTGGCCGCAGTTACGGCGAGCAGTAATGCTAAGGTAAAGATTAGGTTGTTTCGTTTCATACTTATGTAGTTATTTATTATTTAGTCGTTTTTTATTAATAATTCAATCAGAGAAATGCCTGTGTGGATTGTTTGTAATTTGATTATTTTATGAAAAGCCGCAGATTACGTCCTGAAAGGGCCTCTTTTATACGCCGAAAGGGGGCTTTTTGCATTGCAAAAGATGCCCTTTTGCAAGATGTTGAGTATCAGCCTGTTACGTGCAGGCGAATTTCGGCTTTGCATTTGCCGCTTTTTCTTGTCGTTGCTGACGGATTTATTGTTAAAAGCAAACGAGCCGGCAAGCCGCCTTCGGCTTATGGCCGCAGGTGCTTGTCAGCTCGTTCGTTTTTATTACATGGCCGTAAGCGTTACTGTCTCGCCTTTCTTCGTTGTTATGTCGTAAAGATATGTCTTCTCAAGCGCGGGCATCGGCTTTATGGCGTCAGGCGCGTTGATTTGCTGCTTCACGTCCGTTGGCACGGCGTAGAGCGGGTTCTTGTTCTCGCCTTTCGCCTTTTTGAGGCCTTTCCCTTTCAGGGGCACGGCCGAGCGGATGCGCAGGTTGCCGCCGAGTTCCGATTTGATGGTTGCCTTGGTCACCTTGTTGTCATTCCATTCCATGCTTACCTCGAAGCCTCCGCGCGCCTTCAGGCCGCTCACGTTGCCCTCTTCCCAAGCGTCGGGCAGGGCGGGCAGCAGGTAGACGAAACCGTCATGGCTCTGCAAGAGCATCTCGCCAATACCGGCGGCGCATCCGAAGTTGCCGTCAATCTGGAATGGCGGGTGGGCGTCGAAGAGGTTGGGGTAGGTTCCGCCTTTCTTTTTCTCGTTGCGCACAAGTGTCAGCTGGTCGCCAATGAGTTTCCATGCGTGGTTGCCGTCAAGCAGGCGCGACCACAGGCATACTTTCCATCCCATGCTCCATCCCGTAGAGGGGTCGCCGCGGTGGATGAGCGACGTGCGTGCGGCAGAGGTAAGTTCCGGTGTGCGGAACGGTGAAATCTGGTTGCTTGGATACAGTCCGTAGAGATGAGACACGTGACGGTGGGTATCGTCAGGGTTGTCCCAGTCGTCCTTCCACTCCTGCAACTGTCCCCAACTTCCCGTTTGCATCGGTGGCAGCAGGGCGAGTTTGGCTTTCAGACTGTCGGTGAACGCCGTGGCGTCGGTCTTGCCGAGTATCTCGTTGGCGTCGATTACGTGGTTGAACAGGTCGTAGATTAACTGGTTGTCCATAGTCACGCCGGCAGCTGTCGTGGCCTTGTGCCGGTGCTGGTTTTCGGGTGACAGGCTCGGACATATCAGCCAATATTTCTTTGAAGGGTTCTGTACCATTATCTGGTTGATGAACCTTGCTGCGTTCTCCATTATCGGATACACCTCGGCAAGGAATTTCTTGTCGCCCGTGTAGAGGTAATGCTCCCACAAATGCTGGCACATCCATGCGCCGCCCGTAGGCCACAGGCCTGAAGGTGCTTTGTCTATGGCTCCCGTTACGCGCCAAATGTCGGTGTTGTGGTGCAACACCCATCCGTCGGCTCCGTACATTATGCGCGCCGACTCATGTCCGGTCTCGCTCACATCTTTTATCAGGCTGAACAGCGGTTCGTTCAGTTCGCTGAGATTTGTCAGCTCTGCCGGCCAATAGTTCATCTCTAAGTTGATGTTGCAGGTGTACTTGCTGTCCCACGACGGCTGCATCTTGTCGTTCCAAATGCCTTGCAGCGTGGGCGGCTGGGTGCCCGGCTGCGACGTGCAGATGAGCAGGTAGCGGCCAAACTGGAAATAAGTTTCCACCAAGTGCAGGTCTGTGTGTTGCTTGAATGTCTCCACGCGCTTGTCGGTTGTCATGCCGGCGAATGCGTCTGCTCCCAAGTCGAGCTTCACGCGGTCGTATTGCAACTTGTATTTAGCCACGTGCGCCGCCTTTATCTCATTAAAGTCTTTCAGTAAAGCCTTGCGCAGCGTTTGTTCGGAGATTATCGTGTCGTTTCCGCTGATGTCATCGTAGTGCTTGAAGTTCGTGGCTATTGTGAGGTAGATTGTGGCTTCGTCGGCTCCGGCAATCTGCAACACTCCGTCGCGGCTGGTGACTATGCCGCCCTTTGTCGTGGCCGTGGCGCGGCCGGTAAATGTCACTTTGCCCTTCAGTCCCTCGTGCCAGCCGCTCGTTCCGCTTAATACAATCTCTCCGCCCTCGCTCTTTATCGTCACGTCTTGCTGCGGTGATGTCATCTGGGCGTTGCAGGTTATCATGCCTCTCTTGCTTGCCGTGAGGTGTATCGCTATCACATTGTCGGCAAGTGAGGAAATGTATTCACGGCGGTAAGTCACTCCGTTCGCCGTGAAACTTGTCACGGCACGGGCAGAGTCGAGGCTCAGCTCGCGGTAATAGTCGCTGTATCCCACTGCATTTGGGAAGTTGATGTACAGATCCCCGAATGGTTGATAGGGCATTCCGCTGTTCGTCTTGGCCTGTACGTGTGCCGTGGCGAGGTCTTGGGCTTCCTTATATTTGCCTTCCCAGACAAGTTGGCGCACCTTAGGCAGATATTCCAAAGCCTCCGGATTGGCGTTGTTGTTGGGGCGTCCGGCCCAGATGGTCTCTTCGTTTAGCTGCAACCTGTCGGCCGCCGGCGAGCCGAACACCATAGCTCCGAGGCGGCTGTTGCCTATGGGCAGAGCCTCCGTCCATGTAGCCGCCGGCTCATCGTACCACAGAATGTGGTTGTTCTCTGTGTCAGGAGCGGCGTAAGCCCCGACGAATGTCATTGCTGTGAAAGCAGTTGATAATAAAATATTTTTCATCTGGTCTTCGGTGTAAATCTTAATGCGTTTTCATCTTCTATCGTTACGTTGCTTTCGTCAAGCTTGGTGGCGTCGAGGTTGAATGTCTCAATGAAGAACTTATACACTGCGTTGCGTTTGTTCGGCCCGAAGTCGTGGCGCTCGTTGGGCAGGTGTATGTTCTTCACGTTCTCCGTTTTGCCGTAAAAACCGTAAATTCTTTGCAGGTAAGGGTATTCAAGTTCGGGCGTTGTTGAGGTCCAGTCGCCGCCGTCGCTCACCACCATCATGGGTTTCGGGGCGAACATTGCAGCCAATTCGGCATTACAAGTGCCGCCGCCGGCGAGCTGTATCGGCATTCCGCTTTCACACGGACAGCCTCCGTCAAACCATGAAGACATACTTACTACAGGGCAACTGGCCGTATAACGGTCATCGAGAACGCTCAATAGTACGGCCTGTGTGCCGCCTCCCGATCCTCCGTTTACGCCTACGCGGCTGGTGTCAACATCCTTGCGCTGTATCATCCAGTCAAGTATGCGTATGCCGTTGAGTGCTTGCATTACGTGGGCTTCTGGCGTTTGATGTGCTTTAGAGCCAACCTCGTCGGCTGATTCTCCCCATCCCCAGAGGTCGTAATCGACGCAAATTGCACCCATCCTGGCCAGTGTTCCGAGTCTCTGTTGCTGCACTTCGCCGTAGCGTCCGTTGCTGAAATGCCCGTTAGGACATATAATGAGAGGGTGCTTCCCTTTGCTTCTCGGAGCGTATATTGAGCCGCAGACGGTGTGCCCGTTGACTGTTTTCAGGCGGAAGTTCTGTACTGTATAGCCATCGAATTTCCGAATTTTGCCATACTCCGGAGCTTCTTTTGAACATAAAGGCAGCAGTTTGTCGATGCAGAGACGTTGCCTGACTTCGGTGCGTAATGTGTCTTTCCTTGCCTCCCAAGCCGTCTTGTCTGCATAAAGTGATGACAGGTAAGGTATAAGTTTCATTCCGTCTTCCGGTTGGCGACGCGGATATTCGTACGGCTTTATCTTGTAGAGCTTGTCGTTTTGCTTAACAGCCTTGAAGTCGAACGGCGCAAGAATGTTTGTCAAAGTTTCTTCGATGGAGTAGGGGCGGATGCGGAAGTCGGCATAAGTCAGTTTCAGCCCGGTGGTATCAACGTTATACTTAAGTCTTACTCCGAAGCGTTTTGACACGTCGCCGAGCACGTCTCCCAGCGGTCTTGTGTATTTGTTTTCAAATGTTTGCGCGCCGGCTGTAAGGCCGAACAGCAGCAGTGCGGGCAATATGAGTCTTTTCATATATTAGTAGTTAAAGTAGTTATAGGTAGTTGAAGTAGTTAAAGACAAAAGCCTTTGTGACTTTGTTTTTAACTACTTCGCTACTTTATAATTTTACTTTTTGTATGTCAGTTTCCCAAGATCATCCCTTTGTGCGGCTAATTTTCCGTTAACCAGCAGTCGGAGGCCCTTGCCTTGATGGTAATGTTGCCCGTCCTTGTCATATATTATGGTAAGGACGTTGCCGCGATAGTTAACGCCGTCAAGACAGAAGTAGTCCCAAGTGTCTTTCGGAACGAGCGGATTTATCACCACGCTGCCGTCTGCCTGAGGGCGCAGACCAACCAGTCCGGTAATCACGAGGTCGGCAAACGTAGAGTGGTTGTAGTAACGGCTGCGCTCGCGGTCGCCCATGAGCCAAGCTCCGTTCTTCTCGTCGAGGTATTCCCCGATGTACGGACGGCCGCGGTGATGCTGGCTTTCTACGTACAGTTTCATCTGTTTGAAGAACGTTGTGTCGCCTACTATCGGTGCGTCATAGTCGTTGATGTAATTGGTCATGGCCGTAAGCGTCTGGCTTGTGGCGAACGGCCACACGGCTCCGTCCCATTCACAACGGCCCACGCCGTGGCTTCTGAACTCCGGATGGCGGCGCTCAGCCGTCGTAAGTCCGTAAGGAGCGGAGAACCCTTCTTCGTCCTCCACTTGCTTCCAAGCCACGTCATACGCCTTCTCATCGGGCAGGTTGAAGTACCAAGGTATGTAACCTATGGCTTCACGCACGGCAGCTGCCGTGTCGCCGCGTACGGTCTCGAAGAACGAGTGCTTTTCGTTCCACAGTTTATTTTGTACCAATGCTTTCAGTGTGTCAGCCTCAAGGTCGTATTCCTTAGCCTTAGACGCATCTCCTGCGAGAAGGTTTAATTGCGCCAGGGCACGTGCGTTGCCGTACATATAGCTGTTGATTGTCGGTCGTGCGTATTGCTTCTTTCGGCCTCCGCTGATGCTTTCCTCCATGCCGTCCTGCACGTCGCCCTGCCAGTATAGGCCGTTCGCTAAGCGGTTAGTGCTTTGCCAGCGAGCGTATTCCTCTTCAAGCGATGGTTTTAGGCCGAGCACGAAAGCTGTGTCGCCAAGCACTTTGTAAGCCTCATACACGGCAGCCGGGTTCCATGAGCTGAACTTATTCATCTTAGTCATGGCCTTGCCGTTGTTGCCGTGGTACCATGTGTTCAGGATTTGGTGCAGGTAAGTGGTGTCGCGCAGCCAGCGGGTCTCCATGATGTGATGGCCTACTGCGCAGGCGATGAGGTTGTATTTGTCAGCGTATGAGCGCTGTACGAGGAACTCCGTCATGCCGAGGCCTACCGGTGTGCGCTTGATGTGCTTGCGCAGAGACCACCAGCGGAAGTAGTAAATCTCCTCCATATCCTTGTCTGGGCACTCGAACAGCGGGATGTTCTTGCTCATCCACTCCGACGACTTGCTGTTAGGAATGTATGTAACGATGTTCTCGTCCTCCATCGTGTTGAAGCGGTCGGCGTAGTGTTTGAAGTCGTCATACCTGAGCACGGCGGCGTTAGCATCGGCGTCTTGCGACGACGTTGTGACGTTTGCTATGGCGAACGTGGCCATCGGGTCTTCCTCGTCGGCGCGGGGCATATCTACGTATTGGTCGGCAGGGGTCTCGATGTCGGGCTTGTCGAACAGGTTGCCGGTGCGGAATACGATGCGCGTGATGGCGTCGACGGGCGTGTCGAACATTCTTGAAGTCACTTTCTTGCCGTCAACGTAGTATGTGCCTACGTGACCGTCAACCGAGAGAACTGCCTTTACGTGGTAGGCGCGGTTAGCGTCGTAGTGCTTCAGCATACCGCCGTAGCGCGCTCCGCCCTTCACTTTCATCGTAGCGGTGGAGTCGAGCACTATGCGTGAGCACATATTGCCCTTGGCGTCGAGGAATTCTATGTTCAGCTGTCCGTGGTCGTTCTGCATTGCCTTAACGTCAAACTCCACGGTGAGTTCTTTCGTAGCCGGGATGACTTTCTCTACACGTGCATAGTCATACGGGTCCTTGTCGCTCATCGTGAGCCATTCGCCGTCGAGCTTTACGGGAGCCCAGAGTGGTGAGTAGAGGTTCCAGTCGGTCATGTCGGCCAGCTTCTTGTATTTGCCGAAGCCTCCTGCGGCGTGTTCCGTGGCCTCAAGTTTCACGGGCACTTGCACGCAAGCCACCCACATATCCTCCTTG
>CALUGX010000052.1 GCA_944320285.1 uncultured Prevotella sp.
GGGTAAAATCATTGTTTCCTTCTTGCTGATTCTAAATAACTTTGCAAAATTATGGTTGCGCTGATTTCGTCAACCAACGCCTTGTCTTGGCGTTTCTTCTTGCGGAGTCCGCTGTCAAGCATCGCCTTGTGTGCGAGTACTGACGTGAAACGCTCGTCGTACAATTCGATGGGGATGTCGGGGAAGGCTTTGCGCCACCGGTTTACAAATTGCGTGACGCGCCCCATGTTTTCGCTTGGCATCCCGTTCGGCTGCTTTGGCTCGCCGATGATGATGCGCTCCACCTGTTCTTTAGCAATGTATTCCTTGAGGTAGTCGAACAAGGCGGACGTGGCAACCGTCACCAACCCGCCTGCTATGATTTGCAGCGGGTCGGTGACGGCAAGCCCTGTACGCTTTTTGCCGTAGTCAATCGACAATATGCGGGCCACGTAGTCTTATGCTTATCTTTGGTTATACAAAAGCCAAGCGTCAGGATACTGCGAGCGAAGCTCGTTGCGGCTGCTTACAGCTTCGGGCTTGGTGTCGAATGTCGCGGCAACGACGCGGTACATCTGGTTGGCAGAGTTGTATGCCACCTGCGCGTCATAGCCTTGGCTCTTCAACGTGCCTTGCAGGCCTTCGGCGTTCGCTTGCACCGAGAACGAGCCAACAACCACGCTGAAGCTCTTGAGCCCTGCGCCGCTGACTACTGACAATGATTCTTGCTTTACGGGAACGTTGTCGGCGTTGTCAACGACAACTGTCTCGGTAGCCGGTTTTTCAACGATGGGAGCTACAACGGCAATCTCCTCGTTCCCCTGGTTCTGCTCTGTCGCACGGTTTTCTTCCTGCGCCTTTGCTTTTTCGTATGCTTTCCTGTACGCACTCTCTGATGATTTACAACCTGTGAATGCCAATGCAACGCAAAGGCCGGCACATGCCACCACGTATTTTCTCATAATTCTCGTTGTTTTGTTATTTGGAGATTAAACTTGTTTCAACTGAAAATATTATTGTGCGAAATTACACAAAAACAAACAAATAGGTTAATAAGTTGTGCATAAAGTTTGTTAAATAAGGGAAATACGCCGTTTTTAATAAAAAAAATGGTTGAAAACATTGATATTTGGAAAATAATCATTATTTTTGCTATCAATAAATGAAGGCCGCTTACAGTTCCGGCTGGGCGGAAACATGAATACACATATTTATTATATAATAACAATTTAAATTACAAGTATTATGAAAGCATTAGGTTACATCGGCGCTTTTTTGGGAGGCGCAATCGCCGGCGCTGCTTTGGGCTTGCTCTTGGCTCCGGAGAAGGGAAAAGACACACGCGTGAAAATCACAGACGCCATTGACGATTTCTGCCAGAAACACAACATCAAGCTGAGCCGCAGGGAAATGAACGACTTGGCAGATGACATCAAGGACGCGACTGATACGGAAATCGCTTAATAAATTTGTCGTATTCAAATGTTTTCAAGCGATAAAAACATTGAAACAATAAGCCAGCTTTTCAGGCTGGTCAAGCACAGCATCGGGCTTCAGGGCGAGTACCTGAAGCTCGATGTAATGGACAAGACGGTGAGGGTGGTCACAGCCTTGCTGCTCTTTATCGTCTTGGCATTGGTTGTTGTTGCCATCGCGTTTTTTCTTTCCTTGTCCGTAGCATTGGCTTTGGCTCATTCAATCGGCTATCCCGCAGCTTTCGGAGTGGTGGGGGCTTTTTATGTGATTGTGTTCATCTTGTTCGTTTCTTTTAGGAAAACATGGATTGAGCGGCCGCTGATAAGGTTCATAACAAGTTTGTTGATGGAGTAAATATTGAAGGTATGGACGTAGAAAAGAAAGAGAAATACGAAACGTTGAACGAGATAAGGTTGCGTAAAGAGATTGTGCTTTCTGAAATACGAAGGGACAACCAGCAGATGGCAATCTTGTGGAAAGAGCTTTTCAAGAAACCGGCACCAAGGAAAAAGGGCTTTACTTTGGCGTCGCTCATGTCTACAGGCGCAGGCTTGGCTGACGGTTTTATGCTTGCATGGAAGTTATATCGCAAGTATAAGAAAAAATAGTTTGGGTAGAGGCCTTTGTCGTGTGTTTTTACTCAAATGCTTGTTTTTTAGCGTTAATGGCTGATTTGTAGTGATAAAGCCATTGCCTTAACGGTGACTTTCGGTTCCGCAGAGATGCTGCGTCCAGTGGATACAGTGACGCCGTTTTTGCGTTTTGCCGTCAAATGCGTTGCAAGATATGCCCTCCCGTCATGCAAAAGGTGCTCTTTCGGACTGCTGTTGACGGTCTTTTACATCATACACAATCGTACTGTTTGCAAAAAATGTTTGCAACTGATGTCATAATGTCACAGTGCACCGTATCCCTCTGTGTGTCAACGCCTTGCGTAGTGACGTCACCACACAGATTAATGTCACCAATGTCACGTTACGTGTCGCGCCGTGATATTGGTGAAAGTGCCGCCGAGGTAAATGTCACGGCTTAATCCGCTGACAGCCAGCGCATTCACTTGCTCCGTGACATTGTGATATTTTAACCACACGGAAATATGTTTTTATGAATGTCCGCAAAAGCTCCCATTCATTAAGAAGTTAGAGAATTGAAGAGAAGTTAGAAAACTTAGAGCCAATAGCCCTGTTGCTATTGGCTTTAAATTCCAACGAAGCGTTAGCGGAGTGTTGACTTCTATAAAAACAAAAAAGGAGTACCGCTGTACTCCAACCTTGTTAACCTTAAATCTAATACTATGAAAAACACGGTGCAAAGGTACAGTCTTTTTTCGTATGCACCAAATTATTGTGCATAAAACACTTACTTTTATGCAATTTTTAACAAAAATAATGTGCTTTTGAGCTAAAAATCGAGAGTTTGACCGTCAAATGCTAAGCTAAAACCTTTGGGCAGCTGTTTGTTAATTTCGTTGTGAAGTCCGATGTCGTGCCCCATGTGTGTGAAATATGTTCGTTCGGCACCCACTTTTTTTGCAAAGTTTACCGCCTCGTCAACAGTGAGGTGTGAATGATGCTGTGGCGTAAAGCGCAACGCATTGACAATCAATGTTTTCACGCCGTTGAAATAACCAAATTCGTTGTCGTCAATGGTTTTCATGTCCGTGATATAGAGGATGTCGCCAATCCTGTATCCTAAAATTGGCAGTTTGTCGTGCATCACCAGTATCGGGACTATCGTGAAATCGCCGATTGTTAGTTTTTCATGTGGCTTTATCACGTTGAGCCTTATGCTTGGCACGCCTGGGTATTTATGTTCATCAAAGCAATAAGGGATTGTGTGGCGCAAGCCGTCGGCTGTTGCGCCGTCGGCGTAGACGTTCACTTCGCCGAAAGTGCAGAACGGACGCAGGTCGTCCAGGCCGCCGACATGGTCGTAATGTACGTGTGTCAGGAGCACGGCGTCTATTCTCCTGAATTTTTGCGACAGCATCTGCTGGCGGAAGTCGGGGCCGCAGTCTATGAGTATTCTTGTGTTTTCTGTTTCTATCATGGCCGAAGCCCTTAGCCTCTTGTCGTGCTTGTCGGTGCTTTGGCATACTTTACACTTGCAGCCTATTGTCGGCACGCCTACCGACGTGCCTGTGCCAAGGAACGTTAGTCTCATGTTCAGATGATGTTCACTTCAGGTTTTATCTCGATACCGAATTTGTCATAGACGTCCTTTTTGATTGTCTCGCATAGCTTTAATACGTCCTCGCCGTCGGCTCCGCCGCGGTTGACGAGCACCAATGCCTGGCGTGAGTGCACTCCTGCACGGCCAAGCGACTTCCCTTTCCAGCCGCATTGCTCAATCATCCATCCTGCCGGGATTTTCACCCGGTCTGCGTCAATGGGGTAGTGGGGCACCGCGCCGAACTCGGCCAAAAGCTCCTCGTATTTCATTGTCGGTACGATGGGGTTGGTGAAGAAGCTGCCGGCGTTCCCTTCCACTTTGGGGTCGGGCAGTTTCTTGTTCCGTATTTCTATGATGGCGTTCCTGAGTTGTGTGGCCGTAGGCGACTGTATGCCCTTTTCTTCCAGCACAGCCCGTATGTTGCCGTAGTCGAGGTGCGGCGAGAATGTTTCTGATAATGAATATGTTACGTATGTTATTATGAACCTGTTGCGCCATTCACCCTTAAATTTGCTCCATCTGTATGAATATTCACATTCGGCGTTGGTGAATGTGCGCACGTCACCGGTATTTACGTCAACGGCCTCAACCTCATGTATCAGGTCTTTGGCCTCCACTCCGTAAGCCCCGATATTCTGTATTGCGCTCGCCCCGACTTCCCCTGGGATGAGCGAAAGGTTCTCCGCCCCGTAAAGTCCGTTTCTCACGCACATGTTAACGATGTCGTCCCAAGTTTCGCCGCTGCCACAGCGTAAAAGTACATTGCCGTCAACCTTTGTTGCCGAATATCCTTTTATGGCTGAATGTATTACCGTGCCTTCAAAGTCTTTTGTGAAAAGGATGTTGCTTCCGCTTCCGATGAAAAGCAACGGCTTGTCAGCGTCTGTCAGCGAGTGCAATGTCTGCCGCAATTCTTCCACGAAGCTGAATTCCATGAAGCGCCGGCACTTTACGTCCATGCCGAAAGTGTTGTGGCTTTTGAGGCTGTAGCGGGTAAGGTCTTTCATAACTTGGGTATTACAAAGTCTGTGTTTATTGTCTATTCCGATAGTGCTGTGAGTTTCCAGTCTCCGTCTATGCGTTTGAAAGTCAGCTCCATCTCCATTCCGTTGGCGATGCCGCGCATTACGAAAATCTTTTGATTGCCTTCAGTGTATTTTTGGCCGTACATTATATTATAAATGAAGTCTGAAGGCAGTTCGGGGGCGAATGCCGGCCATGTCTCCGGGGCAATCTCTCCAGACATTGTGCTGAAATCGTCGTCAGGGTCCGGGCCGGTGAACATTACAGGATTGTTGAGACTTTCAAGCTGGAAGTCCTGGTCTGTCGCGAAGCGTTGGTAGAAAGCGAGGAAAGATGCGTTGGTGTTGTGTATCATGGCGTTGGTCTGTATTGACGTAAGCATCCAACGCCCGTTGATTCTGTTGAACATATATTTCTTGACCTTCTTTTCCGTGAGATACACTTTCTCTATTACAACATTGTTTATAGACGTGTCTTTTACAACGTCCATCTGTTTCATGTTGTCGAAAATCAAGGTGTAGTAGCCCTGTTCCATGAAAAAATGTTCCATTTCCCATTGGCCTTTTTTCACGTATTCCACTTCTTCGCCGTCAACTATCTTCAACGGGAACTTAATCCTGTTCATTTGTAGCTTACGGTTGGCTGCAAAGTTGAATATGAAATCGTCAAAAAGCTCGTCGGCTGCTTTCGGCATTTGTTGTTCGGCTATCAGCTGGTCCATAGTGTCGGCAACCGCCGTGTCGGCGAATAAAGTTGAGTCTACCGCCGTAGAGTCGGCGGCAACGGGTTTCTTGTCCGAGCAGCCTGTCGTCCAGGTTGCCATGAGCAAGCACGTCGCAAATACGAATACAACGCCTTTTTTCATAATTCCATGCTTTTTGTCAACGAGTAGGGAGCCGGGCGTCAACCGTTTCCGGGTTGTTTTCCTGCATCCTTTCCTCATGCCAGTGACATCTCTCAAAATTTGCGCAAAAGTACAACTTTATTTTGATTTATAACGTAGATTAAAGGTAAAAATATTACCTTTGCATCAATATTTTAATAAGCGTCAAATTTATTTTTTTATTATGATACTGGAGAAAATAGAGAAACTGCTTGAAGAAGTGAAAAGCCTTAACGCCACAACGCCTGAAGAAATAGAGGCTTTAAGGCTGAAATATCTCAGTAAAAAAGGTGAAATCAACGCCATAATGGCTGATTTCCGAAATGTTCCGGCAGAGCAGAAGAAGGAAGTAGGAATAAAAATCAACGAGCTTAAGCAGACCGCCCTTGACCGCATTAACGCCTTGCGTGAGCAGTGCGAGGCAAGCGAGACACAGGGCGACGAAATAGACCTGACGCGCACGGCTTACCCTATTAAGCAAGGCACGCGCCATCCCCTGACGATTGTTAAGAACGAAATCATCGACATTTTCTCACGTATGGGATTTACGCTTGCCGACGGCCCGGAAGTGGAAGACGACTTGCACGTGTTCACGAAGATGAACTTCGCCGCCGACCATCCCGCCCGCGACATGCAAGACACATTCTTTGTAGAGACAAATCCTAACGACGTAACCAAAAATATCATCCTCCGCAGCCACACCAGTTCCGTGCAGGCACGTGTCATGGACGTGACACAGCCGCCCATCCGTGTGATTTGCCCAGGACGTGTTTACCGCAACGAGGCCATTACGGCTCGTGCCCACTGTTTCTTCCACCAGATAGAAGGACTTTACATCGACAAGAACGTTTCATTCACCGACTTGAAGCAAGTCTTGCTGACTTTCGCCCGCGAGCTTTTCGGGGCGGACACTAAGATACGTCTCCGTCCGAGCTATTTCCCCTTCACTGAGCCGAGTGCGGAGATGGACATCTCTTGTCATATCTGCGGCGGCAAGGGGTGCGGTTTCTGCAAGCATACGGGGTGGGTGGAAATCCTTGGTTGTGGAATGGTAGATCCCAATGTTCTTGAGCTTTGCGGTATCGACAGCAAGGTGTACAGCGGTTATGCTTTCGGCCTCGGTGTCGAGCGTATTACCAACTTGAAATATCAGGTGTCAGATCTCCGTATGTTCTCTGAGAATGACGTACGCTTCTTACAAGAGTTTGAGGCGGCAAATTGAAATATTTTAGGAGGTGGAGACTAAGGTGAGAATGAGTAAGGAGAAATACCTGTTTGTTATTGTTTCAGATAACAACAAAACATTTCTACTTACTCCTTCTCACCTTTTATTATAAAGTATAAAAAATGAAAGAGCGCCTTTTCACCCGTAGTTATTTATTTATTCTGGCAGCCAATTTCCTGTTGTTTTTCGGTTTCTGGATACTCATTCCGGTATTACCCTTTTATCTGAGAGAGACTTATAACTGTCCGGCGGCCATGCTTGGCGCAATCTTGAGCTGTTATACAGTCAGTGGTTTATGTGTCCGTCCGTTTTCCGGCTACTTGATGGATAAGTTTCCGCGCAAGCCCATTTACATACTTTGTTATTTTATCTGCGCCTCAATCTTTCTTGGCTATATGGCAGCCGGCGTGCTTACATGGTTTATCATATTGCGTGCCCTTCACGGTGTATTTTTTAGCAGTGTCACCGTAGGTGGTAATACTCTTTGTGTTGACATAACGCCCAGCAGCCGACGCGGTGAGGCCTTGGGTTATTATGGCTTGACTAACAACATCGCTATGGCACTCGGCCCTATGACGGGACTTTTCATGCACGATCACGTTACTTATAACGACATATTCCTTACCGGTATGGCTTTCAGCGTTACGGGACTTTTGTGCGCCTTGTGTGTAAAGCCGCGCACTCCGGAGTCCCTGAAGGCGCGTTTGTTGCATAAGCAAAATACGGGTGTAGATCCTGCTGCACCAAAGCGTAAACTCTCGCTCGACCGCTTTATCCTTCTTAAAGGCATACCTGTGAGCATTGCCCTCCTGATGCTTTCCGTGCCCTACGGTGCAACGACAAATTTTGTTGCCATGTATGCCAAGGAGATACATCTTGATGTGCCGTCGGGATTCTTCTTTACATTGATGGCTGCGGGCATGGGGGCGTCGCGCCTCGTTGCAGGTAAGAAAGTAGACCAGGGTTACATTACACAGTGCATACACGTTGGCCTTTACCCCGTGGTGCTTGCATTCTTCATTCTTAGTATGTGCCGCTTCGTAGTTACGGGCAGTATGGTTGTGGCCGAGGCAATGTTCTTTGCTGTGCCTTTGCTTCTCGGTATTGGTTTTGGCGTGATATTCCCGGCGATGAATACGCTTTATATCAACCTTGCTCCAAACAACCAGCGCGCCACGGCCACCAGTACTTATCTGACGGCGTGGGATGTAGGCATTGGTATAGGTATTGCCACGAGTGGCATCATAGCCCAGCACTTCACGTTCTATATGGTTTATCTTATCGGTTCGGTGCTATGCCTCGTGTCTATGATTTTCTTCAACATGAAAGTTACGCCGCATTATAACCGCAATAAATTAAGGTAGGGGCATAGTTACTTCGCTTGATAGGTCCTACCCGTTGGAGAAATTGTTTGTGTCCCTTTGTAGCGGGCACTTACGGTCTGTCACATTCCGGCGGCTTTCACTTACGGTTTTCACTTGCTTCCGACAAGTTTACAAGAAGCATCCTTTTACAGTGTGAAAGGTTGCTTTTCAGAAAGCGAAAAGCCATATCTTGCCGTCAGAAAGGATGCCGTTTAAAACCGTAACCGTCGGCGTGCCGTTTCAAAAAATAAGGCTCATCAGAAATTCAGTTGGATGATACTGATTTTATTATAATTATGGCATACAAATGAATACCGCCCGTGTAGGTGCATAATAAATTATGTCCCTACACGAAAGTGTATCAACTTTTGTTTGATTGTATAGCAAAAGCTATTTCCGTCTAACAGATTTGCGGATGAGCCCACAATAATTCTGTCAACGGGCGTGGGTTCTATAAATCTTTAATGAAAATCCGCAATTATCAAAATATTGCCGAATACGTATAAACCGAACGATGCAAATGTCTTTAATTTCTATACCCCCCTATAAATCTTTAAGATATTCCATCAATGTTTTTATGTTTATCGCCCCTTCTACATCAATATTCTCAAATACCATGAAGTAATGATATGAAGCTCCGGCCAAGTCTGCCCACTTCCTACCGAGGTATATTTTCCTTTTGGAGTCCTCGTTGTTCAGGTGATTTCCTTTTGTCTCTATGAGTACAGTGTTGCCCGATTTCATGCGGACGATGAAGTCAGGATAATGGTTGATGAAGCCGTTGATGCAAAATCCGCGCTTATCCTGGTTTCTGTGCCAGAACAGCACGTTATCGTTTTCGGCAACGGCGGAGATTACTTTGTATTCAAAATTATTCACCGTTTCTTCTTCGGTGTAAAGTCCTTTGTCTATTCCTACCAACCTGTCTTTGGCAAATGTTATTCTTTTCGGGAACGTGTATTGTGGCTTTAGTTGTATGCGCGAGACGTCAAGCCATTTCTTGAACACATCCTCACGATAGTCGCCCAGCAGGTTTTCAATTTTTTCTTGTATTGTTTCTTTTGTTAAATACAGATTGTCTAAAAGGTTGTAGATTTCATCGGAGTCCAGATTCTCAATCACACGCCTCACATATTTGATTATGTTTGGTTCCGGTATGCAGTCAATTTTGATCATGTGGGCTATTTGCTTGGATAACATCTCTTTTTGCACCAATGCCGACTTGTCAACGTATTGCGTCCTGATGTAATCTATCACCTTGTCGCTTCTTTTGCTTACAGGCACGTAACTGTCGCCGTTTTCGGCAATGTCTATTATCGTGCCGTCTTGCCGCCCCGTGGTGAAGTCTACCGAAGCGTCCTTCGCTTCAATGTCGAAGCCCTCTGACAGCATCGACTTTTGTAATGGCATCCATTCGCCGTTGCTGAATACCGACGGGGCCGTCCTCACTGAAAACATCGGTAACACCATATTTTCGGCCGGCTCCCTGTAGCAGCTTTTTATCAAGTAATATTTTTCTTTCGGCATATTTGGCAGTGTGTCGTATGTTTTTTCCTCGTATGTTTCCTTGTTGTATTCGTTGCTCAGCCTTAACGCTTCGTTTTGCAAGTGTGTTATTTCATCGCTTGGCCGCTCGTCGTTAAGTTGTTGTTTTATTGTTTCGGCCTCGTTTGTAGATATGGTAATTTCGTCATCTGCGTCGTCATTTGTATCATCCACGGAACTGTCAGTTTCATCAAACAAGCCTGGAATTTTTATAGGTGTACTTTGTCCTCTTTCCTGTGGTGCGGATGTTTCGGCTTCGCGGAAGTCCTTGTTGCTGAAGCCCGCTTTCATCAGCGAGTTTATCACAGCTTCTATTGTGCGTCTGAAGTCGTTTGAGCTTGTGAACACATATGACAGGTTCAGCAGGTCGTCGTCATGCCTTGTGGTGTGTGGTTGGCGCAATATTCGTCCAAGTATTTGCTCCACGTCAACGGCTGACGATTTGTTTGCCAGTGTTGCCAGGATGTACGCAAAGGGGCAGTCCCATCCTTCTTTCAGGGCGTTCACTGTGATGATGTAGCGTACGGGGCATTGTCTCGTCATCAGGTCTATGCCTTTCAGTTCATCTTTGTTGGCGGTTTTTATCTTTATCTGCTCTTCCGGTATACCGAAACTTATAAGATTTGCTTTTATCTTGTCGAATGTGATATTGTCATTGTCGGTTTTCGGCTGTGCCTGGAATAGTGCTATCGGTCTTACGTATTTGCCGCCACGCCTTTCCATATTTGTGGCGTGTTTCTCTAAACTGTTTCTCATTCTGATGGCGTTCACGAGCACATCTTTGGGCGAGTTGTGGTTTTCTACTATTACGGGCAGTTTCACCATGTTCTCGCGTTTTAGTTGCATTGCGTCTACGAATGATATTATGTTGCTGTTTTCACGTGGTGTAGCCGTTAGTTCCAAGATGAAGCGCGGACAGATGTTGTTAAGCAGTTCCACCCTCAGTTCCGCCTTGAAGTTATGACTTTCGTCAACTATCACTATCGGCTTTTCCTGTGCTATCACTTGTATCAGGGCCGTGGGGTCGGCGCCGTTGATTATCCTCTCCGGATGGTTGTAATATTTTGTGTTTTCCGCGAGGTATTCGTTTTCCCTGAATGCCCTCGGCTTGGCTTGTTCGCTTGTCTTGGCTGATTTTACATTTACCGTTTCTATGAACGATTGAGCGCTCAGCACAAGGATTGTTAGGTTGTCGCGCAGTGCGGCGGGGCTTAAGCCTTGCCCCGTCAGTGCGGCTTCTTTGTCTATCACTGTCACCCTGTGGCTGAACAGTGCATTAATTCTCTGCCTGTACGGATGGCATGGGTCTTGCAGCTTTTCGAGTGTTTGTTTCAATATCGTGTCGCTCGGCACGAACCATGCCACCACTTTGTTCAGGTTTTCGGTCAGCAGGTTGTCCGTCACCGTCTTAATGGCGTTGCAGGCTATGAATGTCTTACCGCCTGCCGTGGGTACTTTCAGCGTAACCCTCGGTACGCCGGCCACGCTGTTTACGTAAGGATGGAGATAACCGTCAATGCTGTTTACAGAGACACCTTTTTCCGCCCAATAAGTGCTGTATGCTCCAGAGAGGCTGTTCGAGTAGTTCAATGTGTCGATGTACCGTTCAAGGTCATTCAGCGTTTGCCGTTGATAAGTTTTCAGTTCCATGTCGTTTTTAGAATCGGTTGATGTCTCGTGGTATTTTCTTGAAGGTTACGTTCATTTCCGCAAGCTGTGCTTTGTCTATCGTACAGCTGTCGGCGTAGATGACGTAGTGGCCGGCTTGACGCGGAACAATGTTTAAAGTGTCGTATGATAGAATCGTCATGCTTTCTTTTTCATAATAGAAAAAGTAGCCCGTGTCGTTGTAGTAGTCAAGCAGGTATTTATATTTCTCGTTGCGTAGGCGTTCAAGATGCCTGTGTGTTTCCGAGTAATAGATGTATTCGCGTATTTTGTCTTCGTCCACGTTTTCGTTCAGCGTGCCGTCAGCAAGGAAGAGCGGTTCGCCCAGCTCATAATAGTCAAACTCTCCGCCCGTGCCTTTTTTGTAGCCGGTGTATATTTTCGTTCCTGTCACCGTGAGGCAGTCGTCTTTCACTTTTGGCTTGCTTACTTTGTCATATTTACCCTTGGCCGCTTCTGCTGCGCGTTCAGCTTCTTCAAGTAAGGTCTTGCCTTGTTTAAGGTTTTTCGGCGTTAATTTCTTTGAATAAATCTCTTCTTCTTCCTTTCCTGTGAAGTCATAGCCGCGCATCACACGTTTTACTCTTTCTGCCGTGATATTTTCGGCGTAGTCCATCATTTCTACGAGTATGAAATTCCGTCTGCCACCGTCTTTCTTGTTTTGTTCGAGTACGGCGTGCGCCGTCGTCGCACTGCCGGCGAAGCAGTCAAGCACGGTAATATTGTCATCAAAATGCGACAGTAGTTCGCTTATCAGTTTAACAGGTTTAACTGTATCGAAGCCTACAGCCTTACCCATCACATTGTTCAATTCTTCTTTTGCCTGCAATGCCGACCCAACGTCTTTGGCCAACAGTAAAGACCAGAAAGGAAAATATTTTGTTTTATCGATTTCGTCTTCTGGATAGATCGCTTTTTTTACAATTCCGTCTATTACTTCAATTTTATTTTCTTCAACGAGGCGTTTTGCCGTTTCTTCACCTATCTGCCATCTCTTGCCTTTGCGTGGATAATGTCCTAATATAGGGAATTTCATTGTATTCCTTTGGTATTGTCCTGCATCGGATTTTTCAATAATCTCAAACCTGCACTTCCCTAATTTCCCTGTATGTGGATATGTGGGTGATGACGTCTCGTCTACCTTTAATTTAAAATATTTATTTTCCTTGTTTGCTACATAGCAAAGTATGTTTTCCGTTTTTTGTTGCAACTGGAATTTTGCTTTGCCTGCATTTATTGGTTGGGTTGTTGATTCCCAACATAGTATTCCTAAGAAATTAGCCTCTGAAAATATTTCGTCGCATAATATTTTTAGTTGTGCTAATTCGTTTTCGTCAATAGATATGAATATCACACCGTCATCAGCCAGCAACTGCCTCATCAGTTTCAGTCGCGGATACATCATGCACGCCCATTTGTCGTGACGCGTAAGGTCTTCGCCCTCTTGACCAACCACCTCGCCGAGCCAACGACGGATATGCGGGTCGTTCACGTTGTCGTTGTACACCCACGCTTCGTTGCCCGTGTTGTAAGGCGGGTCTATGTATATGCATCCTATCCGTCCCTCGTATTCTGGCAGCAAGGCTTTCAGTGCTTCAAGGTTGTCGCCGTGTATTATCTTGTTGCCGCTACCGGTCGGCGATGTGTCTTCCGGCATATCTGCGCGGAAGCCATAGCGGAAGTCCAGCGTGCGGAATGGCACGTCGTGATAATGGTTGATTATTTTGTCTTTCCCTATCCAGTTTAATGTGGGCATTGTTTATTAGGGGGTGCGGTTAATGTTTGTTTGGCAAAAATAGTGAAAATAATGAAGGGAGGGGTTGGAGTGAGGCAGGCGTTTGTAGATTGTTAGCCGTTTGTTATTCAATCATCTCCAGGAATGTGTCTTCATCAACGATAGGCACTCCGAGTTTCTCGGCTTTCTGTAGTTTCGCCGGCCCCATATTGTCACCGGCGAGTATGAACGACGTCTTTCCGCTGATGCTGCCCACGTTCTTACCGCCGTTTTCCTCAATCATGCGCTTATATTCGTCGCGGCTGTGTCGCGTGAATACGCCGCTTATGACGATGCTCTTGCCTTCGAGCTTTGTGCCCTGGGCTTGCATCTGTTCGTCACTTAGCTGCATTTGCAGACCGTAGGCGCGCAGACGGTTGACAATCTCCATGTTCGCGGGGGTATGGAAGTATGCTATCACGCTCTTTGCGATTACTTCGCCTATGCCGTCAACGTCTATAAGTTCTTGTAGCGTGGCGTTGGCCAAGGCATCAATGTTCTTGAACTTACGGGCAAGCAGTCGTGCCGACGTTTCGCCGACGAAGCGTATGCCGAGGGCAAACACCACACGCTCGAACGGTACCTGGCGCGATGACGCTATGCTGTCAACCACCTTTTGTGCCGACTTCTGCCTACTGCCGTCGCCGTTAATCTGCTCAACGCGGATGTCGTAAAGGTCAGCCACGTTGTGTATAAGTCCGCGATGGTAATAGTCGTCCACCGTCTCCGGGCCGAGACTGTCGATGTTCATCGCCCTGCGCGATATAAAATGTTCAATGCGCCCCTTAATTTGCGGCGGGCATCCGGCGTCGTTGGGGCAGTAGTGGGCAGCCTCGCCTTCGTAACGGACGAGCGCTGCGCCGCATTCGGGGCATTTCGTAATGAACTTGACGGGCTTGGCTTCAGGCGAGCGGCGCGACGTGTCAACACCCACGATTTTCGGGATAATCTCTCCGCCTTTCTCTACATATACGTAGTCGCCCTCGTGCAGGTCAAGGCTGCGGATGAAATCCTCGTTGTTCAGCGTGGCGCGGCGTACTGTCGTGCCCGCCAGCTGCACCGGCTCCATATTGGCCACAGGTGTTATCTGTCCCGTACGTCCTACCTGGTAAGTAACCTCGTTGAGCCTTGTGCACTCGCGTTCGGCCTTGAACTTGTAGGCTATGGCCCAGCG
>CALUGX010000053.1 GCA_944320285.1 uncultured Prevotella sp.
CGACCTTGCCAAGGTCGAGGTCGCGGGTCCGAGTCCCGTTTGCCGCTCATCTTCAAATTGAAAAATACAATCATGAACTTATATTTACGGTATTTTGATAAAGAGACATTAGTGACTAATGTCGATGATGCTATATCTTTTTTGGCTTCGATTGACGAGATAGGAATGAACCCTGATCTTGAGCGTGACATAAGGGATTATGTTGCTGGCAGTGTATATTATCCCAAACGCTATAAAATACGTCCGCGGGTTTATTTCATAATCATAAAGACCGAAGCTGCTACCATGCTTGACTTCAAGCAGAAAAAAGCATTGCGCTCAAATATGCCGCAGGACGACCGTAATGACGAGGTTTCACCGGCTTTGGCACGTTTGACAGAGGAACGTCCAGGATGGTATGAGGGAACGCTTGATTTCAAGCGTGTTGTGCTTGTGCCGGTGACGGGCAAGCATGAGTACCGCGATACACATTTTGTGGTAAACTGCAAGGCTGTGTCGGGCATCGACTGTTACAACCGTATGGTTCAGCATTTGCGCGGACGGGTTGACAGCCGCAGCCAGTTCCCCTCGGCCAAAGGCAAGAATTTTAAGTTTAAGTACCTTGGTATGTGGAAGTAACTTCGGGCGGAATGCTGTGTGAGGGTTTATCATCTCGACTGTTATGAACAAGATAATGCTTATCGGCAACGTTGGCAAGGAGCCAGTTATAAAGTATTATGACCACGACCAGGCTGTTGCAATGTTCACTTTGGCTACGACGGAACGCGGCTATACGCTGCAAAACGGTACGCAAGTGCCAGACAGGACTGAATGGCACAATATAGTATTGACACGCGGTTTAGCCAAGGTTACAGAAAAATATGTGCACAAAGGGGACAAACTTTATATCGAAGGGCGCATACGTTATCGCACATACGACGACCAAAAAGGGGTGCGGAGGTATGTCACCGAGATTTACGCCGATAATATGGAGATGCTTTCTCCAAAGCCGGTAAAAGAGACTGATGATGTGCAAAACCAACAACAACCAAATAATTTTGAATCTATAGACAAGGCACCGTTTTGATTAACGGTGCTTTTTATGTTTCCTTTTTATGTTTCTAAAAGACATTCACAGATGCCGCTTATTTCAATAAAAGATGTAGCCAAGGACGTGAAGTTGGGGATATGGAAAACAATTGAAAACGTTAATGAGTTCTTCATTAACGACTCTGATTTGCTATATTTAAAACCTGAAATATGTAGTTATAAGGCGGAGCAACGCCGTGTAGAGGTGCTCGCCGTTTATTCGCTGCTACACAGAATGGGGATAAGCGAACGGCTGTTGCATAATGAGAGTGGCAAGCCGTATCTTGCAAGCGGCATAAATATCAGCGTCAGCCACACCAAAGGGTATGCAGCTGTAATTGTTTCTGGAGTGAGCAAGGTAGCTGTAGATATAGAATATATGAGCGAAAGGGTGGGGAATGTGGCCATGAAGCTGTTGCGCCATGACGAGAAGGCTGATGGCTTGCGCAAATTGATGTTGCATTGGTGTTCAAAGGAGACTTTATATAAATTGCATTCTGAAGACCATCTTGCTTTGGATGATATGCGTTTGTTATCAATCAGTGGTCATGATGATGAAGGTATGGTAAAAATTGAAAACGTCCAACGCGGGGAGACGTTGGACGTGTGTTATCGTTTCTTTGAAGGTTTTGTGGTTACTTACGCGGCTGTTTAATCTTGCCACCTTTTTTCTTTGCAGTGTTCCTACCCCTGTGTCTTCCATATTTCCGCCCTTTGTGTTTGTCTTTGTCGTTTTCTGAGATTTTGTATTCAGGGCCTTTGCCGAGTTCTTTGGGGAGAGGTTGCTTCTCGACATCGTAGCCGAGGAACTTTTCTATTTGCATGAATTTTGCTATTTCTTTACCACTTACGAGGGTTACGGCCACACCGTCGTTGTCTGCGCGGGCCGTTCGCCCTATTCTGTGTACGTAGTCTTCGGAATCATGTGGTACGTCAAAGTTTACAACCATCGAAATGTCATCGATGTCAATGCCGCGGGCTACTATATCCGTGGCTACGAGCACATCGATTTGTCCGCTCTTGAACAAGTACATCACTTCGTCCCTTTGGCTTTGCATCAAGTCTGAGTGCATTTCGCCACTGTTGACATTCGAGGCTTTAAGTTGCTTGTTGATATCCTTGACTTTCGATTTTGAACTTGAGAATATTATGACACGCTTTTGTCCGTATTTTTTGAAAATGTCATTAAGCAATTCAACCTTCTGGCTTTCGTGGCATACGCACGCAAGCTGCTTGATTCTCTCGGCGGGTTTGTTTACGGCGAGTTTGATTATCGATGGTGACTTGAGCAGTGTCTTTGCAAGTTCTTCTATCTTTTCAGGCATCGTGGCCGAGAACATTATCGTCTGGCAGTTGGCAGGCAGCAGTTTGGCTATCGACAGTATGTCTTCATGGAACCCCATATCAAGCATCCGGTCTGCTTCATCGAGTACGAAGAACGACACTCGCCCTAGGTCTACATTGCCCATCGTAATATGGCTGATCAGCCTGCCGGGTGTGGCTATGATGACATCGGCTCCCATCTTCATGCTTTTGTATTCTTGGTCGTAACGGCTGCCGTCGTTGCCGCCATAGACGGCTACGCTACTTACGTCTTGCATATAATATGAGAATCCTTGCATCGCTTGGTCTATTTGTTGAGCCAGTTCGCGTGTGGGACTCATTATCATGCAGTTAATCGAGTTTTCGGGAAAACCGCCGTCGTCAAGCATACTCAGTATCGGCAATAGGTAAGCGGCAGTTTTCCCTGTGCCGGTCTGTGCTATGCCGAGTACATCTTTTCCTTCGAGTATTTCAGGTATGCACTTTTCTTGTATTGGGGTACACGAAGTCCACCCCATGTCGTCTATGGCGTCAAGGGTGTTGTCGCTTAAGTCTAAATCGTAGAAATCCATATTTTAATTCGGTGCTTTACGGTAGCAGAAATATGCCACCACTGTGAAAATGATGTTTGGTATCCATGCAGCCAGCATTGGTGGTGTGTCAGCGTTTATGGCAAACGTGGCCGATACGGTTTGCAGTAATATGTATGCAAAACTTAACGCCAGTCCTATGCCCAAGTACAGGCCCATTCCTCCCTTGCGCTTCCTTGATGACAGTGACAGGCCGATGGTGGTAAGGATGAATGAGGCGAACGACGTGGCTATGCGCTTGTGGAACTCTACCTCGTATTGCACAACGTTGCTTGAGCCTCTGTCTATCTGTTTGCTAATGTATTCCCTAAGTTGTGGGCTTGTGAATGTTTCCTGCTGGCCTTTGGAGAACACGAGGTCGGTAGGTTCCATCATTATTACAGTGTCTTTGACCGAGCCGCTTGTTATCGTTTCGCGCATTCCCTTTAGTTGCCTTATTCGCCAGTTTCGCGCCTTCCAGTGGTATTTTGAGTCGGAGATGGTGTCATACTGTATTTCTGAGGCCGTCATGTGGCTTACGAGTTTCTTGTTCTCGAACTTGTCAAGGCAGAAGCCGTAGCCCTTTTTCAGGTTGTTGTCGTAATGCTGTATGTAGGCTATAACTCCCTTGCCGACTTGCAGTTGTACGTTTTCCGACGATGTGTTCCTCCTTTTGTTCTTATACATTGTCTCGAAGTTCTGCTTTATGATGGTGCCTTTCGGTATGACGTATGCACCGAGGAAGAATGTCATGATTGAAATCAGGGCGGCTGAGATCATGTAAGGGCGCATCAGCCGCTTAAAGCTGACGCCGGCTGCCAACATTGAAATCACTTCTGAATTACCCGCCAGCTTAGATGTGAAGAATATCACGGCGATGAATACGAACAGCGGACTGAACAGGTTTGCGAAGTATGGCACGAAGTTCATGTAATAGTCCACCACTATCGCCTTTAGTGGCGCGTGATACTGGGTGAACTTGGCGAGGTTCTCATTGATGTCGAAAACGATTGATATTGAGATTATCAGGGCGATAGAGTAGAAGTAGGTGCCGATGAACTTACGGATGATGTACCAGTCAAGTATCTTTAGATGGCGCGCCGGGTTGAGTTTTTTGAGCCAACCCAACTTGCCGCAGATCCACACAGTCGCCATCTTAGCAGTGGCTGTCAGTTTAGTGTCCTTTAGTTTCATGCTATTGCGCGTTAAATCCGTTTGCCCAGTTGCTCTACTACGGCCGACTTCCATTTCATGAAGTCGCCCGCTTCGATGTGGTGACGTGCGTCGCTCACAAGACGCAGGTAGAACGCCAAGTTATGTATACTCGCTATCTGCATGGCCAACAACTCTTGCGCCTTGAATAAATGGTGCAGGTAAGCTTTGGAGTAAATCCTGTCAATGTCGCAGCCGTCAGAGTCTATGGGCGAGAAGTCTTTTTCCCATTTCTTGTTCCTCATGTTCATCGTGCCTTCGTAGGTGAACAGCATTGCGTTGCGCCCGTTGCGTGTAGGCATCACGCAATCGAACATATCCACACCGCGTTCAATAGCTTCGAGGATGTTTTGCGGCGTGCCCACACCCATCAGGTATCGTGGCTTGTTCTTAGGCAGTATCTCGTTGACGGTCTCTATCATTTCATACATTACCTCCGTAGGCTCGCCTACGGCCAGCCCTCCGATGGCGTTGCCCTCGGCTCCCTTGTCGGCAACGAACTTTGCCGCTTCGCGGCGCAAATCTTTGAAAGTGCAGCCCTGTACGATTGGAAACAGCACTTGGTCGTATCCGTATAGTGGCTCAGTTTCGTCGAATCTCTTTATACATCTGTCAAGCCAGCGTTGCGTCATCATCAGGCTCTTCTTGGCATACTGATAGTCGCTTTGCCCCGGCGGACATTCGTCGAAGGCCATTATGATGTCCGCACCGATGGCGCGTTCGGTGTCGATGACGTTCTCCGGGGTGAATATGTGTTTGGAGCCGTCAATATGCGAGCGGAACTCGCAGCCCTCTTCTCTTAGCTTCCTTATCCCAGTAAGCGAGAACACCTGGAAGCCCCCGCTGTCAGTAAGTATCGGCCCATTCCAAGTGTTGAACTTGTGCAGACCACCTGCCGCCCTGAGCACATCGAGTCCTGGGCGTAGATACAGATGGTAAGTGTTGCCAAGGATGATTTGCGCCCGCACTTGTTCGCGCAGTTCGCTGAAGTGTACGCCTTTGACGCTGCCGCACGTTCCCACAGGCATGAATATAGGTGTGCGTATCTGCCCATGCGCTGTGGTTATCAGCCCCGTGCGTGCGTCGCTTGCGCTGTCGGTATGTTGCAATTCAAAAAACATGGCGTCAGTCTTCTATGTCGAATGTCACAGGGTTGTCCACTTTTTCGTCCGTAAGGGCGAAGTCCCATACTTCTTGTATGTTCTCCACGTAATGGAAGTTGACGCCGGCGATGTATTCTCCTGAAATCTCGTCTATGTCTTTCTTATTGTCCTTGCACATCACGATTTCCGTTATCCCTGCACGTTTTGCAGCAAGTATCTTCTCTTTGATTCCGCCCACCGGTAACACCTTGCCGCGCAGCGTAATCTCGCCCGTCATCGCTGTCTTGGCGCGCACTTTGCGCTGCGTCAGTGCCGAGGCTATCGACGTGGCTATCGTTATGCCCGCTGAGGGACCGTCCTTGGGTGTAGCTCCTTCAGGTACGTGAATGTGTATGTTCCAGTGGTCGAAGATGCGGTAGTCTATTCCCAGTTTGTCAGCGTGTGCCTTTACGTATTCGAGGGCGAGCACAGCCGACTCCTTCATCACGTCGCCCAAGTTACCTGTAAGCGTCAGCTTAGAGCCTTTACCCTTGCTCAGGCTTGTTTCGATGAAGAGAATTTCGCCGCCCACGCTCGTCCAAGCCAGGCCAGTTACCACTCCGGCATAATCGTTGCCCTGGTATATGTCGCGGTAGAAAGGCGGGGTGCCCAGCAATTCAACAAGTTCTTTCGGTGTAATCTTGTAATAAGGCAGCGTGCCGTCCTTGGCCTTCATAAAGGCCAGTTTACGCAGAGCCTTGTTAATTTGCTTCTCCAACTGGCGCACGCCGCTCTCGCGCGTGTACTGTTCTATAATCTTCTCTATTGCCTGCTTGGTGAATGTCAGCCGTCTTTCGTCCGTCAGCCCCGTGTTGGCCTTCTCCTTCGGTATCAAGTGGCGTTTGGCTATCTCCACCTTCTCCTCCGTTATATATCCGCTCACCTCTATCAGCTCCATGCGGTCGAGCAGTGGGCGCGGTATGGTGTTGAGGTCGTTCGCCGTGGCGATGAACAGCACCTTTGAGAGGTCGTAGTCTACATCGAGGTAATTGTCGTGGAATGCGAAGTTCTGCTCCGGGTCGAGCACTTCGAGCAGTGCCGACGCCGGGTCGCCGTTGATGGTGTTCTGTGTCACCTTGTCTATTTCGTCAAGTATGAACACGGGATTCGACGACCCTGCCTTTTGTATGCTCTTTATTATGCGGCCGGGCATTGCTCCTATGTACGTGCGGCGGTGTCCGCGTATCTCAGCCTCGTCGTGCACGCCGCCGAGCGAAATGCGCGCATATTTACGCTTCATGGCGGCGGCGATGCTGCGACCCAGGCTCGTCTTGCCGACGCCCGGCGGACCGTATAGACAGATGATGGGCGACTTCAGGTCTTTCCTCAGGCTAAGCACGGCCATATATTCCAGTATACGCTCCTTCACCTTCTTCATGCCGTAATGGTCGCGGTCGAGCACCTTCTCGGCCCGCTTCAGGTTCAGGTCGTCCTGCGTGTAGCTCTCCCAGGGCAGATTCACCATCGTCTGTAGGTAAGTCAGCTGCACACTGAACTCCGGACTCTGTGGGTTCAGAATGTCCAGCTTCTCAAGCTCCTTGTTGAATGTATCCTCTATTTCGCCCGGCCATTTCTTTTTCTTGGCTGCCTCCATGAGTTCCTTCCGCTCAGGGTAGCTGTCGCCCCCGGTCAGCTCCTCTTTGATGTTCTTTATCTGCTGCTGTAGAAAGTATTCCCTCTGTTGCTCGTCGATGTCCTCGCGCGTCTTTGTGCGGATGTCGTGCTTTATTTCGAGCAACTGCATCTCACGGTGCAGTATCTTGAGCAGCTTGAACAGGCGGACCTTCAGCGAGTTGGCCCTAAGCAGCCTCATCTTTTCCTTGGCATCGAAGGGCAAACTGGTGCAGATGAAGTTGAGCAGTATCACAGCGTTGTTGATGTTCTGCAGGGCAAACTGCGCCTCGTCGGGTATCTCGTCGTTTTTCTTCACGTAGTCGATAGTCAGGTTGCGTAGATCCTCGATAGCCGCCATGAACTCCTTGTCCTTGGCGTCGGGGATTTTCTCCGGAGCCACCTCCACCGTGCCCTTGAGGAAGGGCTGCGCGCCATTGATTTCGGTCAGGCGGCATCGGCCAAGGCCTTGCAGTATTACGGTGACGTTGCCCTGCTGCCCCGGCATTTCGAGGGCACGTATCATCTTGGCATACACGCCGTATTCATACAAGTCTTCTTTGCGCGCGGGGTTATCCTCGTCGGCGTTTTTCTGGCAGAACACGGCGAAAGCCTCGTCGGTTTTGTCTTTTAGATGGTTTACGAGGTTAAGGCTCGATGTGCGGCCGATGAGTACAGGCGACACCACACCGGGGAACAACACGAGGTTGCGCGTGGCCAGCACGGGCACTTCGCCGTTTTGGTTGCCTTCAAAAAGTTTCGTTATGTCGCCCTCGTAGTCTGCTATCATTGAAAAAGCACTGTTCGTTTCTCTTTTCATAAGTTATGATTACTTTCCCAAAAGTACATATTGGGGTGCAAAGTTACTCATTTTAATTGACACGCGCGTCTATCGCCCGTCATATTTTAGTTTTAATAACTTTGGGCTTTATTTTTAAGAGTTTTATTTTGCCTGCAATGGTTATTTGCTTTATTTTAAAAAGGTGAATGTCGTTTCGTAAGCAAATTCAAATGTTTTGTGTCACATTGGTTTCCGTTTTAACATTATAAATGCCGTAGAATAAAAAACGCCGCCATTCGGCGGAAATACCGACGTTTTTTTTGTGTGCAATTACAAATTGCTGATACACACCATTTTACCGGTATTGTTGGTAAACCGTGCAATCGGATATGGCGACTTAACATTTTGTGGACGGTATTTACGGGCGACGGATACATCCTTTATCGTTTTAAAGACCGTGATCAATGGTTTTATGCATACTGAAAAGTCTGGCAAAAGCCATCGAACGGGGTGTAAAACATATCCTTTTGCAGCATAATATGGCGTCTTTTGCAATATAAAAAGCGTCAAACGACAAGTCTGACAATTCCAAAACACACATAAAAAGTCTGTTTTAATGATTTTTGCAGACATTTTCCGAATGACACTTTGCTATCAAAACAACCGTTTCAGATGAAAAGTGAACAAGCTGAAACCTGTTTTTCGTTGGGTAAAATCCAAGTATTTATTTTAATTCATCATAGATCGGAATCGTATCCATGCAAGAAAATGTTTCAATGCGAACTCCGGGAGGTTGTGTGTAATCTCTGTCGTAAAGGTAGTCTCCATTTGCATCTGTGACAAATGCGTTTTCTTCAAATATCTTTTTCTTTTTTATTCTTCGGTTATTGTAGTTTAATTTATAACAATATGCCTCTCCTTGACGTTGATAGGCCATCAAAAGATAATTTTTTCTTTTATAATAACTGTAAAAAGCACCGCCACTTATTTTGTGAATCAATTTTATATTCCGGTTTTTGTAAGTGTATATTAATAGCTCAGAATCAGCATCACAACTGCCTGTTAGGATGAAAAGCTCTGGTTTCCCGTCTTTGGTGATGTCATAAAGGAAGTATGTTTCAAAAATATTATCCTCTTTGAGGGCTTCCTTATATATGGTGTTTATGTACGCATTTTTGATGCCTTTCTTAGGCCCTTTTTTTACTCGTTCTCTGATGTTGATTAGTTCTTTTTCATATTTCTTTTCTTCGTATGGCAGCCGTGCATATCGAAACGCCTCCGACTGTATCGGGTGTTCCTTTGCCATATTTTCAATAATGTTAAATGTGTCTTTTTTTAGTTCTTCCTTATAAAACGAATACCATGCTGCCTTTGCTATGGAGTCGAGAATGAACCTTTGCTTGAAATAAATGGAATCTATTATGAATGTTTCATTCTCAATATATTTCGCCCTTATCTTTGGATATAAGGAATATGATATATGCTTAAGCAAATGACGAAAGCAATGGAAAGAAAGTATTTCATTGTTTGTTATGCTTTCCTATTATTTTACAGCGATTGCGTTATGAAGTTTGGGCTGGCAGTTCTTGCTTGAAGATTATGTCTTTTATGTCTGCGTTAATCAGTCAAACATCCATATATTAACGTGAATTTATCGAACTCACGTTAAATAAGTATTTCCCTCGCTTGTGCAGTCATGTCTTATTCCTCCCATTCTACCATGTTTCTTGGCAGTTTTATCATCTTGGGCTCTCCGCGTTTGCCTGTTATGAAGTAGTTTTCGGCAAGGCTTTCTTGGAATTTCAGCAGGAAAGCCGCCCTTATCCTTGCGCATTTCTCGTTGATAGAGTTGTTCAGCGGGTCGGTGGCGTTAACGATGCTCTTGTCGTAACTCCTTATCCCGAACAGGTTTAGTGACACCCTCGCGCCTTTTATCCGTCCGTAAATCTCTGCCAGTTCGCGCCTGTATTCGGGCAATTCCTTGAACATTATGCCTTCAGGGTGTTTCAGGAAGAGCAGGAACACAGCCTTAACCAACGGCTCCATCGTTATTTCCATGTTCTCATAGTCCGGCAGGAATATTCTCAAGTCTTTTGTTACAACCAGCTTGCTTAATTTTGGTTGGGGCATTACAAGTTTTTGAAGAACGACCTCGCTTATTCCCTTACGGCGCAAAAGGTCTATCTTGTATTCCACATCTTTAAGAATATATCTCGTTTCTTCGTCAAAGCCTTCATCGGCATTTTCCGGCCAATTATAATCAATGCTAAATACGCCGCCCCATTGTTTATACAATAAAGTCTGGTCTACCAAACATTCAAAATATCCTTTTAGGTCTCTATCTGCAGTATTGACATCGAAGATGTATAAGTCGAAAATTGTTTCTGACGGTTGACTTGTGGCTCTATATTCGTCAAACCACGGAGTGTAGAATCTTGCAAAGCAGGGCTTTCCTACTTTGTATCTGTTTTCAGGGCGCAGCATGAAGTCAAGCAGGTAGTTACTTTTTAAAGGCGTAATGTCAACGTCGCAATTTGTGCTATCGTAAGGTATTCGATATTTTAATATACGTTCGTCTTTCAGCTCTTTTTCTATCCACGGCAAGTAAACAAATCTTAGGTTTTTCTTTGCAAAACATTCTTTTATTAAGTCATAGTTTTCACGGATACAACGGTTTGCGACTTCGTCGTAATCACCCTCCATATAGATTACTTCGTTCCTTGCTCCAGTAAATGGGATGTCTTTTAATGTAACTCCCGTATGCTCAATTTTATATTTAGGATTATAAAAAACTTCGTCCCTCTCTTTGGGAGTCAAATCAAAAGGTTGTGGTAATTTAGAATATTTCTTTTTGTGCAAAAAAAAATCCATTGTATTAAGTTTTTAATGGTTATAAATGCTCTTGATTGCAAATATAAGGATAATTTTTAATTATATAGATACTTTTTTATTAGTTTATCCCATTGTTTTATTCCTTTTTATTTTTCGTGAAAATTAAAAGTAAAAGTAATATTGCAACAGCCACATCGACGATGTTCCATATCGTTCGGCCTAACGCAATCTTTATGAACGGTTGGAACAGCAATGCCAATGCACCGAATGTAACTGCAAGTTCTTTCTTGTTTTCCGAATAATAGTCTAAAGCTAAAATTGCGAAAACTACCATTGCTGCCCAACGAACAAGCATATAATACCCATACGGCATTGTCGCAAGGCATAATGTCAGCATTGTTGCAAGAATAAGAGTTATGTATTTCATGTTATATTTGATTTTTATATTGTAGGTTCGCCATATTCATTTTTATAAAAGTCTCCATTTAAAAATATCATCTACCAAAAACTTAGTGGAAAGATAATTTGCCACCATCCACTATCTCCATAGTTATGGCAACGTTTACAACCTTGTGCAAGTATAAACCAAATAAGAGGTATTTGTAGTAAATCCAATGGCACTTCTTGTATTGCTGTGATAAAAATTACTGTGAAAAAATATATTGCGAATGAAATCCAATATTCTGTGCGATGGATTCTACCTTTAAAAGAAAAAGGGTGCCTAAACTTTTATGATGCTGAGACCTAATTGTTATTTATCAAGATTGTTTTTTGTATATCATCGAGTAATTTTTTTATTTTTGGTGTATTTCTTCCTAATATAGAGTAAATGAATTTTCTCTGAAAAAATTTTTTTATTGAATATATTATATTTTCAATAAAGCGGTGCATTCTATAAATCATTATTCCTAAAATAGTGTAAAATGGATATAACAATATATCATAAAAGAGCTCAATATCTTTCATAAAATCATTAAAATGCCCGACAATAAAGAAAAATAGATATATTTCAGTTAATATAGCTATTACGATAAAAAAATTACATCTATGTTGATAGATAATATCTTTTTGGCTTAAAATGTGTTTAATATCTGTGTTATAAAAAGTTATTTCATGTATGTAATCCATAACTTCTTCTTTTGTTACTCCGTAATCTGAAAATGCAAATTCTTGTTTTTCTAAAATCTCGACTAAAGTGCCATAATCTATATTGGTTGAATAATCAAATGGCTTAAACATTTCTTTATTAAACATAAATGCTTATTTTATAGATTGAATTAAAAGAAAAAGGGTGTTCTGCTTTTGCTTACATCAGGTGGAAAAACATTAGCTATGATAACCCTTAGAATAATAACGGACAAAAAAGACATTATGATGCATAAAATCGTAATAGTTATGTAATTTTGGGGTAATCCAAAATATTCAGTTGATGTTTGGACAAGTTTAACTGATATAAAAGTTCCCAATGCAGATACTCCTAACGCGATAGCTGAAAAAAATATAAATCCTAAAGCATCCAATACTCCTGAAACGTCTTGAACATTAATTATTACATATGATATAAAGCCAATAAGATATGGAGCGCAACAAAACACTTTTAGATATATGTCTTTAAAATTTTCTATTTTCATTTTGATAATTCTTTTTGTTTAAACTATAAAAATATTTTTATTGATAATCTTTGGGATATATTTTGATAAGAGCTAAGCGTACGCCATTTGTATTGTTATATTCGTACGCCATCGTTATCTCATATTCTTTTAGTTTTTGTAAGTTGGTGGCATTTCTTGTTCTTTCAATCATTTGTTGTTTTATAATATCTATTTGGGTTTGGTTCGGATGTATGTTGGAATTAGTTACAGTGAAGCAATATCTAAGTTCTCTGTTTTCATGTAATTCAATTCTCTCAAGTATCATATTGTCAAACTTTTTTGGTAATTCTTTATTCATTCGTTTTACTTCATAACTTAAATTTGTTGTTGTTTTTCTTTCAATACTTGCATTGCTGCAAGTTTTACCACAACAAGTTGCGATTGTAAATGTAATGACGATGGCAATGAAACTTAATATACCTTTTAAGATTTTTCCCATATTAATAATTTTGTTGTTCCAAACTCGCCCAAAGAACAAATTAGTAAATAATTAGATTGTGGTATATACAAATAAAAGCGTGGGAGTTCTTACTGTTCGCCCGTCCACGCTTCGAGGCCTTCGCATTGCCCGGTATAGTAGAACGAGCAACGCAGAGACCCCACGCCGGATATGTTTACACCAATATGCTTCATGTCGGAAAGGCGTGAAGATTGATATGAAGTGAATACATACCACGCAGGACATCTACTGTTGCCTTGTTCTTGACTATACCTGAAAGTTGCGAAGTTTCGAAACGTCAAGACCAAGCGCTTAGTAAACGCCTTTTTCATATATAGCCGCCGTCCGCACGCCGGGGCTTGCAACCCTGTGTTTGGATAGCGACATGGCAAATATACTGACTTTTGGCAACATCTGCAAAGGTTTTGCATAAAAAGTTGCATGGCGTTCAGCTTTTTGCCGGATATGAAATGGGCAACAGCAGATTTTTATCTCGTATATTGTGTGTTGTGATGGTTTCTTTCATAATTGCCGATTTATGTTATTTGCGTTGCAAATATATATTATTTATTATAATAGTCAAAGTAAAAGCATTCCGCAAGCCTTGCGAAACGTAATATTTTGCCGAATGGACGGATTTCATTAATTTTGCAGGTGCAAACGGATTGTTCGGTTTTCACTTTTACCTTTTAATTTTGATTATGTCTGAAGGTTTTTCATTCAAGCGTTTCACGGTGGGGCATGAGGGCTGCGCAATGAAGGTGGGCACGGACGGCGTGCTCCTCGGGGCGTGGGCCGCAGGCGGCCGGCGCATCCTTGACGTGGGCACGGGCAGCGGGCTCGTGGCGCTGATGATGGCGCAGAGGTTTGCGGGGGCGGAGGTGACAGCCATCGACGTGGAGCAGGGGGCGTGCCTGCAGGCGCAGGTGAATGTAGCGGCGTCGCCATTTGCAGACCGTATAAGGGTGGTGGAGGCGTCGCTTCAGGCGTTTCACGGGGGCGGCGGGTATGACGCCGTGGTGTGCAATCCTCCGTTTTACGCGGGGACGCCGGCCTGCAAGACGGCGGCGAGGACAATGGCGCGCAGCGCGGAGACGTTGCCCGCGGCCGACCTGTTCGGCCACGCGGCGCGGCTGATGGCCGGCGGGGGCGTGCTGTCGGTGGTGGTTCCGGCGGCCGTGCGCGGCGCGTTCGACGCCGAGGCAGCCCTCGCCGGGCTATTCCCGCGGCGGGCGTGCATGGTGAGGACAGTGCCGGGCAAACCTGTCAGCCGCTGCCTGCTGGAGTATGGCCGGCGGCCTTCGCCGGCGGGCTTCGAGGAGACGGAGGAATGTCTCAACAATGCCGACATGACGCGCACGGCGTGGTATGCACGCCTTACCGGAGAGTTTTATTTGTAAAAAAAGGGTTCATCCGCAGTTCAGGTGTATGCCTTTTAATTATAATCAAAATCGTATCATCGAGTTTTCTTCTTAAAAGAAA